>JBPBQN010000118.1:0-7085 GCA_050954865.1 Janthinobacterium lividum | reverse complement strand
ATTTTGTGTTGAAAAGAAGTTTGCATCAGCTCGTCTATTTTAATATCAACAATTAACCTGAACCAAAAGCCTTGTAAAAAATGAAAGATGATGCCTGTTTTACCATCTAAAAATCCCAATTGGAAAATCATTCGATACAAAAAATAAAGGGTTGGTCGCCAGTAGCGCGGCAGTTTCCACCAAAGGTTTTTTAGCCAGGCCGTACGTTCATCGGGCGTTCCGGCAAGCTTTGGTTTCAAAGTTTGATGGCGAAGTTTTTGTAACCGTTCTACTTCTTCGTGAGCCAGTAAATCGCTGTAAATGTTGTGTTTAGCTATCCAGAAACTAATTTCGTTTTCTTTCAGATTTTCTTCCCGCAAGTAAGCATCTTTCCAAATAATAGTTTTTCCTGGAACGATAAAACGGTGGTCCATGTTCTCGTTTAAATCAGAAAAACCAATTTTGGTACGAAACATTTTCAGCAAATAAAACGGAAAATAACCGCCATGTTTAATCCATTTTCCTTTAAAAATGTTTTTGCGATTGAAGTAAATACCGTTTACATCAGCAAAATCTTCTTCTTTAAAGTTTTTTAGTTGTAAAAGAAGCTCGGCAGAAACCTCTTGATCTGCATCCAAACAGATTACCCAATTGGTTTGAATATCAAAATTTTTCAATGCAAAATCCCATTGTTTGGGATGATTTTCAAAAGAGTGAAATGCTGTTTTTATCTGGTATTTTTTACAGATTTCTAAAGTTGCATCTGTGCTACCAGAATCCAAGACAAAAATTGGCGCATCCAAACTTGCAACAGATTGTAACAATCTTGGAAGATGAATCTCTTCGTTAAAAGTAAGAATGATAAATGAAAAAGGCTTCATTTTAATTCAGCTTTGATCATCATTGATTTCCAGAAAAACTGAAAACGGCCGCAACCTTTAAATTTAATTATTTCAAAACCTTCACTGATAAGCAAACTTTTTATTGTTTTATACGACCAAAATTTAATGTGTCCGCCGCTCCACAACGGACTATGATGAGCATTGTATTTGTTAAATAATGCAATTGTTAGATTTTTTAAATAGCCATTATAAGGTGTAGAAATAATTAGTTGTTTGTAAGATGATTTGGATAAAACTTCTTTGCAAAATTGTATAAATGCTTTTGGATCATATAAATGTTCAATCACTTCCGTCGAAATTATAGTGTTAAAAGCAGTATCAGCTAATTCTGCAGGAAGTTTTCCTGTTGATAAATCCTGCAAATAAAAGCGGTTTGGATAGTTCTTTTTTGCAAGTTTAATTCCTTCTTCAGAAGCATCCGTTCCGTAAACATCAAAACCTGAATTAATTAATTTAATAGCAAGTGCACCATTTCCACAACCCAAATCCAGTATTTTTTGTTGCTTATTCAACATTGACAGCAAAGCCGGAAGCAAATACTGATGAGCGTGACTTAAACCATCATCAGGAAATTTATAATCTTGATAATCAGGCATTTATTAGAATATGATGATAGAATTGGATGTATTGTTTAATTAAGTTTTCTTCAGCAAAATCATCTTTTATTTTTTTTGGCGCACGTAATCTAATCTCAATTAGCTGTTGTTTGTGTTGATTGATACTAATTAATTTATCCTTCAAAGTTTCGGGTTGATTTTCAAAAATCCAGCCTAAATTATTTGCAGCAACATAAGCTGCCAAACCAACTTTATTGCTAATCAAAACCGGTGTGCCAACTGCTAAAGATTCAACCACTACGTTTCCAAAGTTTTCATTGTAAGATGGAAGTATCAATAAATCATGATTTTGCAAAACCTGGAACTTTGAATTTTGATCTTGGAAACCTATCCAACTCACAAAAGCTTGCATGCTGTTTTTATCCACTATTTTTTGGAGTGAATTGATATATTCTTGTTCGCCGGTTCCGGCAATGGTTAAATGGTACGGAAAATTAATTCCAACTAAAGCTTTCAGCAAAACTTCCAAACCTTTTTTCGGATCAATCCTCGACATAAAAAGCAATTTTAAAATTGGATTTTGTTGATTAGTTTTAGAAATTAAATTTGATGGAAGTGTAATAAAATTAGCTATAACTTGGATTTTTTCAGGTTGAAAGAGTTGCAGGATTTCTTTTTTTTCTGCTTCGGAAGTAACATGAAAAAAACACTTGGAAAGCAATTTTTTACCTGCTAAAAAATGTATCCAGGTTTTAAATAAACTGTGTTTTTTGCTGAAAGAATAGTTGCTTAACGTTCCTCTTGGAGAAATCACAACCGGAATATTTTTAACTTGTGCAATCAAACAAGCAAACATCGAAACCAGGTTCCACCAGGCATGAATGTGCACAATTGTTGGTTCTGCTGTTTTTTTGATTTTTAGAAGATGTCGGATCAAACTTAGAGAAAAATGAGTATGATCTTTGGTAATCCGTTTAAAAAAGCGCACCGGAACGTCTTCAATAATCGTAATCTCTCCGGCTGAAAAATCCAATTCTTTTTTGCCGTTCGCCAGTGTGGTAATTACTTCGGTTTTGATTCCGTATTTGTACAATTCTTCGCTTAATTTGGAAACCGACATGGTTGGTCCGCCGTAAATTACAGCCGGTTTATACGAAGCGCTAACTTGGATAATCCTCACTCGGCAACCTTTAAAATACGTAAAATGTACATTAAACGGGCAATCACCAACATGCTGATATAGCTCCAGAAAACAGAATTAATCAAGAATTCGAAACTTAATCCGCGCCAGAACATCTGAAACAAACCCGAAAATATCAGTGCCGAACCAAATAAATAGCCGCCAAATAAGCTTTCTGCTTTTTGCGAAATCAGCTGTGCCGCACAACCATATAAAAGTAAAATAACAAATATACCAGTACCTCCGTTGCATAAATAAGCATCTGCCACCAGGGCAGGCTTGGCAGAAACATTCATTTCCTTCGATGCAATGCCAGCATTAAAAACGCGCTCCATGATGATATCTTCGGTATTTGGTTTATTAGGCCAAATTGCACGTGGAATTAAAGATTGAACGGCTTGGCTCATCATTTTATAACCATAAAAATCAACCTGTTTTGGTGTAGATTGCACGTATTTGATGAACATATCTATCTCACTCAGCCTGAAAACCAAGAATGTCCAGTTGCTGCTTTCTAATTCTGATGAGTTATTTAAGGCAGCATCTAACGCAACTTTAGAAGCATCTTCCGCAGAAAGGTCTCCTGACCAAGCGTTTTGCCTGAAAACCTGATTGTAAGTTGGTAAAACCAGAAAAAGTATCAGTAAAACAGGTACAAAAACCAGTAGCACTGTACGTTTATATAGTGGATACAGAAAAATACCCAACACGAGCATACTCACAATGATTGGTTCTTTATAGCCGGACAAAAATGACTTATAAAAATTGAAAACAAATAATCCGCCACTAATCAAAATATTTCCAGTTCTGTGTAAAGGAATGGCAAAAGCGAGGGCCAGGGTAGCGGCAATAAAACTTAAAGTAGAAAACTGTATGGCAAACTGATTCAAACCCGGAACAAAAATAAAAAAGATAGAAACCGGAATCAGCAACAGTGCGAAATTCAACAGTAAATTGGCTATATCGGGCTTTTGTAATTGGTATTTTTTTTGAACAGGATATTTCATGAAAAGCAAAAGTCCGGTTGCAAAAGCAGCGTGGCCAAGACAATAATAGCGCTGGCAGATGGCTATTGCTTCTAATTTATGCTGATCTGGTTTAAATAGTTGATTAGTTAGATGAAAATTTTCATAGCCCAACTGATTAAAAAAATAAAAAATGGTTGAGCAACTCATGTAACCAGTAAAAATAACCTGAGTTAAAAAAAGTGGCCGCATCAATTGCTCACTCAAATTTCGGTCGGTAGGAATAGGTTTTATCCAGCCGCTTATGGTTAGAAGCAATATAATAAATGAGCCAGACCAGGCCATAAAGTAAGATAGTTGTGGAAAAGAACTCAGCAACCATGAAAAAATCCAGGGTAAATAAAGTATAAAAAATCTTTCTGGCCGGATTTGATCAAGCATGGCTTAGAATTTTCTGCTGTATTGCCTCTACAGAAACCGCAAAATTCCAGGATTGGATGATGTTGAAAGATGAAGCACCAAACTGTGCCAGCAAAGTTTTATGCTGAGTTAATTTTTGAAGTTTTTGAACCAGATCCTGCTCATTTCCGGATTGAAAAATGGCTCCGTTTTTTTCCTCAAAAACCAAATCTGCTGCACAACCAACCTGATCAGAAACCAGCACAGCTTTCCAGCAAGCCATCGCTTCGTTTACAGCTAATCCCCAGGTTTCGCTTTTGGAAGGCAGGCAGAATAAATCGCAGGCCTGGTAAATGCCAGGCATGGCAGATTGGTTCTGAAAATCTGTAAAATGAATTTGCGATGCTGTTTTTAGCAACTCTTTTTTAGCTTTTAATTGTTTTTCAAGTGGCCCGTTTCCTGCAAAAAGTAAATGTGTGTTGACTTGATTTAATTTTTCAAAAGCATTTAACAGCAATTCCGGATTTTTTACCGGTTCTAATTTTCCGGCAAAAAGAATCAATATTTCCGCTGATTTAACACCAATTTTTTGTCGCAAGGCTGATGCTTCTGTTGTATAATCTTTTGCAAAACGGTCATTATCAATTGTATGAGGCGCAAAAGTTAACTGATTATTTTTCAACCCAAATTTTTCAAAATAAGCTTTGCTGTTTTTACCAACATAAAACGCGTGATCTGTATGGCGATAAACCAACGTAAGCAACAGATTTTTGATACTGTTTTTAAGGCTGCTTTTTCTGTTTAGCAAAGTAGAATCACCCCGAAAATAAACCGGAATTTTGTTTTTGAAATACCACATCGCTTTTAAATGCGCGTGGTAAGCCCAGCCGTAAACCAAAATCGCATCTGCTTTCCAAAACTTAATTTCTTTGATTAAATCCGGATTTATAATTCCCCAAAAATGATTAGAGCCTGGATTTTTGGAAGTATTTTTTTGAAACTGATAATCATATCCATTCAACAACGGAATATCCCAACTGATTTTTTGATCAAAACCCGGATCATACTGGTTTTTTCCACTTTCTCCCAAAGTATAAAAAACCTTTACATCCAGTTTTTTGTGCTGATTGAGCAGCTTAAAAACCGGCGCATAATATTGGATTGGGTGCGAAGTGATAATGGCTAAACGCAAATCAAATTTTCTGTATCAATTTATCGGAATAGAAACTTTTTTTAGGCCTTTCTATCAAGAACTTTATCAAACAATAAACACTGCTTAAAAGTCATGTTTTTTGCTGAATATTTATTGATAGTGTTTGAATTGTATTTTTCTTTTCGAAGATTGTGGCTGGTCAGTTTTCTCAAAAAGTTGATAATTGTAAAGGGGATTGCTTCGTTATAAGTATAAATATTGCTGGCACCGTATTCTTCTAAAATGTTTTTTGCAGGACTTTCCGCATTGACCAAAGCAAGCAAAGGTTTTTCGGCCAGCAAATAAGGATAAATTTTTGAAGCCGAATATTCCAGATCGTTTGAACCAGGCAAAAACAGCGCGTCTGCCGCCAAAAGCGTGTTGATTGTGCTGTAAAAACCAATTCGGTTTGTCAGTTCAGCTACCTGATTTTCAATTTCAAACTTTTGTGCAATTGGATAAATACTGAGTTTGGCTTGAGCTTTCGGCGCGTAACTTGTACCGATAAAATAAAATTCAAACTGACTGAATACTTCGGGTTCTGTTTGCAATGCTTCTTTTATCGACCTAAAAAATAGTCCGACAGAAAACTGTAAATCTGCACCGCCGCGGCCAACATAAACCACGTTTATTTTTTGGGATAAAAGCTGGAAAGGCGGACATTTTTCGATGTTAAGTTTCGCAATTTCAAAATCCCGCGCAAAAGCACCAAACGGAATTACTGCTGACGGTTTTTGTTTAAGCTGTGGATAACGCTGCTGCAAAGTATCCAAATAAGCCGCTGAAACGCTGATTAAACCATCGCAGTTTTTCATGGCCAAAGGTTCCAGATATTTATGTAAACGGTACGAAAACCAGTATTTTTTTGGCCGTTCTTTCTTGGGTTTATTTTGATAATAAGTTGAATGCCAGGCATCCTGCATATCAATTATGTATGGAATACCGAAACGTTTTTTCCAATATTTCCCCAAAACACAAAGTGGAAATTCGGTAGTGGAAAAGTAAATCAGATCATAATTTTTTGCCTGTAAAAGAAGCATCACTTTTTTCTGGTAAAACCAAATCGAGCGCAAAGCCAAACTTCCTAAACCAAATTTAGAAGTGTATTTTTTTGAGAAAGCTTTAACCTGATGAATGATTATATCAGCCGGAATACTTTGCATCAACAGTTCATCTTTGGGTAAATCAGCATATTTTTCATCCACACAAACCACTTCGGCTTCCCAGCCAAAATTTTTAAAATAAGATAAACTCATTCTAACGCGCTGACTGTCAGCAGAATTTGAAGGAGGAAAGTAAGGTGAAATGATGAGTACGCGTTTCAAATTGTAAGTGTTTCTGCCACAATTTTTAAAAATTTCTGGCTTTCTGTTTCCCAATTTAAATTTTCGTGTGCAGCTTGATAAGCTGCAAGTTTGGTTTTTTGCAATAAAGCTGGCTCAACAATTAATTGCTTTAAAATCGCTGCTAATTGTTGTCCGTTTCCTTTTTCATAGCAAAAACCCAATGCCGGATTTGCTGCTATAAACTGTTTTTGAGCTAAAGTATCGCTTGCGGCAATTGCCAAACCAGCTTGTAAATAAGTAAAAATTTTATTGCTGAGCGCAGCATTGTTGTTGATGCAAAAACCAGGTTCCAATGCTAAACCGACATCAAATTGTGCGGCAAATGCGGGTAATTTATCAGCATAAACAGGTTGATGAAATATGATGGTCGGTTTTTTTTTAAACGTTTGTTCTGCAACAAGTTCCTGTAGTTTTTTATTGGTTTCATCAGTTAAAAAACCTAATAAATGCAATTCAATACATTCGTTTTCCAGAATTTTCAATGCTGATATAACATCCTGCAAACCACGGTTTAAGCCGATAGATTGCGAAAACCAGAATAATTTTAACGGCTGATTAATGTTTT
>JBPBQN010000117.1:0-7227 GCA_050954865.1 Janthinobacterium lividum | reverse complement strand
ATATAAGCCTTTAGACCGCGTAGATGGCCGGCTTAAAGTAACTGGTGCAGCAAAGTATTCTGCCGAATACCAGTTGCCTGACATGGCTTATGCCGTTTTAGTTGGAAGCACCATTGCAAAAGGTTCCATTAAAAGCATTGACTCTAAAGCTGCAGAACGGGCGCCTGGTGTTTTAGCTGTGATTTCCTACATAAATGCGATTAAAGTTCCGGGATACCAGTCTGATGGCGGTCATCCTTCCGAACCTCCAACCAACGGGCAGCCGTTACGCGTTTTTTACGATAATAAAATTTATTCTAACGGACAGCCAATTGTTGCGGTAGTGGCCAATACGCTTGAACGGGCGCAATATGGTGCATCGCTGGTAAAGGTTGCTTACGATAAAGAGCAGCACCAAACGGATTTTGATGCGAATGTACAGAACGCTATTTTACCATCGCAGGCTAAGAAGAACCCGAAATCTTCAATGGCAGATTATAATCGTGGTCAGGCTGATGCTTATCAAACTGCTCCTGTAAAAATAGAAGCCGAATATGTACTGCCAACAGAAGTGCATAATCCAATGGAACTACAAGCCATTACAGCACATTGGGAAGCTGATGATAAACTAACCGTTTATGATAAGGTACAGGGAACACAGCCTACACAACAAAACTTTGCCAAAGAGTGGAAAATACCTGTAGAAAACGTAAAAGTGATTGCAACTTTTGTTGGTGGTGCTTTTGGTAACGGTTTACACAATTGGCCACATGAAACGGCTGCAATTATAGCCGCAAAACAAGTAAAACGACCGGTTAAATTAGTATTAACCCGCGAGCAAATGTTTACCATGGTTGGCTACCGGCCGCATACCTGGCAAAAAATACAAATGGGTGCCACAAAAGATGGAAAGCTGGTTAGTATTAACCACCAGTCTGTCGGGCAAACTTCCAGCTACGAGGAGTTTACAGAATCAACTGTTCAGCAAACTAAAATGATGTATGCTTCTCCTAATGTAAGTACGCGTTACCGTATTTTGCCATTGAATGTTGCTACACCAATCTGGATGCGCGGGCCGGGAGAAGCTACCGGAGCTTTTGCGCTGGAATCTGCTATGGATGAAATGGCTTTTGCCTTGAACGTTGATCCGGTTGAATTCAGGTTGAAAAATTATACCGATTCTGATCCGGATCGAAACCTGCCTTGGTCCACCAAATTTTTAAAAGAATGCTACCAGGCCGGAATGGAAAAAATAGGATGGAGCAACCGCAAATTACGGCCAGGACAGGTAAAATCCGGAGAATGGCTGGTGGGTTATGGTATGGGAACGGGAACTTTTGGTGCAAATCGTGGTTCGGCAGCAGTTAGGGCACAATTAGATGCAAATGGCAATCTGGTTATGCAAAGTGCCATCACCGATATCGGCCCCGGAACAGGCACGGCTATGGTACAAATTGCATCGAACATTACCGGCATTGCAACGGATAAAATAATCTTTCAATTAGGTAATTCCGGATTTCCAAAAGCTGGAAATCAGGGCGGTTCTTCCACCGTTAACACCGTTGGACCGGCCGTGCAGGCTGCTTGTAATGCTTTAAAGCAACAGCTTAAAGCAATGGCCATAGCGAAAGGCGAAAGCGAATCAGCTTTCAGCGCAGCAAAACCGGAAGATATGATGATTAAAGACGGGCAGCTCTCACTCACCAATAATTCCTCTGTAAAAATAGCTATCGCTGATTTGTTTAAACAGCACAACATACAGAACATTGAAGCTACGGAAGAAACTAAACCGGACGATAACCGCAGCAAATATTCAATGTATGCCTACTCCATGCATTTTGTTGAAGTTCATGTGCATCCGGCTACCGGTCAGGTTCGGGTTAAAAAAGTGGTTTGCTGTGCAGATGCCGGTACAATTGTTAGTCCGAAAACCGCAGCAAACCAAATGATTGGCGGTGCAACCGGCGGCATAGGCATGGCTTTAACAGAAGATGCGGTAATTGATCATCGTTTTGGACGATATGTAACAAAAGATTTTGCCGATTACCACTTACCTGTGCATGCAGATGTGCCTGCTATCGAAGTGTTTTTTGTAAACAAACCTGATACATTGGTAGATCCGGTGGGAAGCAAAGGTTTGGGCGAAATCGCAATTATCGGCGTTGCACCGGCAATTGCAAATGCTGTGTTTAATGCAACGGGCAAACGCATACGCGAATTGCCTATTACGCCTGATAAACTGATATAAACAAACTAAGAAACAGGAATTTATTTAGCCTGTTAGGTTTGATTTGTTGAAATTATTGTTTATGCTTCTTTTATCGCCTTAAATTTTTGTGATTCTTCTTATCAGGATCAATTTCAAAAACAAATTTACAGGCATAAAAGAAGCATATAATTTTTTTACAAAAATTTAGGCATGCTTCACGAAACCAGAAGATAGCAATTATTGTCTAATCTCCACTTGCACGCGGACTATTAACCGGTAAAAGAAGCGAAGAAAGAAACGAAATCGAGCAGTCAAAAACGGATGCTTTTGGCTTGCATATTGGTTCGCGTGATTAGTTTACTTGTAGTTTATTAACAAGCTAACTAATCATTTTTTTATGTTTTGCTAACTGAGGGCTTGTTACTCAGAAGATTGAAAAAAATTTAGTTATAAAGATCATCCGCTTAAAAGGTTTGCTGATGCAACCGTTCATTCCGGCTTCAATTACCAGATCTTTCATTTCCAATACTGTAGAAGCTGTTAAAGCGGTAAGAGGAAGTGTCTGGTACTTTTTTCAAAAAGCTTTCTAGTTGCAATAGTTGCTTCATATCCTAATAAATTTTGAATTTGGTTTGTGGTGGATAGAATCAATGAATATTAGCCTCCGCGAAACCAAATCAATAGATATGATAAATTTTTTCATTTCAACCAATTTTTCTATTAAAATAGGAGTAAAACTTTGTAATATAGTTAAGTGCCTGTTTAAATTTCATTTAGGATTATTTTTGATGCTTCTTTTAGCATCTAAAATTTGGTGTTTTTTTTATGAATTCTGCCATCCATATCAACTATAAAAGCAAAATTTAATGGCATAAAAGAAGCACAGTAAATGTTTCATATCCAAACTTAAACAGGTTCTATAGCTTTATAAATTTTTTATTTATTTAAAATATAACGAAACTTGCAGCTATCGTTATGTTTATAAAAACATATTGAAGTAATTATGGTTAAAAAAATATTTTACAACACCTTTAGTTTCGCTTGTTTATCGATCTTGAGCTTTACTGCTTTAGCGCAGGTTAAACCCTCAAAACATAACAAAAGCCTAAAAGATTCTTTAACGCTTGATAGTGTGAATATCAAAGCATACAAATCCAAACACTTGGCGGATGTAGAAGGTACTTACATATTTGCGGGTAAAAAGACCTACTCAATTACTCCTGATCCGGGCAGGGCTAACCTGTCTAACAGCACCATAAGAACTATTTTTGCCACCGTGCCGGGTGTAAATGTTTGGGAATTGAATGGCAATGGATTCCAAGTGAATATTGGTACTAGAGGAACTGATACGCACCGATCCAACGAAACCAACATGCGGCAAAACGGCTACAATACCAATTCCGATCTGTTTGGATATCCGGAAGATCATTATACGCCACAATTTGATGCAGTACAGCAAATACAGATTGTGCGAGGATCGGCAGCCTTGCAGTTTGGCAGTCAGTTTGGTGGAATGGTTAATTATAAAATGAAAGAAGGCGATAGTACAAAAGTGTTAGGTGTACAGAGCGAGCAATCTGCTGGTTCTAACCGGTATTTCAATTCCTTCAACGCTTTGAGTGGGAGAAGTGGCAAATGGAGTTATTATGCTTACTTCGCAAGCCGTACAGGAGATGGCGACCGGAAAAATTCTGCTTTTAGCGGTCAATGGTTTTATGGCAACCTGAAATATCAGTTCAATCCCAAAGGAAGTATTGCTTTACAGTTTTCACGGGTAAACTTTAGGGAGCAGGATGCAGGCGGTTTAACCGATGCACAGTTTAATGCCAATTATCAAGCATCTACACGTGCCAGAAATTATTTTAGTCCAACAATCAACATTCCAGCTATATTATTCAACTATAATCTTGGTAGCCGAAGTAAGCTGGAAGTAACGTCGCACATGATTATTGGCCAGCGGAACAGCGTGCAGTTTTTAAATAATCCAAATGTTGCTGATACGGTTAATAAAAAACTAAATACGTATAATCCTCGCCAGGTTGACCGCGATTATTATACCGGTTTTACAACAGAAGCCCGCTTTCTTACGCATTATCAGTTAGGAAGCTTAACCAGCACTTTTACTTCTGGTTTGAGATATTTTACAGAGCTTACCAAACGCGATCAAAAAGGCACAGGAACAACTGGTTCTGATTATGATTTAACACTTACTAATCCTTACGGAATTGCGCTTAATTTGAGAACAAATAACTATGCTGCCTTTGCGGAGAATCTGTTTCAGATTACGCCTCAATTTTCGATTACGCCCGGTGCCAGGTACGAAGTTATCAATACCAGCCTGGATGGTTTAATAGATAATGCTAAAGATTATGTTTCCTACCAAAACAAACGCCATTTCCCGCTTTTTGGCACCGGTTTACAATATCAGCTTACTGGTAGCAGCCAGTTTTATGGTAATATATCGCAGGCATACCGGCCGTTTTCCTACGCCAACATCATTCCTGGTAATGATTTAGCTATTGTTAATCCTGATTTAAAAGACAGCCGTGGCTATGATGCAGATTTGGGTTATCGCGGTAACATCGGCAACATTTTTAATTACGATTTTGACCTTTATTATGTGTATTACGGCAACCGGATAGGAAATTTGACAGAAGTAAATGCTGCTAAACAAACGTATATTTATACCACAAACATTGGCAACGCTGTAGCAAAAGGAATTGAAGCTTATACAGAAGTTTCTTTATGGAGGGCTTTTGATAAAAGTTCTTTAAGTGATATCCGCCTGTTTAATTCATTCTCTTATGATCATGCACGTTATACCAGCGGAACACTGAGTAGCGGCAGCACCAACATCAGCCTAAATGGTAACTGGCTGGAAGGGACGCCGCAGTTTATCAATCGGGCCGGCTTAACCTATCTTAACCAACATATCACTACAACGCTACAGTTTAGCTACGTTGGTAAAAATTATTCTGATGCCAATAATACGGTGTTTAATCCTACCGGATTGAGCGGTATCGTACCAGCATATCATGTATTTGATTGGTCCTTTAATTACAGCTTTCTGCAGCGTTATCACATTTTTAGTAATATCAACAACATCCTGAATGCAAAATATTTTACCAGGAGAATAACAATTCTTCCAGGCCCAGGCATATTGCCCGCTGACGGTATTACCTTCAATGTTGGTTTTGGTGTTAAAATATAGTTTTAACACTTTAATAACCAGTGTTACTAGTTTTATTATATTTTTAAAGATTGAGAGCGTGTTTAAATTGAGATTAAAAACTTTTATGATGCTTCTTTTATGCTACTAAATTTTGCTTTTATAATTGATATGGATAGCAGAATTCATAAAAAACACACCAAATTTTAGGTGATAAAAGAAGCATCATAAATAATCCTAAATTAAATTTAAACAGGCTCTGAGAGTTTTCACAAATGTTTTACGATTGTTTTACAACTACCCTGGAAAAAACAAAAGCACTTACACCTTATGGATGTAAATGCTTTTACTTTTTTGCTCCCGAAGCTGGGCTCGAACCAGCGACCCTCTGATTAACAGTCAGATGCTCTAACCAGCTGAGCTATTCGGGAATGCTATTGTTTGTTAGAGTGGTGCAAAAGTATAATTTTCAGCTTAAAATCACAATATTTGTCAAAATAATTTTAAATATTTTTTGATGAGCTTAGTTGTGATCGGTACAGTGGCTTTTGATGCCATAGAAACGCCTTTTGGCAAAACAGATAAAATTGTTGGTGGCGCAGCTACTTTTGCCAGTTTGGCGGCTTCGTATTTTTATGATCAGGTAAAAATTGTTGCGGTTGTAGGTGATGATTTTCCGAAATCAGAAATTGAATATCTGCAAAGCCAAAAAATCGATACAGAAGGTTTACAGGTAAAACAAGGCGAAAAATCGTTTTTCTGGTCGGGCAAATACCATAACGACATGAACAGTCGTGATACATTAATTACAGAATTAAATGTTTTGGCCGATTTTGATCCGATTATTCCGGCTTCTTATCAGGATTGCGAATATTTATTGCTGGGAAACCTCACCCCAAAAGTGCAGCAAACCGTAATTGATCGTCTAACTAATCGCCCAAAACTGATTGTGCTGGATACAATGAATTTTTGGATGGATATTGCGCTGGATGATTTATTATCAACTTTAAAATCGATAGATGTTTTAACCATTAACGATGCGGAAGCACGTCAGCTTTCCGGCGAATATTCCTTAGTAAAAGCAGCAGACAAGATTTTGCAGATGGGCCCGAAATATCTCATTATTAAAAAAGGAGAACACGGTGCCTTGCTTTTTGGCGAAGGAAAAATGTTTTCGGCTCCGGCTTTGCCTTTGGCAGATGTTTTTGATCCAACAGGCGCAGGCGATACTTTTGCCGGCGGTTTTATGGGTTATTTAGCTAAAGTTGGCGAAATCAGTTTCGATAAGATGAAAACCGCCATCATTTTCGGTTCTGCTTTGGCTTCTTTTTGTGTAGAGCAATTTGGTACCGAAAAATTAAGAAACCTCACGCAGGAAGAAATTGCGGCCAGAGTACAACAGTTTGTGCAATTAAGTACGTTCCAGATTTAATCAGCTTAAAACGCCCACCAATTTTAACCTGCTAAAAACAGTATCGGTGTGCGGCGCTTCGGCCAGTTCTTCGGTTAAATCCTGGCCGGCCCAGTGTTGGTAATGTTTGCCATTTAACCACAAACGGCTTTCGGTTACATCATAAATCTGGCCTAAATAAGCTACCCAAATTTCCGGCTTGTCTTGTCCGTTGCGCAAGGCAAGCTGGTTTTTAGTATAAACGGGAAGCGCAACTTCACTCATTTTAGGTCGATAAAAGAAGCATTGCGTTTGCGGAAATATTCAAAAAAAGCAACGTTCATCAGTAGTAAAGACATGAGGTAGAAGTGATCTTCCACCGGAATCGTTCCAACTCTAATGGCCAGATTTTCTGCGTTGTTATAACTTACAATCGGCACAGAAGTTAAAATTCCGTTTACGATGTAAAACGGAATCAGT
>JBPBQN010000116.1:0-7486 GCA_050954865.1 Janthinobacterium lividum | reverse complement strand
AACTCCTATCCAAAACTATAATGCTTCTTTTATGCTGAAAAATTCATTGACATTCAACATGATTATCAAAACAAAAAACACAACAGGTTGATGATTTTTATACGATAAAAGAAGCATTATAAATTAACGGAATACAATTTAAGCCTGACCAATTGGTCCGCCAAAATTCATTGGCAAAGCTGCAATTTCTTTAAGTTTGATTTTGCCGTTAGCAGTTTCGAATCCATTGATGTTATCTTCTAAAGCAATAAGTAATCTTTTGGCGTGTTCCGGAGTTAAAATGATGCGACTTTTTACACGCGCTTTTGGTACTCCTGGCATTACCCGAACAAAATCCAATACAAATTCAGAATCAGAATGTGTAATAATTGCTAAGTTGGAGTAAATTCCTTCCGCCATATCTTCAGCTAATTCTATGTTTAACGGATTATCATTTTTATCTTCCATGTTATTTAATTTCTGCAATGCTTCTTTTATCAACTAAAAAATCAAATTAATATAATTAATTTGATTTTTTAGTTGTGTTTTATTTAAAATATTCTCTTAACTGTTAAACGTTAAGGATATATTAAGGTTACAATTAACCAAAATGTGTTTCTACTTTTTTCAAAGCAGAACCAATAATCTGGTGCATATCGTAATAACGGTATTCTGCCAAACGTCCTCCAAAAATTACATTATTTTCTTTGTCTGCCAATCCTTTGTACTTTTTATAAGTATCATTATTCAGCTGATCATTGATTGGATAAAAAGGCTCGTTACCTTCATTCCATTCTGCCGGAAATTCGTGCGTAATCACTGTTTTTGGCTGAGTACCAAACTCAAAATGCTTATGCTCAATAATTCTGGTGAAAGGAACTTCTCTTTCCGTATAATTTACTATAGCACTGCCTTGATAGTTTTCCATATCCAGAGTTTGCTGCTCAAACTTTAAACTGCGGTATTGCAATTTTCCAAACTGATAATCATAGTATTGATCAATTTTACCGGTAAAAACGATTTGAGGAGCCAGAGAATTATAATATTCTTTGTTGTCGAAGTAGTTTTCATTCAATCTAACTTCAATTCCTTCCAACAAACCTTCAGTTAACTTATTGTAGCCACCATTTGGAATTCCCTGGTAAGAATCATTAAAGTAATTATTATCGTAAGTAAATCTTACCGGCAAACGTTTGATGATAAATGCAGGCAAATCTTTAGCTGATCTTCCCCACTGCTTTTCGGTATAACCTTTAATCAGTTTTTCGTAAATATCTGTTCCAACTAAAGATAAAGCTTGTTCTTCCAAATTTTGGGGATCAGTAATATTTAAATCTTTAATTTGATCAGCAATAATAGCTTTTGCTTCATCAGGTGTTTTCACTTTCCATAACTGATAAAAAGTATTCATGTTGAAAGGCAAATTGTACAAAACGCCTTCGTACTCTGCAACAGGTGTGTTTGTAAAACGATTAAATTCTACAAAAGAATTTACATAATCCCAAATACGTTTATCATTCGTGTGGAAAATGTGGGCACCATATTTATGCACATTTATGCCTTCTACACTTTCGTTATAAATATTTCCACCTGTATGATCCCTTTTATCTATAATCAAACTTGTTTTACCTCTTTTTTTTGCTTCATGGGCAAACACAGACCCAAATAATCCTGAACCAACAATTAAATAATCATACATAAATTAACCTTTTTTCTATTCTGTAAAAGTGTAAATTTTTAGCAAATTTTCCATGCTATAATCGTAATTAAGTTTCTGCGGATGCTTCTTTTATCAATATAAATTTTACTTTGACAAACTTATAGTACAATAGCAATCAAATGCTTCTTTTACCGCACAAAAAAGCCCGGATATATTTAAAATATATCCGGGCTATAAATTAAATTGAACTTAGCTAAGCTTCTACTTCTTCTGATTTAGAAGCTAATAAACGATCAAATTCTTCTTGAGAACCTACACGAACATTATCATAAGCACGTAATCCAGTTCCTGACGGGATTAAGTGACCAACAATTACGTTCTCCTTCAGTCCAAGCATTTTATCACGTTTACCAGCGATAGCTGCTTCGTTCAATACTTTGGTTGTTTCCTGGAAGGATGCAGCCGAAATAAACGATTTTGTACCTAATGAAGCCCTGGTAATACCTTGCAACATTTGACTGGAAGTAGCCGCAATAGCATCGCGTGCCTCAACCAATTTCAAATCTTTACGTTTCAAGATGGAGTTTTCATCACGCAATTTACGAACAGAGATAATCTGACCCGGTTTCATGTTGTTAGAACTTCCCGGATCAACAACAACTTTTTTGTCGTAAATCTCATCGTTTTCCATCATGAAATCCCATCTGTCAACCGCTTCTCTTTCCAAGAAACGTGTATCGCCAGCATCTTCTATCGTTACTTTTTGCATCATCTGGTGAACGATAACTTCAAAGTGTTTATCGTTGATTTTTACACCTTGTAAACGATAAACTTCTTGAATACCATTTACCAAATATTCCTGAACGGCAGCAGGTCCTTTAATTGCCAGAATATCAGCAGGAGAAATTGATCCGTCAGATAATGGCATACCTGCTTTGATAAAGTCATTATCCTGAACCAAAATGTGTTTTGATAAAGGCACCAGATATTTTTTAACCTGGCCGTCTTTCGATTCAATCGTAATTTCACGGTTTCCTCTTTTGATTCCACCTAAAGTTACAACACCATCAATCTCCGTAACAACAGCAGGATTTGAAGGATTACGCGCCTCAAACAATTCGGTTACGCGTGGCAGACCACCCGTAATATCGCGAGTTTTTCCAGTTGAACGTGGAATTTTCGCAATAACCTGTCCTGTTTGAACTTTTTCTCCTTCATCAACTGCAATGTGCGCGCCAACCGGGATGTTATATCCTTTCACAACATTTTTGCTGCTATCAACAATCTGGATAACCGGATTTTTTGCTTTATCACGGGTATCAATAATTACTTTTTCACGGTGACCAGTCTGCTCATCAGATTCTTCGCGGAAAGTAATACCTTCCTGAACTGCTTCAAACTGCGTTTTACCTGCAAATTCAGAAATGATTACTGCATTATAAGGATCCCATGAACAAATACGATCCCCCTTGGAAATTTGTGTATTATCCTTGATATATAAGTAAGAACCATAAGGAATATTATTCGTCATGATAACCTTATTGGTATCTTTCTCGATAATCCTGAATTCTCCGGAACGACCTAAAACAACATCAACTTCACTTTCGTCAGTCTTGTAATGAACTGTACGAACATTTTCAAATTCGATAATTCCATCAAATTTGGCATTGATCTGAGATTCTGCAGCAATGTTAGATGCTGTACCACCCACGTGGAAAGTACGCAAAGTTAACTGTGTGCCCGGTTCACCGATAGATTGTGCAGCAATTACACCAACTGCTTCACCACGCTGAACACGCTTGCCACTGGCCAAATTTCTGCCGTAACATAATGCACATACACCTCTTTTTGCTTCGCAAGTTAAAACAGAACGTATTTCAATTCCTTCTAACGGAGAGTTTTCAATTCGTCTAGCAATTTCTTCAGTAATATCAGCTCCGGCTTCTATTAATAGTTCATTTGTTAACGGATCATACACATCAGCCAAGGAAATTCTACCTAAAATACGATCGTAAAGAGGTTCAACGATATCTTCATTATCTTTTAAAGCAGTTGTATAAATACCTCTTAAAGTACCACAATCTGTTTCGCCAACAATCATATCCTGTGCAACGTCATGCAAACGACGCGTTAAATAACCAGCATCTGCTGTTTTTAACGCGGTATCTGCCAAACCTTTACGTGCACCGTGAGTAGAAATAAAGTACTCTAATACAGATAAACCCTCTTTAAAGTTAGATAAGATCGGGTTTTCGATGATTTCGCCACCAGAACCTGATTTTTGAGGTTTTGCCATCAAACCACGCATTCCGCAAAGCTGACGAATCTGTTCTTTTGAACCACGCGCACCAGAATCAAGCATCATGTAAACAGAGTTAAAGCCCTGATTATCATTGGATAAAATATCCATTACATTAGCCGTCAAGCGGTTGTTGATACGTGTCCAAATATCAATAATCTGGTTATAACGTTCGTTGTTGGTAATGAAACCCATGTTATAGTTGTTCATTACTTCTTCAACTTCTTTAGAAGCCTGATCAATTAGCGTGATTTTTTCAGCTGGGATGTTCAAATCCTGCAAGTTGAAAGACAAACCTCCACGGAAAGCCATTTGGAATCCTAATTCCTTGATTTCATCCAGGAATTGCGCTGCACGAGCCATACCGGTGTTTTTTACAACTTCTCCGATAATATCACGCAACGATTTTTTGGTAAGCAACTCATTAATATAACCTACTTCTTCAGGTACATGTTGATTAAACAAGACACGGCCAACAGTAGTATCAATTATCTGGCTTGTAATTTGTCCATCACTATTTTTTGCTTTTGCTTTTACTTTGATAAAAGCATGTAAATCAAGCTTTTTCTCATTATAAGCAATAATAACTTCTTCTGCAGAGTAAAAAGTTAAACCTTCTCCTTTTATAACTCGATCAGCATCAGTTTTACGGCCTTTGGTAATATAATATAAGCCCAAAACCATATCCTGAGAAGGAACGGTAATTGGCGTTCCATTTGCCGGATTCAAAATATTGTGTGACGCCAGCATCAAAATCTGCGCTTCCAAAATTGCTGCATGTCCAAGCGGAACGTGTACAGCCATCTGGTCACCGTCAAAATCCGCGTTAAAAGCAGTACAAGTTAAAGGGTGAAGCTGTATAGCTTTTCCTTCAATCAATTTTGGTTGAAATGACTGGATACCTAAACGGTGCAACGTTGGCGCACGGTTTAATAATACCGGATGTCCTTTTAATACGTTTTCCAAAATATCCCAAACGATTGGGTCTTTACGGTCAACAATTTTCTTGGCTGATTTTACTGTTTTTACAATACCTCTTTCAATCATCTTGCGGATGATGAACGGTTTAAAAAGCTCAGCAGCCATATCTTTTGGCAAACCGCACTCGTGCAGTTTCAAGTTCGGCCCAACAACAATTACGGAACGTGCTGAATAATCAACTCGTTTTCCTAACAAGTTTTGACGGAAACGACCTTGCTTACCTTTTAAAATATCAGATAATGATTTTAAGGCACGGTTACCTTCTGTTTTAACAGCATTTACTTTACGTGAATTGTCAAACAAAGAGTCAACTGCTTCCTGTAACATACGTTTTTCATTACGTAAAATTACTTCTGGAGCTTTAATTTCAATTAATCTCTTTAAACGATTGTTACGAATGATGACCCGACGATATAAATCGTTCAAATCTGAGGTTGCAAAACGGCCACCTTCCAAAGGAACCAATGGACGTAATTCTGGTGGAATAACAGGAACAATTTTCACGATCATCCATTCAGGATTATTTTCAATCCGGTTTTTAGAATCACGGAAAGCTTCTACAACTTGTAAACGTTTTAACGCTTCGTTTTTACGTTGTTGTGAAGTTTCATTTGCTGCCTGATGACGAAGATCATAAGAAAGTTGATCCAAATCCAGATTTTTCAGCAATTCTTCCAAAGCTTCTGCACCCATTTTGGCGACAAATTTCTGTGGATCTTTATCGTCTAAATATTGATTTTCTTTCGGAAGTGTATCTAAAATATCCAGATATTCTTCTTCAGTTAAAAAATCCATTTTAGAAATTCCGTCTGCTTCTTTTACACCTGGTTTTATTACAACATAACGTTCGTAATAAATTATTAGATCCAGTTTTTTAGTTGGAAGACCTAACAGATAACCAATTTTATTTGGCAAAGAACGAAAATACCAGATATGCGCAACAGGAACAACCAAATTGATATGTCCCATACGTTCACGACGTACTTTTTTCTCCGTTACTTCAACACCACAACGATCACAAACGATTCCTTTATAACGGATACGTTTGTATTTACCGCAATGACATTCGTAATCTTTTACCGGACCAAAAATACGCTCGCAAAATAAACCATCACGTTCAGGTTTATATGTCCGGTAATTGATTGTTTCCGGTTTCAAAACTTCACCACTTGAGCGTTCCAGGATAGATTCCGGAGAAGCTAAGCTGATCGTAATTGTGGTAAAATTACTTTTGATTTTATTATCCTTTTTATACGACATAGTTCTTTTTTTAATTTTTAAGAGCTAACTGCAAAATGCTTTTTTTATCGACCAAAATTTGCACTAATTTTTATGTGATAAAAGAAGCATTGCATTATTAACTTCTGGTAATGAAGATAATTTATGAATGATGAATTAAAATCGATCACTCATAAATTTCTTTTCGAACTTATTCTAAAGTAATATCCAAACCTAAACCTCTTAATTCATGAACCAGTACGTTAAATGATTCTGGAACAGAAGGTGTTGGTAAGTTTTCACCTTTAACGATGGCTTCGTATGTTTTAGCACGACCAATTACATCATCTGACTTAATCGTGAGAATTTCCTGTAAAATATTAGCAGCACCAAATGCTTCCAATGCCCAAACTTCCATCTCACCAAAACGTTGACCGCCAAATTGCGCTTTACCTCCCAATGGTTGCTGTGTAATTAAAGAATATGGCCCGATAGAACGCGCGTGCATTTTATCATCAACCATGTGGCCCAGTTTAAGCATGTAAATAATACCAACAGTAGTTTGTTGATCAAAACGATCACCAGTTAAACCATTGTATAAATATGTTCTGCCAGATGCAGGAACTTTTGCTTTAGCTACCCATTCTTCCACTTCCGTATGTGATGCACCGTCGAAAATCGGAGTGGCAAATTTCATTCCTAATTC
Organism: Janthinobacterium lividum; assembly: GCA_050954865.1. Classification (GTDB taxonomy): domain Bacteria; phylum Bacteroidota; class Bacteroidia; order Sphingobacteriales; family Sphingobacteriaceae; genus Mucilaginibacter_A. The sequence continues at coordinate 643 of JBPBQN010000116.1, read as the reverse complement.
CTTTCCAGCCCAACCTAAAACAGTTTCGTAAATCTGTCCTAAGTTCATCCTTGAAGGCACACCGAGCGGGTTCAAAACAATATCAACAGGAGTACCATCACTCAGGAAAGGCATGTCTTCATCGCGCACAATACGAGCAACAATACCTTTGTTACCATGACGACCAGCCATTTTATCACCAACTTTTAACTTACGTTTTTTAGCGATATAAACTTTGGCCATTTGTACGATACCTGAAGGCAACTCATCACCAACACTTATAGCAAATTTATCACGACGATAAGCACCTAATTCCTCATTTACTTTGATATTAAAGTTATGAAGAAGCAGTTTTATCATCTCGTTCTTTTCATCATCAGTTGTCCATTTAGTTGGATTGATATTGTTGTAATCCAACTCAACCAAGATTTTCTGTGTGAATTTAACACCTTTGGCAACTAGCAATTCCTTATAAACATTGAAAACGCCTTGAGAAGTTTTGCCGTTTACAATTTCAAACAGTTTTTCAATCAAAGAATTTTTAAGGTCTTTGATATTTTTATCATGTTTGTTATCTAATTTTTCAAGTGCAATTTTTTCTTCTGCTTTGGAAGTTTTTTTAGCGCGAGAGAATAATTTAGTATCAATAACTACGCCGCTGATA
>JBPBQN010000115.1:0-7583 GCA_050954865.1 Janthinobacterium lividum | reverse complement strand
GAGCATGGGCGGTGGTTATTCGCCAAACATCAAAGATATTGTGGATGCACACTGCAATACCTATAAAAGTGCAGTTGAATTGTATTTTTAACAATTTCTAATCGCACTAAAATTTAACATAAATTGTGGTTTGTGTAGATCTGACACCATTAATTAAAAATTCATTTTTTTAAAATAACAGCTAACTTTGTTGAAAGATTAACGTAAAAAATGATAAATCTTTAATAGAGTTATAAATTAAATTATAAAAAAATGCAAAATTTATATATGATGGCTACGCAGATCAGAGAGCAGGAAATGCAAAAAATGGCCATGCAAATCACCAGCGGATCACTAAGTATTGAACAGGCAATGTTGCATTATAATGTTGCTACTAAAGAAGCAGTTTTACAACGTTTAGAAACTTTGAAAAGCGGAAGTAACCGTTTTGCCGAAAAGAATCAGTCAGAGTTTATCGATATGAACGTTCAGGCTGCTTAATCAGCTTAGAATAATTTCAAATTAAACTGGCCTGTAGTTTTTTGCTGAAATAATTGAAGCGGAAATAAAGCAGGAGCGAAGCAGTCATCAATCCTGCGGTTAAACCATACCAAATACCAGAAGCGCCCAGATTTAGCTGGATGCCAAGCGCATATCCTACGGGCAAACCAATCAGCCAATATGCTATAAATGTGATGATTGTAGGAATTTTCACATCACCAATTCCGCGTAAAATTCCTAATCCAACTACTTGCGTGCCGTCAAACAACTGGAACATGGCCGCAATAATCAGCAGTTTTGCAGTCAAGCTGATCACGTTTTCATCCGAAGTGTAAATCCAGGGAATCAGGTGATTGGCAAACAGAAAAATTAAAGCCGTACCGGTCATAAACAGCAGTACTATATGGTAACTGGCTTGGGCAGATTTTCGCAGTTGAAAGTAATCCTTCGCACCAAAAAAATTGCCGGATTTAATGGCTGCTGCCGCGCCGATTCCGCTGGCCATCATAAAAGTTAAGGAAGCCAGATTGATCGCTACCTGATGTGCAGCGAGTTGAACATCGCCCATGGTACCAATTAAAATGGCTGCGCCACTAAACGCACTTACTTCGCAACTGTATTGTATGGCAACCGGCGCGCCAATGGCTAAAATTTGCCGGCAGGTTTTTAGGCTGATTTGCCATAAAGAGAAACCTGAAAGGTATTTTTTGAAGTGTTTTGAACGAAAAATATAAACCGACATCCCTACGGCCATTACCGTACGATCAATCAGCGTACTTAAACCTACGCCACGGATGCCCATTGGCGCGATGCCAAACAAACCTTTTACAAAGATAATTCCGAGGCAAATGTTCAATATATTTCCCCAAATGGAAACCATCATGGCTTGCTTGGTAAAGCCTAAACCTTCTGCAAACTGTTTGAACGTGTTAAAAATCATTAGCGGAATGATCGAAAATCCCATCAACAGTAAAAATGGTTTGGCCAGTACTACAACTTCGGGCGATTGACCAAGATGATCAAGCAAAATTACAGAACCAAAATAGATCAGTAAAAACAGTATCAATCCAGAAATCAGATTGATGCCTAAACTTGCGGCAAGTAATTTCCCGCAGGCAGCATCGTTTTTACGACCGTTTTCTTGCGCAATCAGCGGCGTTAAACCGTAAGCGATGCCAATGCCGATCACCAAAACCATAATAAAAATGCTGTTAACCAGCGAAACGGCAGCCAGCGAAGTGGTGCCCGCAAACTGCCCAACAATAATGCTATCCGAAGTTTGCACTAAAACCTGCCCCAGCTGCGAAATAATTACCGGCAAAGCCAGTTGTAAATTTGCCTGATAAAAAGGTTTGTAAACAGCGTAAAGTTTTTTCATCGGCAACCGGGAAAGGTTATAATTTTTAAGTTACCATTTTTATGTGCTAAAAGAAGTATCGTTAACTGCAACTTAATACTTAAAACTCCTTTACGCTGCCGTATAATATTCTTCTTTTTCGTTGGTATGCACAATGATTACGCCCGAAAGTACCAAGTTAACCAAAATTCGTTGTGCGCGGCGGCGGCTCAGATTTAGCAAATCACAATATTCTTTTACGGTGATGCGTTGATTGTTCTGCAAATATTCCAGCAAGCCTTTCTCTTTAGAAGAATATTCAATTAGCACGCCATCATCATTGTTAGATCTTTTTAAAACATCAACCACAATTTTGCTGGCCAGCATACTTTTATCGTTCGTGCGGATGTAAACCCACCATTTGCCATCTTCGCCTAAAGAATAATGCGGTTTCAGGTCGCTTGGTTTAATTTCGGCCACTAACACCAGCTTGGCATCAATATAAATTTCCTCAAAAAACGGTTCTAAAGCTGGCCGACAAAAAAAAGTAGCGGCGCGGGTAATCATGTATTTTTCCTCGTCTTCAGATTTTACGCCTTTGATTGTGCCATCGTCCAAAACGCCAATCAGCAAGCGGCCGCCTTTGTTGTTGGCAAAAGCAACCAGCGTTTTGGAGATTTTTTCGCAACTGGTAATCGTTTTTTTAAAGTCGAGGGTAACGCCTTCGCCTTCAATAATCATTCTTTTGATGTTCATGCCGGCTCCTCCTGTTGTCTGGGTTGAAAAATTTCCATCCAGCGATCATGGTTTTTAATTTGGGAGAAACCAAATTGCTGGTACAAACCCTGCGCATCTGCTGTAGCCAAAACCAAACGGCGCAAATTTTTAAGTTTTGGATAATTGCGAATAGTTTGAATGAGCCATTTTGATAAACCCGATTTACGATAATCAGCCAAATTAAAAACATCGCACAAATAGCCAAAAGTGGCTTCATCGGTAATTACGCGGGCAAAACCAATTTGTTTTAGGTTGAGGTAAACACCAAAACACATCGAATTTTGGATAGAAGTTTGAACCGTTTCCAAACTGATGCCTTTGCCCCAATAAGAAACTTCATCCAAAAATTGATGAATAACTTTTATATCCAGCAAGGTTTTATCGGTAGAAATTAGGAATCCTTTTTTTAAAAAAGCATCATCATTCATGATCACTTTTGTAGCCATAATCATTTATGCCATGCGAATTTTTTTCTGCAGGCAGCTACGCAAATATAACTGTTTGCTGTGTTGAAATTTGCTTAACCGCGCCGGATTTTGATTTATGACTTGCGGATGCTGTTTTTACCGGTATAAATTTGGGTTGATAAAAGAAGTATGTACCGCTTTGTTAGGCTGAGTTTAGTTTGGCATGAGAGACTTTGAAAAGAAATCCAAGATGATAATTGATCGGGTCTTCGCCTTCTTTTCGTTCTTTTTGCTTGATCAAAAAGAACCAAAAAATCAAGAAAGGAAGAATCGCCTCCCGGCGAATTGCACCCCACCGCGCCTGCGTGGGCTACCTTACAACTGGCTCTGTAAAGTTCAATATTAGAATTAGAAGTTTAAAATAGATGATAAAACCAGTATGCTTAGAAATCAAGCAGAGACCTTTACAAGGTAGCTCACCTAGGAGCGTTGGGATGCAATTCGCCCGGAGGCGATCCGAATTGCTTGATTTTTGGTTCTTTTGATCAAGCAAAAGAACGCACAAAGAAAAATAAAACGCTTTGATTTGGATCTCTCCCTTTGGTTCGAGATAACAAAGAGATAAATCGTTTCTACACAAAAAAACCTCCTGAAATCATCAGGAGGTTTTTCAAAAAGATCAGCTAAAAATGATAATTAGCTTTTTTGCATATCGCGCAGCATTTTGATTTTATCGTGCGAGAATTTCAGTTTTGATTGCTGCTCGGCAATCATATCATGTAAATATTTTGGCAGGTCTTCATCAGCCAAAGCTTTTTTGTAAGCATCTTGTGCAGCATCTTCACCACGCTCGCAATTGGCCAAAATAGAATAACGATCATGACCGCTAAAAGTAGCGCGAACGTCCATCCAGGCACGGTAAATTTTGCCGCGCACGGTGGTTCCGGTTGTGGTTTCTCCTTTTAAAACCAAAACTTCGGTAGCCAAAGCCATTTTGCATTCGTGGCTTTCGCGGATCAGGTGTTCAAAAAGTTCTTTCAGATCGGCATTTTCTTCGGTTGATTCTTTAATGGCTTTATCGTAACCTTCAATACGGTCATTGTTAATTTCGATCAAATCATTTAAAATTTCTACGGAGGCTTCGTTTTGTATCATCAGCTTAAGGTTTAAAATTTCTTTATAAATTAAATGCAAGTAACACTTTTTTTGTGTAAAAAGAAAGCTAAAGACTCGTATTAAACAACTGAAAACAGACGGATTTTATGCCGATAAAAACAGTATTACTGTAAAAATCAGCTTAATTGATTTGAAAATTCTTCTTAAATTCAATTTCAGTTTTACAAAAGAATCAATATCAGCAGCAAAATTTACATTTCTTAAAACTTTGCTGCCGGTTTGCACTTTATAGGTTATCAGCTAAATTATTAAACTAAAAATAAAACATCATGGCAAACCCAAATCCTGAATTAAAAGAAGGACCAGTAGCAACGGCAATTGAAAATCAAACTGCAAAAATACCTTCAGACGTTTTTTTATGGTTGGCTTTAGGCTCAATCGGCCTTTCGTTAGCTTTAAAAATTAAAGGCAGCCGCCATAATGCGTTGTTTGTAGGACAATGGCCAGCTCCATTTTTATTGCTGGGCATTTACAACAAACTGGTAAAACAGTTAGGTAACGATTAAGTAAGCTTAACAAAAGTAATTTAGCGTTCTGGCCAAAACAGAACGCTTTTTTTATGCCATAAATTTTATAAAACAGCAGGTTGACTTATTCGTTTGCCAGATATAAAACACATGTTTATGAAATATAGAAATCTGGGAAATACCAGCGAAAAATTATCTGAAGTTGGTTTGGGTTGCATGGGAATGAGCCACGCTTATGGCAATACCAACGATGAAGAATCTATTGCTACACTAAACTTAGCTTTGGATTTGGGCATCAATTTTTGGGACACGGCCGATGTTTACGGTCCGCACACCAATGAAGAATTACTGGCAAAAGTGCTGGTGCCTAATCGTAAAAAAGTATTTATCGCTACCAAATTCGGTTTTAAAGAAGGCGGCGTTTTTGATGGATCTCCGGCTTATTTAAAACAAGCCTGCGAAGCAAGTTTAAAACGTTTGGGCGTAAATGAAATTGATTTATACTATGCACATCGTGTTGATCCGAATGTGCCGGTAGAAGAAATGGTTGGCGCAATGGGCGAGTTGGTGCAGCAAGGAAAAGTGCGTTTTTTAGGATTATCGGAAGCATCCGCAGCTTCGATTCGCAAGGCGCATGCAGAACATCCGATTTCGGCCATTCAATCTGAATATTCGTTTATTACGCGCGATCCGGAAAAGGAAATATTGCCTTTGTGCCAGGAATTATCAATTTCTTTTGTGCCTTTTAGTCCGCTTTCCAGAGGTTTATTTACGGAAACTTCTATCAACAAAGAGGAATTGAAAGACAACGATTTCAGGAACACGTTGCCTCGTTTTAAAGAAGAAAAATATCTTAAAAACAACCAAAATTTGGCTTCAGCTTTGAAAGAATTTGCAACTTCTAAACAAATTACGCCTTCGCAACTGGCGCTGGCTTGGGTTTTGGCGCAAGGTGAAAATATCATTCCGATTCCCGGAACCAAGAAGCGGAAATATCTGGAGGAAAATGCCGGCGCAGCAGAAGTGAATTTATCTAAAGATGATTTGCAGGTAATTGAAGAAATTTTGAAAACGTACCCGAACGTTGGCGAGCGTTATTATGAAGCATCAATGAAAATGGTTAATAACTAACAATATCTCAAAATCTTCCTCATGGGCCAATCTGTTTTGATGCTTTTTTTGCTGGCGATACCAATTGCCTGCATTTCATGGACGGTTACACATGAGGAGGTTTTTAAAGAAATCCGTGAATTTTGTGTTAAAAACAGTCATGAACAGAAAACACTGGCTGCCCGTAAATTTTTTTATTTGTTTACCTGCGAATATTGTTTTAGCCATTATGTAACTATTTTAATGCTGATCATTACGCATTATACATTGTTGTTTGATGGCTGGCGCGGTTACCTGATTGCTGGTTTCAGTTTGGTTTGGATTGCCAATATGTACATGAGTTTGTACCGTTTACTGCGGGTTGATATTAAAGCAGAAGATACGGATGCAAAACTGAAAGACAGCAAACTAAAAAATTAGCCATAAGCACCGATTTTTACCCGATAAAAGAAGCATTGGCAAACTGTCAACCTGTCATTTTTTTTGTCGCAAATTTTATTTGGAACCATTGTTGACCAGCCATTTTCAAAATCATAAATTAAAAAAGTTATGCAGGAAAAGGGTTCTATCTCCATACACACCGAAAATATTTTCCCGATCATCAAAAAATTTCTCTATTCAGACCATGAGATTTTTTTGCGGGAATTGGTTTCCAACGCAGTTGATGCCACACAAAAGCTGAAAAGATTGGCCAGCATGGGCGAATTTAACGGCGAACTGGGCGACACGAAAATAAAAGTATCGATAAACGAAGCAGACCAAACCATTACCATTGCCGATCATGGATTGGGAATGACGGGTGAGGAAATTAAAAAATACATCAACCAGATTGCGTTTTCCGGTGCGACTGAATTTGTAGAAAAATACAAGGATAAAGGCGATAACAAAGAAATCATCGGCCATTTTGGTTTGGGTTTTTACTCGGCGTTTATGGTTTCTACCAACGTCGAAATCAAATCTTTATCTTATAAAGAAGGCAGCGAAGCGGTTTTGTGGGATTGCGATGGCAGCACCGAATTTGAGCTTTCGTCCACCGAAAAAGCAGAACGCGGTACAGATATTATCTTACACGTTGCAGAAGATTCTAAAGAGTTTTTAGAAAAATCACGGATCGAAAATATCCTAAAAAAATACTGCAAATTTTTGCCGGTAGAAATTGAGTTTGAAGGAGAAGTGATCAACCAAACGGTTCCGGCCTGGACCAAATCTCCATCCGAACTGAAAGACGAGGATTACATCAGCTTTTATAAAGATTTGTATCCGTTTTCGGAAGATCCGTTGTTTTGGATCCATTTAAATGTAGATTATCCGTTCAATCTGACTGGTATTTTATATTTCCCGAAACTGAAAAACGACTTTGAAATTCAGAAGAACAAAATTCAGCTGTATTCTCGTCAGGTTTTTATTACGGATGAAGTGAAAGATATCGTTCCGGAATTTTTGATGCTGTTGCAAGGTGTGATTGATTCGCCGGATATTCCGTTAAACGTTTCCCGTAGTTTTTTACAGGCTGACGGAAATGTGAAAAAAATTGATTCATACATCACCAAAAAAGTGGCCGACAAGCTGGCAGATTTGCACAAACAGGACGAAGCCGCTTTTGCTGATAAATGGAATGACATTGGTTTGTTTGTGAAATACGGCATGATTAGTAATGAAAAATTTTATGAAAAAGCCAAAGATTTTTGTATGTATAAAAGCACCGACGCTAAGTATTACACTTTAGATCAATACAAGGAACACATCCAGGTAAATCAACAGGATAAATCCGAAAACCTGATTGCTTTGTATGCAACTGATTTGAACAAACAGGATACTTACATTCAATCT
>JBPBQN010000114.1:0-7792 GCA_050954865.1 Janthinobacterium lividum | reverse complement strand
CCATCTCTAAAAGAATTGTTCAAACAGCACGGTTGGGCTGATTTAGTTTTTGAAAACAATCCGTGTTTGCGGCTTGCCTGGCCCAATTTACTTTTCAGGCATCCGTATGTAATTGCGCTCAATACTTGGGTTTCTCGTATTGATACTGAAATTGGTTTACATGGTAAAATTGGGATTCAGGACAGGATAAAAGCTTTGTGGTTTAAAAAAGCAAGCACTGTAATTGCTGTTAGTGATGCCGTCAGAAGGCATAGTTTTAAACCAGCCATTGTTATTGGAAATCCGTATAACTCAAATATTTTTAAAATTCTGCCTGATATTACCAAAACAAACGTTTTTGTATTTTTAGGAAGATTAGTACCCAATAAAGGAGTTGACCAAGCCATAAAAGCTTTGAAAAAAATACTGGTAAAAGATGCACAAGATCATTTCTTAACGTTTAAACCAACACTTACTATTATAGGTGAAGGGCCGCAAAAGGCTTATTTGGGAAAATTGACTGAAGAGCTTGGATTGCGGGATTATGTAACTTTTACAGGTTCGGTTTCCGGAGCAGCACTTTCAAAACTGCTGAACCAGCATCGCTATATGTTAGTTCCTTCTTTGTGGGAAGAGCCATTTGGCAATGTTGTTTTAGAAGGAATGGCCTGTGGTTGTTTGCCAATTGTATCTGATGGTGGTGGCTTGCCGGATGCTATTGGCAACGCCGGAATAAGTTTTACCCGCGGTAATGTGGATGCTTTGGTGAATGCAATTTGTACTATTATTGCTGATCCTGATTTAGAAAAAAAGCTCAGAGATGCAGCACCAAATCATTTAAATAAGCACCAGCCGGAAGTTGTATCAAAAAAATATTTAGAAGTTGTGGAAAAAGCTATGGTTAAATCATCCAAAACAAATTAATGAAAGTAGTTATAGCACATCCAACCGGAAATGCCTTTTTCAGAGCAGCTGCTGACGGATTTTATCAAGCAAATATGCTTTCAGGATTAAGAACAACAGTTGCTACTTTTCCGGGTAATATATTTGATAAATTGAGTGCTTTTGGTTCTTTTAATGAATTTAACAGAAGAAGATATAACCCTGAATTAAAGCATCTTACCAAAGCGTGGCCATTGCACGAACTGGGCCGGATAGCTTCCTCAAAAGCAGGATTTAAAAACCTGATCAAACAAGAAACCGGAATATTTAGTGTTGATGGTGTTTACAGAGATTTGGATAAAAAAGTAGCAGCTGAGCTAAAAACCATGGCTGCAAGTGGTACAGATACAGTTTACGCTTATGAAGATGGTGCATTGTATTCATTTAGAGAAGCCAAAAAGCTAAAAATGCAATGTTTGTATGATTTACCAATTGGTTACTGGCGAACGGCAAAGCATTTGTTAGAATTAGAATATGAACGCTGGCCGGAATGGCGCCCAACCTTAATAAGTTTTGGTGATTCGGAAGAAAAGCTTGCCCAAAAAGACGAAGAGCTTCTTTTAGCAGATAAAATTTTGGTTGCCAGCCAGTTTACGGCAAGCACGTTAAAAGATTTCCCTGGGAAATTAGCACCGATTAAAGTTGTTCCTTATGCTTTTCCGCCGGTTGTAACTACACGAAATTATACTTCTGCTTTACAATCACAGCCATTAAAATTGTTGTTTGTTGGAGGATTATCGCAGAGAAAAGGAATTGCGGATTTATTTGCTGCCGCAGAAAAGTTAAAGAAATATGTTACTTTAACTGTTGTTGGAAAAAAAGTAAGTGATCAACCCTGCCCTGCTTTGGATTCAGCACTTGCCAAACACCGATGGATATCAAGTTTGCCGCATGAAAAAGTTTTAAAATTAATGCACGAACATGATGTTTTAGTTTTTCCCTCACTGTTTGAAGGTTTTGGTTTGGTAATAACAGAAGCAATGTCACAAGGAACTCCTGTAATAACAACCGATAGGACAGCTGGCCCCGATCTGATCAAACATGGAGAAAATGGCTGGCTGGTAGAGGCAGGTTCGACAATTGCACTTCAAAATGCTATTGAAGAACTGATCCAAAACCCCAGTAAAATTGCTGAAGTTGGCCAGGAAGCAATGAAAAGTGCTGCTAAACGCCCATGGAAGGTTTATGGTGAGGAATTGGTAGCTGCTATCCGTAAATGAACAACTTCTAATTAACTAATTTTTGACTATAAACCTAATTTGTAAACAAATATCAACTCAAATAAAATGGTTGAAATTGAAACTGCTCCAAATTTAGTTTTAAATAAAACTGAATTTCTAAACAAAAAGAAAGAGGTTAATAAAGATCTTAAAATAGGCATATGGATATATTTCCTGCTATTAATTTTTGAAGGTGCTTTACGAAAATGGATTTTACCCGGGCTTTCAACACCATTATTAATTATTCGTGATCCGGTTGCTATTTGGCTGGTAATAAAGTGCTGGCAAAGAGGCTTGTTTCCAGCATCGATTTATTTAAATGGAATGGTCATAATTGGTGTTGTAAGTATATTCACTGCTGTATTCTTAGGCCACGGAAATTTATTAGTTGCTATTTACGGTGCCAGGATTTTGATATTTCACTTCCCTTTAATTTTCGTTATAGGAAAGGTTTTTGACCGGGAAGATGTAATTAAAATTGGTATTGCAACCTTATGGATAACTATCCCAATGGCTGTACTTATAACTTTGCAGTTTTATAGTCCACAATCAGCTTGGGTAAATCGTGGGGTTGGAGGTGATATGGCAGGTGCAGGATATGACGGTGCTATGGGCTTTTTTCGCCCACCAGCCACGTTTTCATTTACTACAGGCACAACATCATACTTCTCGTATGCTGCATGTTTTATATTTTATTTTTGGTTTGATTTAAAAAGAGTTAATAAAATAATCCTAATTGCAGCCACATTAGGATTATTTGCGGCTATTCCCCTTTCTATTAGTCGAGGCTTATTTTTTCAAATCTGCGTAACCTTAATCTTTTTAATTTTGGCTGTATCAAGAAAACCAAAATATTTTGGGAAATTACTCGTTGCTGTTATTGGAGGTATAACGATAATACTAATTTTAAGTCAATTAAGTATATTTAATACAGCTACAGAAGCTTTTACTGCAAGATTTACCAATGCAAGTGGAACAGAAGGAGGCTTGAAAGGCACATTGGGTACCAGGGCGGTTGGTGGTTCAATCGGGTCATTAACAGGCGCTGTAAATCAACCAATATTGGGCTATGGTATAGGTATGGGTACAAATGTAGGCGGCATGCTTCTAGCAGGAAGTAAAAATTTTTTATTAGCTGAAGGAGAATGGGCTAGAGAAGTTAGTGAACTTGGTCCTATATTTGGATTAGCAGTTATTTTTATCCGGATAGGATTAGCAATAAAAATTGCTATTGCTTGCTATAAAAAACTTGCATACGATGATTTACTACCATGGTTACTTCTTAGTTATGGATTACAAACATTAGCAGAAGGTAACTGGGCACAACCAACTTATCTTGGATTTTGCATTATATTAGGTGGATTAATGTTAGCTGCATTAAATTCTAATAAAAGCCTAAGAAATACACCCATATAACATTAATTTTGTATAATTGAATCTCACCTTCTTCACTCATCCCAACTTTTTAAACCATAAAAGCATGCCGCGGTTTGCAAATATGCTGTCTGAAGGTTTACAAAAGCGTGGCCATCAAATTGATATTTGGTTTCCAAAACCGCTATTTTATAAAATGCCGCTACCCAATTTTTCCAAAAAGTGGCTGGGCTACATTGATCAGTATTTTGTTTTTCCTATACAAGTTAAAAGAAAACTTAAAAATCTTTCTCCTGATACTTTATTTGTTTTTACAGATCAAGCACTTGGTCCGTGGATACCGTTGGTCTCTAATCAGGCACATGCAATTCATTGCCATGATTTTATTGCTCAGCAATCTGCACAAGGTTTAATTCCTGAAAATGCAGTTTCCAAAACAGGCAAATTATATCAAAATTATATTAGACGTGGTTATGCTCAAGGGAAAAATTTTATTTCTGTTTCCAAAAAAACGCAATCAGATCTGCATCAGTTTATTAGTCCTGCAAATATTCGGTCTGAAGTAGTTTACAACGGATTAAATCAGTCTTTCAACCCGATAAATTCACTTCAGGCCAGAATCGCAATTGGTACTAAAACCGGTTTAGATTTATCTAAAGGCTATCTTTTGCACATTGGTGGAAATCAATTTTATAAGAACCGTATTGGTGTAGTAGAAATCTATAATGCGTGGAGAAGTCTAACTAAAAGTAGTTTGCCATTAATTTTAATCGGGGAAACTCCAGATGAAAACTTAGCAAACAGAATCAATTTATCTAACTATAAATCTGATATACATTATTTTAACAACATAGAAGACAACTTAATCAGTGCAGCATATTCCGGTGCCACAGTTTTCCTTTTTCCGTCTTTAACTGAAGGATTTGGATGGCCGATTGCGGAAGCGATGGCTTGTGGTTGCCCTGTTATTACTACTGATGAAGCACCAATGACTGAAGTAGCTGGACATGCCGGTTTTTTAATTCCGAAGCAACCGATCGAAAACCAAGATGTACAAAGCTGGGCAATTCAATCGGCAAAAACTGTTGAAAAAATAGTTTTATTTTCTGATACCGAACGGCAAGAAACAGTGAATGCAGGAATTGAAAATGCTAAGCGTTTTGATACGAATCTTGCTTTAGATCAGATAGAAAAAATTTACAAAAGCATCCTATCAGAACACAAAAGTTGATGAAATTGTTGCATATTACGGCTAGCCTGGATCCTAAATTGGGCGGCGTTAGCCAAGCCTTAAAAACAATGGTTAAAGGCTTAAGCGATTTTGAAAATATTAAAAATGAAGTAGTTAGTTTTGATAATCCTGATGCTTCTTTTATCAATAAAAATTTTGTTAAAACTTATGCTTTAGGTGCTGGCAAAGGTCCATGGTTTTACAATCCCAACTATAAATCTTGGCTACAACAGCATCTGTCAGAATTTGATGTGGTAATTTTACACGGTTTGTGGAATTATCAGGGTTATGGCTTGATTAAAGTCATGCAGCTACTTAAAGGCAAATCTGCTGATGCTTCTTTTAGCACTAAACTTTTTGTCATGCCTCACGGAATGCTCGATCCGTATTTTCAAAAAGCAGAAGGCAGAAAACTTAAAGCAATCCGTAATTGGTTTTATTGGAAGCTGATTGAACAAAAAGTTGTTAATCAGGCTGATGGTATATTGTTTACTTGTGAAGCTGAATTGCAATTGGCAAAGCAAACATTTTCTCCATATCTGCCTAAAAAAGAATTAGTTGTAGGACTAGGCGTTGATGAACCGCCTGCCTTTACTGATGCTATGAAAGAAGCATTTTTAAGTAAATGTGCCGGATTGGAGCAAGCATCTTATCTTCTATTTCTCAGCCGCATTCACGAAAAAAAAGGTGTTGATTTATTGGTTGATGCCTATGCAAATAGTTTAATCAGCAACAAAACTGTTGATCAGAAAGATCAACAAAACAGTAATACTTCTTTTATCACCCCAAAAAACGTTTCGAAATTAATTGTTGCTGGCCCAGGATTAGAAACTGTTTATGGACAAAAAATCAAGTTAGCTGCATCCAAGTTGCAGCAGCAAATCCCACAAGTTTTCTTTCCGGAAATGTTAACTGGTGATGCCAAATGGGGAGCATTTTATGGTTGTAAAGCTTTTATTTTACCGAGCCATCAGGAAAATTTTGGTATTGCTGTTGTGGAAGCTTTGGCCTGTGGAAAGCCTGTTTTAATTTCTAACCAAATTAATATTCATACAGAAATAAATAATTCAAATGCTGGTTTTGTTGCTGATGACACTGCCAGCGGAACAGAAGAATTGCTTAGAAAATGGAATGATTTATCTCCAGCAGAAAAAACAACAATGGGAAAAAATGCACGCAAATGTTATGAGGATTATTTTGCAGTAGATCAGGCAGCCCAAAAATTGTTGACTGCTATCGCCTAAAAATCATTATTTAAAAGACAGAATTAATCAATTTTAGCCTTACTCCTAATTTTTCATTATTCGAAAAGTAAAAAGTTCAAATAATAATTTATTAAAAATTTAAGCTTATAATTGCTACTTTTACGTAGATATAGGCTTTTTCTTTGTATAATTAATAATAAATTAAATTTTGAATTTATATTAATCTTTATCTTGAAAAAGTAAGTATAAAAGAAGTATGGTAATTTGTTTATGCAAACTGATCTGTCAAAATTTACAATTGGTAATTATGTAGCTGGCCCAAAATGGAAGGTTTTTGTTTGGCATTTTATCAATTATTTTATTTTAAACAGCGCGCTTCCCTGGCCTTATGCTTTTAAAAGGTGGTTACTAATTGTATTTGGCGCAAAAATTGGCGAAGGTTTGGTGATTAAAACGAAAGTTCGCATCAAAAATCCGTGGAGATTAACCATAGGAAAACATTGCTGGATTGGCGAATCTGTTTGGATTGACAATCTGGAAGATGTGGCCATCGGAAATAATGTTTGTATATCACAAGAAGCTATGTTATTAACCGGAAATCATGATTACACAGTAAGTGATTTTCCGTATCGATTAGGAAAAATTATATTGGAAGATGGTGTGTGGATTGGTGCAAAATCCATTGTATGTCCAGGCGTTATTTGCCGATCACATGCTATATTAACTGTTAATTCTGTTGCTACTAAAGCGTTAATTCCCTGGACAATTAATTCGGGAAACCCAGCAATTTACATTCGCGACCGCAAATCTGTGGACTAGTATTATTTTAATGACACAGAAAAGAATTTTATTAATTGGAGGAAATTATTATCCAGAACTAACCGGGATAGGTAAATATAACGGAGAAATGATGGATTGGCTGGCCGATGATGGAAATATTTGTACCGTTGTTACAACTTATCCTTATTATCCGGATTGGAAGATAAAGGAACCTTACTACAAAAAATCTTTCTGGTTCAGCAGGGAATATAAAGCTACAAATTCCGGCATAGGAAACTCTATCAAAATCTATCGATGCCCGCATTTTGTTCCAGCCAATCCTTCCGGTTTAACCCGAATACTGTCGGATGTTTCTTTTTGCTTATCGTGTTCGATAATGATATTTTTATCACTATTTAAAAAAAGATATGATTATATAATTACCGTTTCCCCGCCTTTTTTAACTGGGATTTTAGCTGTTATTTATAAAAAAATTAAAGGTGCAAAGTTCTTTTATCATGTTCAGGATTTGCAAATTGACGCTGCTGCAGATTTACAAATGATTAAATCTCGTATGTTAATTAAATTTCTTTTCTGGATAGAAAGATTTATTATGAAAAGAACAGATATGATCAGCAGTATTTCTCAGGGAATGATAGACAGGCTTAAAGAAAAATCACCAGAATCAAAAATTAAGTTTTTCCCAAACTGGGTAGATACAAATGTATTTTACCCGGTTAACGAAAAACAGGTATTAAAAGAAGCATTCGGTTTTACCTCACAAGTTAAAATAGTTTTATACTCAGGTGCGATTGGAGAAAAGCAAGGTTTGGAAGCAATTTTATATACAGCAAAATCCTTGGAAAATAATTTTAACTTAAAATTTATCATTTGTGGTTCAGGCCCGTATAAAAAGAAATTGGAGGATTTAAAAACCTCTCTTCAATTGTCTAATGTTTTATTTATGCCTCTGCAACCTGCCGATAAGTTAAATGATTTTTTAAATATGGCTGATATACATTTGGTTATACAAAAAACTAATGCAAGCGATTTGGTTATGCCATCAAAACTCACTCCTATAC
>JBPBQN010000113.1:0-7860 GCA_050954865.1 Janthinobacterium lividum | reverse complement strand
TGCCGTTGCAAGTTGCGGCTGCACCATCCCAAGCTGGCCGAACAAACCGATTAATCCAGGCGAAAAAAACGCGATTAAAGTGATTTTTAACAGTGAAGGTAAATCTGGTTTGATTGATAAACAAATTACCATCACTTCCAACACCGTGCCGGCACAAACGCTGGTACATTTGGTGGGCGAAGTGGCAACAAAATAACATCCAATTTATAAACAAATTAATATGATTTCGACTATTTTATTACAGGTACCAGGTGGTTTGGGCGCTTACGGACAATTTTTGCCACTGGTGCTAATCATTGTGGTTTTTTATTTTTTCATGATCCGCCCGCAGGTTAAAAAGCAAAAAGATCAGAAAAAATATGTTGATGAACTGAAAAAAGGAGATAAAGTGGTTACATCTGCAGGCATCCATGGCAAAATTATAGAAGTTGGAGATGCAACCATTTTGATTGAAGTGGATAACAACGTAAAAATCAAGTTTGATAAAGCTTCTATTTCGTTGGAAGCTTCCAGATTATTGAATCAGCCAGCGGTAGCAAAAGTTTAGGTGGATAAAAGAAGCATCGGTATAAAACCTGATGCTTCTTTTATTAGCTATTTTTAACGGAAAGGTTATGCCGATTTTAAAAATATCCAGAGCAGAACGCACGCGGATTTCCGCTTTTTGTACTTGCCTTATTTTGGCAACGCTGGCCTGGATATTTGTAATGATGTCAAAAAACTATACTTTTCCGGTTAAAGTGGCTCTAAATTTTAAGAATCACCCGGTTCGCAAAGCTTTTTTTGCGCTTCAGGCCGATACCGTTTTTGCAATGGTTGGCGGCACTGGCTGGCAAAAGTTGTTTGCTAACCTTAATCCAACCAAATACAGAAATGTTAGTGTTGATTTGAAGAAGCTGGAAACGCAAAATTTTATTGTTTTAAGCAATCAGTTGCCGGTTATCAACCAAAAACCTGGCAAAGAGCAGCAAATAATTTCTTTCAGTCCGGATACGATTTATTTCGATTTTACAACGAGAAAAGAGAAACGCATACCAATCAAATTAAAAACTGATCTCAGTTTTCAGCAGCAATATGCACGTTCTGGCGATGTGTTGCTCAACCCAAATTTTGTAACTATAAGCGGGCCAGCGGCTTATATTGATTCTGTAAAGAGCTGGCCTACCAATAATTTGGTGGCAAAAAAAGTAAGCAATTCGATTTATGCAACCTTGAAATTGCCTTCTCCGCAAGAAAATAATGTAAATATCTATCCAAAAACGGTAGCAGTAAATATTCCTGTGGATGAATTTACAGAGAAAACGCTTGAAGTACCTGTTAAACTACTCAACAACACCACTTACAGTCAGGTAAATTTATTTCCCAAAAAAATCAAGGTTACGTTTATGGTTTCGCTGAATAATTATCCGGCCATAAATGCTGATTTTTTTGAAGTGGTGGCCGATTTGAACTCCTGGCAAAAGAACGGAATGCAAACTTTACCCGTGCAACTAAAACAGCAACCGGATTATTGCAAAATTGTAAGTGTGCAACCAGCAGCGGTTAACTTTTTTGTTCGCAAATAATGTTGAAAATCGGAATTACGGGAAATATCGGCAGCGGGAAAACCACAGTTGCTAAAGTTTTTGAATTGCTAAACGTGCCTGTTTTTTATGCTGATTTTCAGGCTAAAAAAGTAATGACGGAAGACGTAATTTTAATTGCTGAAATTCGGAAAAACTTTGGTGCCGAAGCTTATTTTGAAGACGGAAGTTTGAACAGAAAATATATTTCCGGCATTATTTTTAACAATGAAGCTGAATTGCGAAAGCTGAATGCGCTGGTGCATCCGGCGGTTTTCAGGGCTTTTGATGTTTGGGCCGAAAGTTATCAGCCTAAAAAATATGTGCTAAAAGAAGCAGCGTTGCTGTTTGAAAGCGGTTCTGATTTGCAATGTGATCGTACAATTGTGGTTTCGGCTGCGCTGGATGTGCGCATTAAACGGGTAATGCAACGCGATCAGCTAACGGAAACAGAAGTTCTCCACAGAGAAGAAAAGCAAATGCCGCAAGCAGAAAAAGAAGCGAAAGCCAGTTTTATCATTCAAAACGATGCACAAACATTAGTGATTCCGCAGGTTTTAAAAATACACGAACAACTGCTGGAACTGGCAAAAAACGCATGATTCAGGAATATTTCTTAGAGCTGACCAGCAACGGTTTGTATTGTGCCGCGGGCGATTTTTACCTGGATCCGCAGAAACCGGTGCAAACTGCCGTGATTTCTCACGCACATGCCGATCATGCCATTGGCGGTCATCAGCAGGTTTTTGGCACGGCGGCTACATTGGCTCTGATAGATTTGCGTTACGGCAAAAATTCAGGAAAAGTAAAATACACGCTTGCTTATCACGAAAAAGTATCGATAAAAGAAGTATCGATTACGCTGATTCCGGCCGGACATATTTTAGGTTCTGCACAGGTTTTGATGGAATATAAAGGTGTGAAATATTTGTACACCGGCGATTTTAAACTGCAGCCAGATGCAACCTGTGAAATGCTGGAATGGGCCGAAGCCGATGTTTTAATTACCGAAACTACGTTTGCCAATCCAAATACCAAACATCCGGATCAGGTTTCGGAGATTGAAAAACTCAACCAAAATTCAACCAATATTTTGCTTGGCGCTTATGCTTTGGGCAAAAGTCAGCGGCTGATTAAGCTGATTAACCAGTTTTGTCCGCAGAAACAAATCGTTGTTCACCGCAACATCGAACCAATTAACCGTATCTATGAAAAGTTTGGTTTTTTAGCCGGCGGATACAAGTTGTACGATCGGAAATCCATCAAAAACCAGCAAAATTTCATCTATCTGGTGCCGCCGTTTACTTTCAACAGTTACATCAGGGCAACAGGTTTGCGGCGGATTTTTGCTTCCGGATGGAAAAACCTGCAAACCAATGCGCAGGATTCGCTTTATATTTCTGATCATGCGGATTGGGACGATATTTTGCTGCTGATTAATAAAGTAAAACCTTCACAAATCTGGACGTTGCACGGAAACGGGCTGCATCTGCAACAATATTTCGCCGGAAAGCTGCGTGTTAAAATTTTAAATTAGATGGAACTGGAGCGAGAAGATTTTTATCTGGATGAAAATGGCAATACTGTTTTTACCGCACAATTTCACTTAAAGCGAGGTTATTGCTGCAAAAATAAATGCCGGCATTGCCCCTGGAATTACGGAAGAGAAAAACAAAAAACATCGGCAGAAAATAAATAATTATAAATTTACGGCGTTAGTAGTAGGAAGCATGGAACTGGAAAAGGAAATTCAAAGCAGTAAATTTGAGGATAATTACCACAAAGCCGTGGTTAATATTTCGTACACTTATAGCTGGTTAAGCACAATTTTACGCGAACGGCTGGAGAAACACCAGATTACGCAACAGCAGTTTAATATTCTGCGGATTTTGCGCGGACAGTTCCCTAATCCGGCAACCGTAAATTTGCTGAAAGAACGCATGGTTGATAAAATGTGCGATGCTTCGCGGATTGTGGACCGGCTGGTGCAAAAAGAGTTTGTTACACGCTGCACAAATTCTAAAGACAGGCGCGCGGTAGATATCCGCATCAGTGATAAAGGTTTGGAAGTTTTATCAGAAATTGATCAGGAACTAAAAATGTCTGATCTGTTAAAAGATAGTATTTCTGAAGAAGAAGCACAGATTTTATGTACTTTGCTGGATAAACTTCGCGGTTAAAAGCTTTTTAATTTTCTGCAAAAAAAGTAATTAAAGCAATACCGGAACCGATTAATACGGCAGCCATTTTGCGCAGGTTAAATTTGTGATCAGAACTTGATTCGAATAAAATTGTGGTAGAAATGTGCAGAAAAATACCAATTACGATACCCATAATCCGCGAAAAATATTGTTGTAATCCGGCTAAAGTAGTGCTTAATAAATGACTGGTGTAAAATCCTGCTGGCGTCATCAACGCAAAAACAACCAGTAAAAACAGTATGCTTCTTTTAGGCAGATGGTTTTGCAGCAACACGCTTCCCAGTGCAAACGCGGCCGGAATATGGTGCAGCGCAATGCCGAAAACCAGTTCCTGCTGATGGCCTTGCGCCAATGGCATTCCTTCTAAAAAAGCGTGCAAACACAAACTGATCATAATCCCCAAAGGAAAAGCAGCTTCGTGATTATGCTGGTGTTGTTGGTGGATATGGCCATGTTCTACGCCATCAGAAAATAGTTCTAAAATCAGCTGGAATAAAAAACCAGCCATGATAAAAATTCCTACATAATGATCGCCGCTTTGGTAAGCATCCGGAATCAAATGCAAAACCGTAATAGCAAACAAATAAGCACCGCTGAAAGATAGAATAAGCTTGAGATTTTTGCCGATGTCTTTTTTAAACAGAAAAATACTTGCTCCGCCTAAAAAAGCACTGAAAAATAAAGGGAAAACGATCCAGTAATTCATGAAAATGTAAGGTAAAACCGGTTGTGGACCAAGCCGTAAAGCCAGCCAATCAATCCACCCAATGCGGCTCCGGTAAGTACATCCACCGGATAATGTACGCCAACGTAAACCTGCGCATAACAAATCAGGGCAGCCCAAAAAATTGCAACCAGCCAAATCCACCGCCAGTTTTTGCGGAAAGCCATGCATGAAAAAATGGCCAAAGCAAAATGATCGCTGGCATGTGCAGACGGAAAACTCAAACCTGTACCACAAGGCACACGGTTAATTACGGTTGGCTCAAAAGTTTTATCGTTGCAGGGCCGCACTCTTTTTACATATACTTTTATCACCCGAACGCAAATAAAATCTGCCGTGCCCGCGCTTGCGGCAAGTAAGGCAATTAATAAAACGGCAATTTTTCGGTAACGATAAATGCTAAAACCAATGATGAAAATATACAGTGGAATCCAGGCTTTTGGGTTGCGCATCACCGGCATCAGTACATCAAAAAACGGATTGCTCCAATCGTGGTTGATGAGGTGAAACCAGTGCTGGTCAAACTGCGTCCAGAAATAAGTCATGCTGTTGTTGGCTTTAAATGCACTATTATCAAACTTAAATCTGTTAGCAATTTTTAAACGGTCGCGAATATAGTTAATAAGCCGTTAAACAACCTAAATCCGTATAAAGTCTAAGGCAATTATTTGTATTTTCGCAGTCTAAAACAGAAATTCTTGACACTGATAAAATCGATTTCCGGTATTCGCGGCACCATCGGCGGGCAGGCCGGCAATGCACTTACACCAGCTGATATTGTAAAATTTACTGCTGCTTTTGGCAGCTGGGTTATCAAAAAAACAGGTATAAAAATAGTAGTGGTTGGCCGGGATGCGCGCATTTCCGGACAGATGGTTTTAAACCTGGTAACCGGCACCTTACAGGGTATGGGAATTGATGTTATCGATCTGGGACTTTCCACCACGCCAACGGTAGAGATTGCGGTTCCGATGGAAAATGCTGGCGGCGGCATCATCATCACGGCAAGCCATAATCCAAAACAATGGAATGCATTGAAATTGCTGAATCACGATGGCGAATTTATCAGCGAAGCAAATGGTGCAGAAGTATTGGAACTGGCCGAAAGCGGTGAAGTTGTTTTTGCAGAAGTAAACCATCTGGGGAAACTGATTAAAGATGATTCTTACCTGCAAAAACACATCGCTTTAGTGCTGGCGTTGCCTTTGGTTGATGCAGCAGCCATCAAAAACGCCAATTTTAAAATTGTGGTTGATGCGGTAAATTCTACAGGCGGCATTTTTGTGCCGGCATTGCTTCGTGCTTTAGGTGTAGAAATTATACACGAGATTTTTTGTGAACCAGATGGAAATTTTCCGCATAATCCAGAACCTTTGCCTGAAAATTTAACGGCTTTATCCAAAGAAGTGCTGGCAAAAAAAGCAGATTTAGGTATTGCCGTTGATCCGGATGTAGATCGTTTATGCTTCATTTCCGAAGATGGAAACGTTTTTGGTGAGGAATACACGTTGGTTGCCGTGGCAGATTATGTGCTGAAAAATACAACCGGCAATACCGTTTCCAATCTTTCATCCACACGGGCTTTGCTTGATGTGACAGAAAAAGCCAAAGGCCAGTATTTTGTTTCAGCAGTAGGAGAGGTTAACGTGGTGAACAAAATGAAAGAAGTAAACGCCGTAATTGGCGGCGAAGGTAACGGCGGCGTAATTTATCCGGAGTTGCATTACGGCCGCGATGCACTGGTCGGAATCGCTTTATTTTTAACGCATCTGGCTAAATTTGGCCGCTCGGTTTCGGTTTTACGCAGCACGTATCCAAGCTATTATATCTCCAAAAATAAAATCACGCTAACGCCGGAAATGGATATTGATGCCTTGCTGGATAGTGTGAAAGATAAATACCAGCGCCAGCCGCATACAACAATTGATGGTTTAAAAATTGAGTTCGGCAGTGATTGGGTTCATTTGCGAAGATCAAATACTGAACCGATTATCCGGATTTATTCTGAAGGAAATTCTGAACAGGTTGCCAATAGTTTGGCCAATAAAATGATTTCCGACATCAAAGAAATTTTGCAGTTGCAGGGTTGATGTTGTTTTTATCGACCTAAATTTCACCAAAAAATAAAATTATGCGCGTTTATTTAGATAATGCTGCCACAACACCAATCGATCAGGAAGTTTTAAAAGAAGTTTTCCAGGTGATGGAAACGTGCTACGGCAACCCGTCATCCATTCATGCTTTTGGCCGGGAAGCGCGCACCATTGTAGAAAAAGCACGCCGAACGATTGCTTCCTTGTTGCACGCTTCGCCTTCAGAAATATTTTTTACTTCGGGCGGAACGGAAGCGGATAACATGGCGATCCGTTGTGCGATCCATGATCTGGACATCAAACACGCGATCACAACTGAAATTGAGCATCATGCTGTTTTGCATACGTTAAAAGCACTTGAAAAATCTGGTGTGATTAAATTGAGTTTTGTGGCGGTGGATCAAAAGGGAAACATCAACCTAAACCAACTAGAACAACTGCTGCAGGATAACGAACGCAGTTTTGTTTCGCTGATGCACGCCAATAATGAAATTGGCACCTTAACTGATATTGAAAAAGTTGGTGATTTATGCGAGCAGTACAACGCCGTTTTTCATTGCGATACGGTGCAAACGATGGGTCATTTTCCGCATGATGTAACCAAACTTAAAGTGCATTTTCTGGTTGGCGCGGCGCATAAACTACACGGACCGAAAGGCATTGGCTTTATCTACATCAATCATCGCATTAAAATAAAACCACTGATTCATGGCGGTTCGCAGGAGCGGAACATGCGCGGCGGCACCGAAAATGTTTACGGAATCGTAGGTTTTGCCAAAGCTTTGCAACTGGCTTATGCAGAAATGGAAATCCACCAAAAATACATCCAGGATTTAAAAAATTATATGATGCAGCAATTGCTGGAAAGCATTCCGGGCGTTGCATTTAATGGCGAAACCGATCCGGAAAAAAGTTTATACACCGTTTTAAACGTTTCTTTTCCGGAGATGGAAATGGGCGATATGTTGCTGTTTAATTTAGATATTGCGGGAATTTCTGCTTCTGGCGGCAGTGCCTGCAGTTCGGGTACGGATATTGGTTCGCATGTTTTGACAGGAATTGGCGCAAGCCCGGACCGACCAGCCATTCGTTTTTCATTCTCCAAATTCAACACCAAAGAAGAAGTTGATTACACGGTTTCTAAGTTAAAAGAAATTTGTTTAGAAAAAGTACAGGCATCGCTTTAATCAGCGCATACTGTTTTTACCGGCATAAAATTGAAGTGAATTTTTCGCTTCTTATAAAAAGTACATTTTCTGCAAACAATGCCTTAAAGTAAT
>JBPBQN010000112.1:0-7911 GCA_050954865.1 Janthinobacterium lividum | reverse complement strand
TGCCTGTTAAAGCAATAATCGGGAT
Source organism: Janthinobacterium lividum (assembly GCA_050954865.1). Taxonomy (GTDB): domain Bacteria; phylum Bacteroidota; class Bacteroidia; order Sphingobacteriales; family Sphingobacteriaceae; genus Mucilaginibacter_A. The sequence continues at coordinate 7,886 of JBPBQN010000112.1, read as the reverse complement.
AGTTTTGTATTTTTCCTGCGGCTGCTGCCTGATTAATTTTGTGGCTTCCAAGCCGTCCATTACGGGCATGTGCAAATCCATTAAAATCAAATCGTAATCTTTTGCCGTTGCCATTTCGAAAGCTTCCAGTCCGGTTGTGGCAAAATCAGCTTCCATACCCCATTTATTTAGTATTTTTTTGGCCAGAACACGGTTAATCTGGTTATCATCAGCCACTAAAATGCTTGCCATTATCGGCTCAAATAAAAAGCTGGGAGGCAGTTTTGGGGTTTCGTTAAGAATGCGTTTAAAGTTGATTTGAAAATCAAATTCTGATCCTTTGCCCAGTTCACTGTTTACATTGATAACCGATTGATGCAATTCAATCAGTTTCTGCGTGATGGTTAAACCCAAACCAGTGCCTCCGTATTTGCGTGAAGTATCGCTGGAAGCCTGAGAATACGCCTCGAAAATAGATTTAAATTTATCTGGTGCAATACCAATGCCGGTATCAGAAACGCGAAACTTTACCATTACCGATTCTGGGTGTTCTTCAATCAAACTAAGTGAAAGTTTCACTTCTCCGGCAGTGGTAAATTTAAGTGCGTTGCCCAGCAAATTCATCAAAATCTGGTAAAGCCGTGTGCTATCTGCCAAAACCAGTTCCGGAATATTGGGATCAATATCCAGGTTTAACTCCAAATTATTATTTTCTACCTTAAAACTGAGCGTGTGCAAGGTTTGCCTGGCAAGCTGCTTTAAATCAACCGGAACAGATTCCAGCTGCATGTTCCCGGTTTCTATTTTGGTAAAATCCAGGATATCATTTACCAGTTTTAACAGGTTTTCTGATGAAAACTTTAAAATATTAAGGTTATCCATCTGCGATGGTGCTGGGTTTTCTTCCAACAAAATACGGCTCATACCAATAACTGCATTAATTGGTGTGCGTATTTCGTGGCTTATTACAGAAATAAAAGTTTCTTTGGCCCGACTAAGCTGCAAGGCTTTTTCACGTGTTTTGAGCAGTTCTTCTTCTGCTTTTTTTCGTACGCTGATGTCTATCAAAATACTCAGATGTCGATCTACAACGCCTTCACTGTCGTTTAAAGGTGTGCTGTGAATCAGTAACCAAATGGGTTTCCTGTCTTTATTATAGATAACCACTTCTATCTCATAAGGCAAATTATTGATACAGCTTTCCTTAGCAATTTGATATGCATTAAGATTTGTCAGTTCGCCTACAAATCTTGAATCAAACGTACTTCCTTTCAGTTCGTATAAATTCCAACCAAAAATTTTTTCGGCAGTTTTATTCAACCAAATCAGTTCATTCTTATCATTTCTAATAATCACTCCAACATCAGCTTTTGTTACTGCGGTAGAGAGCGTTTGCAGATCGTATTCTGTTCTTTTACGTTCGGTAATGTCTTTAATAATTTCAATAGTTCGGTCGATTCTTCCATTTTCATCCAGGATAACAGAGTTTACAACCGAAAGCCAGATTGGATCCTGGTTTTTTTTGTAAGTAAGCAGTTCAATAGTAAAAGATCTTTTTTTATCCACTTGATGTGCTGCATATTCCAGTATCTGTGGATCTGACTGTTTGCCGGTGATAATATTACCAAGTTTTTTTCCTTTTACATCTTCTAAAGTGTAGCCCGTTATGGTTTCAAATGCTTTGTTTATCCATAAAATATTGTTGCTGGCATCATTAATAACCACGCCATTGGTTACATGGCTGGCCACTAAAGAAAGTTGCTTAAGTTCCTGCTCGGCTAAAATCTGTTTGGTTACATCACGACCATTACTCAGCCAAAGCCCGTTTAAATTAACATTGTTGAAAGAGAACCATTTAGCTGATCCGTTTTTGGTAAGTAATTTTGTTATATATTCCATCCTAGTTTCGCCTCTTGCCATGCTATCCTGCATGTTTTGCAATACCTGCTGATCATCAGGAGCATAAAATTCGAGTATTGATCGTCCGATAATTTCCTGCTCGGTAAAACCTATAATCTGCTCAATAGAACTATTGATAAATTCTACTTTACCTTCCTGATTAGAAATGCAATGTATTTCGCTGGAGTTATTAAATAAGGATTGAAACAGGTTTTGTTTGGTTACAATTTTTTTTAATTCCAGGTTTTTTTTAGAAGCTTCCATGTGCATCATGGTTTCATCCGCTAAAAACTGTAAAGCCTGTTTTTGTTTGCTATCAAGTAATCTGGGCTGATTATCAAAAACACAAATGGTACCTAAAATATAACCATCCGGGTTTATCAGCGGCACGCCGGCATAATATCGTATGCCGTTATCGCAGGCTACCAATGGGTTGTTTTTAACCCGGTCATCCAGTAAAGTATCAGGTATTTCGAGCAGTGAATTTTGCAAGATAGTATATTTACAAAAAGCAATGTCTTTGGAAAGTTCACAAATTTCTATTCCAACTTTTGATTTTACCCACAACCGGTGATCATCAATCAGGCTGATAATCGCCATTTTAGTGTTGCAGATATAGCAAGCCAGATTGGTGATAGAATCATATTGCTTTTCAGCTTCGGTATCCATTAAATTATAAGCAAACAAAGCTTTTAATCTTTCTTCTTCTACAGGGATCATATTACCTAACTTGGTTAATCAGCATTACTTTAATAAACCTTTTACTACGCATTGCAGCTGTTAAAGTTATAAGATTGTAATATGCTTAAATTTGATTTATGTGCAAAAATGATGCATAAACAAGTATTGCCTAAACAAAATCAGCTTGGCAAACCATGCTTCTTTTATAAGCTAAATTTTGGTTAAATGTAGTTTGATAATCTTGCTAAATGCTGTTGATAATTATCATTATTTCAGCAGGTTAAGCTTAAAACACCACGCTATTACGAAACTTGTAAATCCAGTTTTTCGTAAGCTTAATAGTGTGTAAAATCGAGAATAAATTTTGCTCAACCTTAACAAAAACCAAACTGTATGCTGTATAAAATAAAGACGCTGATAGAAAACCTGATCGGGATTTCGGTTTCGGACGATTTAGAATCAAGGATTTTTAATGCTGTATCTTTTTTTGTTAGCCTCGTGTTGGTTTTAAATGCTATAGAAAATTATGTGCTTGGTTTATCGATATTAGCGATACTGATGCTGATTTCCAGTGGTTTAAGTTTTTTATTATATTACCTCTCGCGGTTTAAAAAAAAGCTAAACATCGCAGTAATACTTTTTGGTATAGCCGGAAACGTGGCTTTAAGCATCAATTTTTATTACAACTTTGGCACAGCGGGGCCAACTTTGCTGATATTTACTTTGCTGATGTTTTTATTGATGGCCATTTCGCCTAAAAAGCAGCATCTATTTTGGCTGATTTCAAGTTCAATCATTGTATCTGCGATATTATTCAGTGCCTATGATCAACCAAACCTTGTAAAAAATAATTATGCAAACCGTTTTGATCTTTATGCTGATTTTGAGTACAGTTATGTGGTAGTAATAATGCTAATTGGCCTGATTATGATTTATTTTAAAAATACATACAACAAGCAAAAAGTATTGTTAGAAAACAAAGCCAGCCAATTAATAAATGCCAACCAAACTAAAAATAAACTGCTTTCCATCATCGCCCATGATCTGCGCTCGCCAATGGCATCGATACAAAATTATCTGGAAATTTTAAACGAGTACAAGTTTTCCAATGAAGAAAAGAGAACGATGGAATTGGAGCTGCTATCTAAAACCAAAAATACGGAGCAACTGCTTTCTAATTTACTTTATTGGTCTATAAATCAGATGGATGGCGTAAAAGTAAACTTAACTGCTTTAAATTTAAAGGAAACTGTTGACCCGGTTTTACAGATCATCCAAGTTGCTGCCCACGAAAAAGGAATTGATATTGATAACTTGTTGCCGCCGCAGGTAATTTTACAGGCCGATAAAGATATGCTGCAACTAATGGTGCGCAACTTGGTAAACAATGCAGTAAAGTTTACACCTGCAGGCGGCAAAATCAGGATATGCTGTAAAATAGAAAATCAGCAATGTAAAGTGATGGTAACCGATAATGGTGTTGGCATTCCTGAAAAATACCACAATAGTATTTTTTCTATGAAAACAGATTCTACCTACGGCACCAATCAGGAAAAAGGAACAGGCTTAGGTTTGGTATTATGCAAAGAGTTTGCAGAATTACAAAACGGAACAATCGGTTTTAACAGTAAGGAAGGTGAAGGCGCAACGTTCTTTTTTAAACTGAAACTGTTGAGCCATCACAAAAGCTTATCTAATGTAATCAGCATCAAAGAATGTATTGCAGAAAACCTAAATTAAAATCTTTCTGCATTACAACTGATAAAATGTGATGATCAGCACACTAATTTTATCCTGGTAAAAGAAGTATCTATTTAGATAAATTAAAATTGGCAATAGCTTGTTTTGCTGTGTTTAATTTAGCTTTTGGCTGTACTTTTAAATAAGCCGGGCGGGTAGCAGCATGTGCCGGCTGATTATTGCATTTTCCTAACAACGTATAAATCACAACAAAAATAACAACAGTTGACAAGCAGCCACCGCCTAATTTTTTGGCGCCCCAGGCCGCAATAATGGTTCTAAAAAAATTGTTCATATTGTTTTTTTTAATCGGTAACGTAATTGTTTTGATAACGGTTAGTTTGTATCGATTTTCAAAGAAAGTAATTTAAAATCAATCAGCTGCTAATTTGTACGTTATTTTAAACCATGCTTCTTTTACCGGTATAAATTTGGCCGTTAAACAGCCGCATTAAAAAAATACTGGTATAAAAATGTATTTATACCAGTATCGATTTTTGGTTTGAAGGAAATATTATTCCTGATAAATGCTTTCTCTAACCGCTTGCGCCGCCTGTACCATGTTGATGAGTGCCTGCTGTGTTTCCGGCCAGTTGCGTGTTTTTAACCCGCAATCCGGGTTCACCCACAAATTTTTTGCCGGTAAAAGAAGCATTGCTTTTTCCAGTAGTGAAGTCATTTCTTCCACCGTTGGAATTCGGGGCGAATGGATATCATAAACGCCAGGTCCGATTTCATTCGGATATTCGAAATCAGCAAAAGCATCCAGCAGATCCATTTGCGAGCGCGAAGTTTCTATCGTGATTACATCCGCATCCATCGCCGCAATATGATGGATAATATCATTAAACTCGCTGTAACACATGTGCGTATGGATCTGTGTTTCGTCCCGCACACCGCTTGCCGATAAACGAAACGCTTTAATTGCCCAGTGTAAATAAGCTTCGCGATCAGCCAAACGCAGCGGCAAACCTTCGCGAATGCCCGGTTCATCAATCTGGATTACTTTGATATCTGCTTTTTCCAGTGCCACAACTTCATCGCGGATAGCCAAAGCAATTTGGTTCGTTGTTGCTGATCTGGGTTGATCATCGCGCACAAACGACCATTGCAAAATCGTAACCGGACCAGTCAGCATTCCTTTCATTAGCTTTTCGGTTTGTGCCTGTGCAAAACTGCTCCAGCGAACCGTCATATCTTTCGGCCGACTCACATCGCCAAAAATAACCGGCGGTTTAACGCAACGGCTGCCATAACTTTGCACCCAGCCGTTTTTGGTGAACAGGAAACCATCCAGCCGTTCGCCAAAATATTCAACCATATCATTGCGCTCAAATTCGCCGTGAACAAGCACGTCCAAACCGATTTCTTCCTGCCATTTTACCGCTTCAACAGTTGCCAGTTCAATCGCATCGTCGTATTGGTTTTGGGTGATTTCTTGTTTTTTCAGCTGTAAACGAAGCTTGCGGATATCTTCTGTTTGCGGAAAAGAACCGATTGTGGTAGTTGGGAAAAGCGGTAAATTAAAACGTTTCTGCTGGATTTCCTGACGGATGGCAAACTCACTTCTACGTTCATCATCACCGTTAGAAATTCCTGCCACACGTAATTTAACTTCCGGTTTATGGATTAAAGTAGAAGTCAGGCGGCTTTCAATGGCTTTTGCATTTGCTTTCAGCAAGTCGGTATTACCGTTTGCAATTTCGTACAAATGGCTTACTTCGTGCAGTTTTTGTTTGGCAAAAGCCATCCAATTTTTAATTTCCGGGTTAATTTCAGTTTCCAGATCCAGATCAAAAGGCGTGTGCAGCAGCGAGCACGAAGGCGCAATCATTATCCGATTTTCGCCCAAAGCTGTAACCGCCTGGTTAATTTTTTCTGCGGATTTTAAGTAATCGTTTTTCCAGATGTTGCGGCCATCCACCACGCCTAAAGACAAAATCAGGTTTGTATTTTGAATCATCGGCAGCAACTCATTTAACTGATTTGGTGCACGAACCAAATCTATATGCAGCGCAGCCACTGATAATTGTGCGGTAAAAACAGCATTGTCGCGCAAGCCATCAAAATAAGTAGTCAGCAAAATTTTAGCGCGCTTGCACTTTTTGCTGATTTCCTGGTAAGCGTAATCAAAAGCCTTTTTTTCTTCATCAGATAAATCCATCGCCAAATAAGGCTCATCCAGCTGAATCCATTCGGCACCATAATTTTCCAGGTTGTTGATAATTTCAACATAAACCGGAACCAGTTTTTTGATCAGATCGATGCGGTTAAAACCGGCTTCTTTTTCTTTTCCGCAAAGCAAATACGAAACCGGGCCAAGCAAAACTGGTTTTGGCGTTTTGCCGATGGCTTGTTTGGCGGCCGCAAATTCTGCAAAAACGCGTTCAGAAAAGATTTTGAATTGCTGATCAGCTTTAATTTCCGGAACCAAATAATGGTAATTGGTGTCAAACCATTTGGTCATTTCCATGGCGGTAATGTCCAGTCCGTCTTTCTGGTAGCCGCGCGCCATGGCAAAATACAAATCCAGTTCAGCGTTGTTTTGCACTTGCGTTACCACCGGATTGTAACGCTCTGGAATTACGCCTAAAAGCAGCGACATATCCAGCACCTGATCGTAAAAACTGAAATCGTTACAAGGAATCAGGTCGATGCCTGCTTCCAGTTGCAGTTGCCAGTTTTCATTGCTGATTTTTCGCGCAGCCGTAAATAATTCTTTGCTGCTGATTTTGCCTGACCAATACTGCTCGCAGGCTTTTTTGAGTTGTCGGTTGGCTCCCACACGCGGGTAGCCGAGGTTGTTTTTGAGCATACGCATAAAACTTTTTTAAACATTAATGGATAATTAATGTCCTTCACGGTTTTCGGTATGCTTTCGGTTGTTGGGTAGAAATGAAGATACAGCAAGCCACACGGCAAAGCTTCGCCATGCTGTTTTTACCGGTGTTTTTTGTATCTCGGACTACTGCTTCAAATCGCGAAAGCATTGGTCTTACACAACGGGGCAAGTATCTGGCTTGGAGGAAAAGCGATCAGTTTTTAGCGGTCAGCCTTCAGCGAATTGCAATCGAAATTTGCAGGTTTAGCTGATGACTGATAGCTAATGGCTAAAAGCTTTTTTTCCATACAGTTGCGCGACAGCCCGTGATTTGCACACGGTTCCTTTTTAATGCCTGCCCTACAAACGGCAAACAACCCTGTTGTTGAAGATTGAAAGTAAAGAACTTTGGGGCGAATATACAGGATGCCTTTTTAAAATGATTTAACTTGGGCATAATAAACATAAATCAAAATTGCTAAAAAAGGCTAAAATAAATTGAGTAGAAGTATTATAAGTAACTTCACTTTAACTCAGCGGCAAATTAAAATAAAAGGTACTGCCCTGGCCTGGTTCACTTTTTACTCCGATGGTGCCATTATGGCTTTGAACGATTTCCGAACACAAATATAATCCAATACCAAAGCCGGAAACTGTTTGGCTTTGCTGGCTTCTAACGCGGTAAAACTGGTCGAATATTTTTTCTACGTCTTTTCGCATAAAACCCAAAAAGTGCTTTCGTTCGTTCAGTAGGAATATATTCCCT
>JBPBQN010000111.1:0-8243 GCA_050954865.1 Janthinobacterium lividum | reverse complement strand
TGATTTTTAAAAAAGCGACTGAAATACGGCCGATCTGTAAAACCCAGCTGGTAAGCAATTTCTTTAATCGTATTTTCACTGTGGATGATCTGCCGTTTGGCTTCCATCACTATCCGATCATGGATCAGTTGCATCGCGGTTTTATCAAGTTTTTCTTTCAAAACCTGGTTCAGGCGTTTGGAACTGATGCCTAATTGATCAGCATAAAAACCAGCATTGCGTTCTTGCTGATGATGCGTTTCCAGCAGCAGCATAAATTCATAAACGCGTTTTTGGTTGATATCCTGATCGGTAAATTCCTGTTCTTTCACACGGATCAGGTTCAGCAGAAACACTTTTAACAACGCTTTCAGGATCACGAAACTACTGTCGGCTTTTTGATATTCGGCTTCCAGCAAAGCATAAACCTGACTTAACGGCGCGGCAACCTCTTCCGTTAAATTTAAACACGAATATTCGCCCTGCACATTAAACATATTGAAAACATCCAACGAAAACTCCTTGATATCGTCCTCCAAAAAATCACGCTTAAAAGAAATCAGCACACCATTTTTACCGGCTTTATTTAATTGATGCACGCGATAAGGCGGCAACAGATAAACCCAATCGCCTTTCAAAGCGTATTTGTTGTCTTTCAGTGTGTGCAAAGCGTTTTCATTTTTCAGCCATAAAATCTCGAAAAATTCTTTCCGGTTGGGATCATGCAAGTAACTGGGCGGACAATTGTCCAAATGCCTGATATAGAGTTTAGTATGTTGTAACTCATTGCTTATTGCTGCTGTCATTTGGATTTGTTTTATGTTATATTGGTTTTTTTGTCATTCCGACGATAGGAGGAATCTTATTTGAATAAAACAAATGATGCTTTGAATAAGATTTCTCCCTACGGTCGAAATGACAAACCGTCGAAATGACGAAACATCAAAAATATCATTCTTCAAAAGTAAAAACAACAGCACTATAATTGTTCGGTATGTTATTAAATTAGCTGCTCATCCCACAGCGCGTGCTTCTTTTATGCCATAAATTACATTGAAGCAACCAAAGTTTCCAAAAAGTCCAACACAACAGGCTAAAAGTATAACCGTTAGTTTTTAGGTTGAAGGTATTTTTGAAACAGATTTTCAAATCACTCAAAACCAAAAATTGTGGCCATAAAAGAAGCAAACCCGGCAGAAACCGCAACTGATATACAAATCAACCTGCAATTGATTCTGGAAGAAAACCGACAACTGGCAGCAAAACTACCTTACGATCAGGTGGCGGCAATTTTACCTTTTATTACACAGGCTGAAAGGATTTTTGTGATTGGTGCCGGCCGTTCGGGTTTATCATTGCGTTCGGCAGCCATGCGTTTGATGCATTTGGGGCTGACTGTTTTTGTTGCCGGAGAAACTACTACCCCTGCCATTAAAAAAGGTGATTTGCTAATTGCGGCTTCAGGTTCAGGCACTACAAGTTCAATTGTTACAGCTGCTAAAAAAGCGGTTGATGCCGGCGCGCAGGTGATTGCTTTTTCAACCACAGACCAATCTCCACTGGCAGAATTAGCAATTAATCTGGTTATTGTTCCGGCTCAGCAAAAACAGGATCATGGCGGAACCGTTTCTAAACAATACGCGGGGAGTTTATTTGAACAGTTTATTTTGCTGATGACGGATGCCATTTTTCAAACATTGTGGAAACTGGACGGCACACCGGCAGAAGAATTATGGAAACGCCACGCCAATTTAGAATAAATAAATTTAATACACTGATTACTAATAATATAAATAACAATAAAATGGCAAGATTACAAGTTGCAATCGACTTATTAACTACTGAAGATGCCTTGGCACTGGCTGCAAAAGTGGCTCCTTATGTAGATATTATTGAATTGGGCACGCCGCTGATTAAAAACATGGGATCAGCAGTGATTACTGCAATGAAAAAAGCACATCCGGATAAACTGGTTTTTGCTGATTTAAAAACGGCTGACGCGGGCGAACTGGAAGCTGATATCGCTTTTAAAGCTGGTGCAGATTTAGTTACCGTTATGGGTGCCGCCGGAAATGCAACCATTATTGGTGCCGTAAAAGCAGCAAAAGCACATAACAAAGGCGTTGTGGTTGATACAATTGGTTATCATGACCGCGTGGCCCGTGCACAAGAAGTAACTAAATTAGGTGTTGAATTTGTAGAATTACACGCTGGTTTGGACGAACAATGGGCAGATGGTTATTCTATCCAGGTTTTGATTGACGAAGCAGCACGTGCTGGCGTTCCGGTTTCTATTGCTGGCGGCGTAAACATCAACAACATTAAAGACGTAATCAAAGCTGGTGCAACCGTTGCCGTTGCCGGTGCAGCCATTTACAGTGCAGAAGATCCTGCAGCGGCTGCTAAAGCATTGCGCGAAGCAATTGACGCTGCATAATTTTTTGTAACAAATTTTAGGTGATAAAAGAAACATCCTCCAACTATTTGGAGGATGTTTCTTTTTGTATATAATTTAACATTCTTAAAAAAAACAGCTTACTTTTTGCCGGTTGCAGCCCACAAAATCCCGGCGTATAAATGATCTAAAAACGCAGGTTCGCTAAAATTGGTTGGCAAATGGCCAAGCGCAGTATAAAATGCGCGGCCGCCATCATAATTGTGGTACCACGCCAACGGATGTATTGCGCCCATGCCTTCGCCTTTTCCTCTGGCGCCCCAATCTGCTTTCGGATTATAAGTGGTTTCGTCCACACCTAAAATGTAGTTTAATCCGGCTACTTTTTCCGGGCCGAATTCGTACCATTCTTCCGTCCATAATTTGCCGTTTGCAAAACCCTGCAAACCCGGAAATTTCGGATCCAAAACCTTCATTTTTGCCGTTTGCACCGTTGGATGAATATGAAACATGCGCCCAACCAGTTTGGTGTACCAATCCCAGTCATATTCCGTATCCGAAGCGCTATGAATGCCTACAAAACCTTTTCCGGATTCAATAAAACGCTCCATTACTTTTTGCTGAGTAGCATCAAAAATATCTCCAGTCGTGTTCAAAAAAATCACGGCCTGAAACTGCTCCAGATACTTATCGGTAAACCCGTTTGGATCTTCCCACAAAACCACATCAAAAAAATTGCGCACGCCCATTTGCTGCAAAGCCAGCACGCCCGCATGGATGGATTCGTGGTGCCAGCCGCGCGTGGTGGTAACCAGCAAAACTTTAAATTGCTTTTGCGCATTTGCCGCCGCAAAACAAAATTGCAGACTTATAAAAATCAATAATATTTTCAGGTTTTTCATTCAGGATTAGGTTCGGGTTGATGATTTTATGCCGATAAAAACAGCATCTGTATTAAAGTTTTTTCAGATAATCAAAATCATACTGCATCGCATCCAAAGCCGGAATAGTGTATTCTTCCTGCTCCACAAAATAATTTTTCATACCCGAAGCTTTGGCTTGTGCCAGCAAGGCTTTCAAATCAATATCGCCTTTGCCAAATTCGGTGCTATGCCTGCCCGTTTTGCTCATATCTTTTAAATGCCACAGCGGAAAACGGCCCGGATATTTTTTAAAATACGCCGACGGATCATTTCCGGTTAAAATCAGCCAGCCCAAATCCATTTCAAATTTTACTTTATTCGGATCGGTTTCGTTCAGCAAAACATCGTACAAAACCTGTCCGTTTTCCTTTTCAAATTCTGATTCGTGGTTGTGATAACCGAAAACCAGATTAGATTTGGCAGCAGTTTCTCCTGACTTGTTAAAGGCTTCGGCAGTGCGTTTATAATTACTCACCGTTTGCCCGTCGCTTGGCATAACGGAGCAAATCAGATACGTCTGTCCGGATTCCGCTGCTTCATCAACCGTTTTCTGCCAGTTTTGGTCGATGTGCACATGGCCGCTCAGCAATTTCATTCCCAAATCCGAAGCCATATTTTTAAACTCTTTTGGCTTCAAACCATAATAACTTCCTTTTTCGCTTCCCGCAGATTCCAGGTTTTTGTAACCGATGGCAGCCAGCTTTTTCAGCGTTCCGGGCGCATCTGCCAGCATATCTTTTCGTACAGAATACAACTGAATGCCTACATTTTGCACCGGCATAGCAGCCAAAAAATTAGGCATAAAAGCAGTAGCGGCAGCCAATACCGCAGTAGATTTAACAAAATCTTTTCGTGTTTGCAGTTTCATAAAATGGTTTTAATTGGTACTGCAAGATGCTGTTTTTATGCCGATAAAAACAGTATCACAGTTTATTCTATAACTATTTCCAGGATTTGTAAGGATGCACAACCAAATTAGAATTGTAATAACGCGGATTATCAGTTACTTCCTGCAGCAAAAAATCAGGTTTTTCAAAAGCATCGTTTTCATTTTTCAGTTCGATTTCGGCCACCAGCAAACCTTCATTTTCCGCCGAAAAAATATCGATTTCCCAAACTTTTCCGCCCAGCGGAACGCGGTAACGTGTTTTTTCAATTCCCGCCAAATCAAAACTTTTTAGCAACTCTTTGCCATCTTCCAACGGAATTTCGTACTCAAATTCCTTCCGCGTAAAACCTTCCGTTGCGCCTTTTACAGTGATAAATGCCTGATCTCCAGCCGTTCTGATGCGTACGGTTTTACCTTTTTCATTCACCAGATAACCTTGCCGGTACGCTTTTCCTTCCGGTTTTTCAAATTTTTCCCATCGCTGCGGATCAACCAAAAACTTTCTTTCTATTTCTAAACCCATAATTTTTTAGGCTGATTTAATTTCTGTTACAGCATTAACTTTAACTATAAAATTACTGCTTTTCTCTAAAATTCCCTTTTCTAACGCGGCATTGCTGTATTTTAATTCGGTAATCGTTTTGGCCTCATCGTTTCTGGTTCCGGCAAGCGTTTCAATCGCCAGATTATGATCGTGCCAGTCGCCGATATCATTCTGTAAATCATCCAGATACGCATCATTTAAACGATCTTTTTCCGGGATCGCTTTTGTTGCAACGTGCTGATTATAAATTAACAATTTTATATTTTTACGCGTGGTGTGCAGTTCTTCATCAAAAATCGGATCGGTAAAAAAAGCATCAATGGCGGCAAGTTTTTCCTGATAAAAATGACGAATATTTTTGTTGCATACTGGGTGCAAATGCTGCTGTAAAACAAGCCGTGATTTTTTAATCGATTTTATATATTTTTCGCCTTTGTTTTTGAATGATTTCAAACCATCGTCCAGCGTTTTTTGCTGCTGGTTTTTAAAAGCTTCGTCATCCAAATTATACTTTTTAATCAGATTAAGGTTGATGTGTGCATTCCGAATATCGCCAGCCTTTTTAAATACTGTTTTTACCAGCTTAAAATCCTTCAAAACAGCTTTGTTAGCCGGCTCAAAAGCGTAAAGTGTTAGCATGGCTTTCAGCTTTTTTACCTGCACCCGAAACTGATGCAACGCTTCCTGATCGCCGGTTTTGATAAAAACTTTCAGCGGTTTTTTCATCTTTTTCCCCAGCTTGTCCATCTGCACCATTGCTTGCTTTTTCTTCATAATACAATCTGTTTTGACGATTAATTAATTTTATTTCTCTATAATATACAAGCAGTTTGTATAATTGATTGCTAAAATTTACCTGGTAAAAGAAGTATCAGAAAAGTTTGGCCTTCAGCATACGGAAGTTTGATGCTGTTTTACCTATAAAAAATCAAAAAACGGCCAAACTTTTATTTTTTTATACTGATTTTGAACAGTCGATTGTTAACAACTACTTCCCGCTTCAAATTTAGTTTTTTGAAATCCGGCCAGATCGCATTACCTTCCGGCAACCTTTTAGCCAATGACTTTCTTCATCATTTTTTTGTGCATCGGCGGATTAATTTTGCTGATCAGCATCGCAAAAGTTCATCCGTTTCTGGCTTTTTTGCTGATCTCGATTCTGGCCGGAATTTCCCTCGGATTGCCGCTAAATAAAGTGGCCGGTTCGATGGAAAAAGGCATCGGCGATATTCTGTCCTCACTCGTCATCCTGATTACTTTGGGTGCGATGTTTGGCAAACTCGTAGCTGTAAGCGGCGCGGCGCAACGCATTGCCACAATTATTGTAAACGCTGCCGGACAAAAAAACATTCCCTGGGCCATGATGTCGATCGGTTTCATCATCGGCATTCCACTTTTTTACGGAATTGGTTTTGTGCTGATGGTGCCGCTGATTTTTTCTATGGTTTACAAATACAAACTGCCTGCCGTGGCTGTTGGGTTGCCCATGCTGGCCGCGCTTTCGGTTACGCATGGTTTTTTGCCACCGCATCCTTCGCCAGCTGCGCTGGTTACACAATTTCATGCCAACATGGGTTTAACGCTGCTGTATGGCGTGGCGCTGGCCGTTCCCTCAATCATCCTAGCCGGACCGGTTTTCTCCTCAACCTTAAAAAAAATTCCTTCCAATCCACTCAAATCTTTTGTAGCCGAGGAATTGCCCGAAAACCAGTTGCCTGGCACGTTTAACGCTTTTTTTACCGCCATTTTGCCGGTTTTATTGCTGATGGGAACTACCGTTGCCGCACTGGTTTTACCGCAAAATTCGCCTTTTCATAATTTAATTAGCTTTTTGGCCGCGCCTTCTGTTGTATTGATTATTGCGATCACTTACGCCACGTTTTCGCTTGGAATTTTTCAGGGTAAAAGCATGGTTAAAACAATGGATTTTTATGCTGATGCTGTGAAAGACATCGCTTCCATCCTACTGATTATCGCCGGTTCGGGTGCGTTAAAACAGGTTTTAACGGATACCGGCATCAACAACCAGTTTGCCGCCGTTTTGCAAAACCTGCACATCCAACCACTGCTTTTAGGCTGGATTATTGCCGCCACCATCCGTATTTGCATCGGTTCGGCAACGGTGGCCGGACTAACAACGGTTGGTTTTATTTTACCAATCATGACGGCTGCCGGAACAAATCCAAATCTGATGGTACTTTCTGTTGGTGCCGGAAGTCTGGCTTTTTCACACGTCAACGATTCCGGTTTTTGGCTTTTCAAAGAATACTTCAACCTCAGCGTAAAAAACACTTTTTTGTCCTGGTCGGTTATGGAAACCATTATTTCTCTGGTTGGCTTAACTGGCGTACTTCTTTTAAACTCAATTTTATAACGATAAAAACAGCATGGAAAACCTAACTGCCAATGAACGTTTTGCACAACTTAATTTAACTCTTCCGCCCGCACCAAAACCACTTGGCGTGTACAAACCTTATTTGATCGACGGCAAATATTTGTATTTATCAGGCCACGGTCCGGTTCAAAATGATAGAAGCCTGATCATCGGTCGCATCGGCGAAAGCATCAGTCAGGAAGACGGCAAACTGGCCGCGCGCCAGGTTGGTTTAACCATACTTTCTACCATCAAAACCAATTTGGGCAGTTTGGATAAAGTAAAACGCATAATCAAAGTTTTGGGCATGGTTAACTGCACGCCGGATTTTGAAAAACATCCATACATCATCAACGGTTGCAGCGAACTGTTTGCGCAGGTTTGGGGCGAAGAAAACGGCATCGGCACACGCAGCGCCGTTGGTTTTGGCTCGTTGCCGGATAACATCCCGGTAGAAATTGAAGCGCTGATGGAGTTGTGGTGATGCTGAATTTTGACTGGTAAAAACAGCATCCATACGCAGCAAAATATTTTAGCAAATTAGGTTTATGGTGAAATTTATGATCATCGTAATTGTATTTTCCTCCTAAAATCTTTTACAGGTATTTATTTGCAATCTTCATTTTTCTACCGATAAAAATAGCATGACCGATTCTTGGTACCAAATTAACAACACGCAAAACCTGCAAACGCCTGCGCTGGTAATCTATCCGAACCGCGTTCAGCAAAATATTGATCTGCTGATCAGTCAGATAGAGGACGTGGATCGGTTGCGGCCGCACATCAAAACCTGCAAAGCGATTGAGCCTGTTTTGTTAATGCTGAAATCTGGCATCCGCAAATTTAAATGCGCCACCATCGCCGAAGCAGAAATGCTGGGTATGGCCGTTGCGCCGGATGTTTTGCTGGCGTATCAACCGGTTGGCGCAAACGTTGATCGTTTTTTAAAACTGATGCAGAAGTTTCCGGAAACTATGTTTTCCTGTTTAGTAGATAATCAAATCTCCGCAGACAAACTGAACGAAGCGGCGCAGCAACATTCAACCCAAATCAAGGTTTATGTGGATGTAAATGTAGGCATGAACCGCACAGGCATCAACCCAAAACACGCTGCTGATTTGTATGAGTTTTGTGCGCTA
>JBPBQN010000110.1:0-8449 GCA_050954865.1 Janthinobacterium lividum | reverse complement strand
GGAGGAGAAGTGATACGTTACTTAACCAATTATGGCAGTTCGCGGATTGCTAAAATTGCTTTGGTAAGTTCTATTATTCCTTTTATACTTAAAACGGATGATAATCCGGAAGGTGTTCCGCAAGCACAATTTGATGAGTTTGAGGAACAATTGCGTGATGATCGCCCCAAATTTTTAGCAACTTTTGGCAAACAGTTTTATGGTGATAGCTTGCTTTCGCCATCAGTTAGCAGCCAAATGCTGGACTGGACGCAAATGATGGCTTTGACCGGAAGCGGAAAAGCAACTTTAGAATGTTTAAAAGCTTTTTCGACTACAGATTTCAGGAGTGAACTGAGTGCTGTAAAAATTCCGGCTTTGATTATCCACGGAGATGACGATAAAACGGTACCGATTAAAACTGCGGGCGAACAGGCAGCCAGATTATTGCCTGATGCAGATTTTAAGGTTTATGATGGCGCGCCACATGGTTTGCTGATCACCGAAAAAGAAAAACTAACAGCAGATTTAATTAATTTTATTACACAATATTAAAAAAAGGTGCATAAAAGAAGCACGGTTCAAAACTGAGCCGTGCTTCTTTTACAGGGTAATTTTTAGAATGGATATCCAATGGCTAAGTTAAATACTGGTGCGTTGGAATTGGTGCCAGTTGTTGCCGTATAAGGTTTTAATATGGGAAAACCTAAATCTGTACGTAATACCAATACGCTGACATCAAAACGTAAACCAAAGCCAACATCAGCAGCCATTTGGTTTAAAAAGTTTCCGCCAAACGTACCGCCAATTTGAGATTGGTGTGTTTTAGCATTCCAAACATTACCGGCATCAGCAAATAAAGCACCGTAAACAATGCTGAATAATTTGGGGCGATATTCTATATTTCCTTCCAATTTAATATCACCGGATTGATCAGCCAAGAAACTATTGTTATTTCCGTTAGTTTCATAAATTACTGGATTAACAGTTCCGGGTCCAATTGATCTGGCTCTGAATCCGCGCAAACTGTTTGGTCCGCCAATAAAAAACTGCTGGCTGTATGGCAATATGGTAGAGTTGCCATAAGGTAAACCAGCACTTGCAATTAAGCGGGCTGCAATCTGGCTGTTGGTGCTTACTTTATGAAAAAACCGGAACTCATTTTCTAATTTAATGTATTGGTTATATGGCGTTCCAAAAAGTTTTTTTACATGGCCACCCAACGTATCGGCACCAGTTGCCAAGCCTAGAATATTTCCCGAGAGGCTAAGGCGCGTGTTGAAATAAACGGTGTTGGTGCGATAAGTTTCGGTTGTGTTGGTATAAGTATAACTATAATTTGGGCCGAAGGTAAACTGTGGATCAATCACATGTTTTAAAGCAGGGTTTGTTTTATATTGTGGATCATTGGTGTAAGCTGTAGTTACATTTAATGGATTTACTAAAGTAACAGCCAAGAAATTTAACTCATGCGATCGGTGTGTGTTTTCGCGCCATTGATAGCCGAATGAACCATTAAATGAGTTTAAATCATACAAGCCTAAACGATTTACGACAGAATAACCAACAGATAAATTGGTATGCGGGATATAGCTGTTATCGTTTTTAAATTTAAACGGACTGATAAATCGCGGCCAGGATAAAGTAGTTTGAATACCAACCTGAGTTAACGGATGGCCGCTGCCAAACTGACCTGATATCTGGGCATCTGAACTACCAAATAAAGTTACCGTTAATAATTCTGCACCTTTAAAAGTATTGCGGTTGCGGAAATTTAGGTTGAGTTGTGCTCCATTGTAATTAGCAGAAGTGGTGCGACCTAACACATCAACAGATAAGGATTTTTTTGGAAACTGAGTTAAAAAGTAATAAGCATCCAGTTTAGAAGAATCCGTAGATACATCTTCAAAACGATTTTTTACATATTTGAACGGACCGAGATTAATAAACTTACTTAGCGATTTGTTATGATCCGTACGGTTATAAACGTTGCCGGGCTGCAGCTGAACTGTGCTTTTAAAAACAAAAGGTTTTATGGTAAATCGTTTCTGAATAACATTATAAGTGCCATATTTAACTGCTTTATCCAGCATTAAAGAAGTATCCCGCAAAGAGTAATTTGGGTAGATGTAAATATTATTGATCTTATAAATATTGCGTGCCTTGTTTGGTGTAGTATTAATTACTTGCATATCTATATCTACCTGATGATTGCCGATGTTTGTACTATCCACATGTGCTTCTAAATCTTCGGCAGCAAAATAATAAAAGCCTCTTTCTTTCAACGTGGCATCAATTCTGTTGCGTTCTGATTTGATTACGTCCAGATTGTATTTATCACCAACTTTTAAAAGGCTTTGTTTTGAAATGCCGGTAATAGCAGTATCCAAGCTGTTTTTGGAGGCAGGAAAAGTTACTTTTCTGATCGTATAACCAGGGCCTGTATTAACAGTGTAGATTGCAGTTGTTTTTTTGTTTTTACTAACTGTGTCACCGGTAACATCAGCCTGAAAATATCCTTCGTTTTGTAAACGGTTAATTAAAATTTTACTGTTTTTATCCAGATTAACAGTACTTACTAGTACAGGTGCTTCACCATATTTGGTGTTTAAATAATGTTTTATTCCTTTTTTCTTGGTTGTTCTGGTGATGTTGTACAAGTATAATTTCGGCCGCAATCCTAAAATCGAAGCATTTGGTTTCGGCCTCAATAAACCTGTTAGTTCACTTGTTAAAGCACTACGATCATTTTTTTTAAGGTCTTTATTCTTGATATTCACTTTGCCGCCAACATATAGTTTTTGATTGCCGGTTAAGTATTTAGTGTTGCTACAAGCATCTAACAAAACAGTAATCAACAGTAAATATTTAATGGATTTGATCATAAGCTTAGTTTGTGGTTTGTTCTTTCTTATCCTTCTTGTCTTCTTTAATGCGGCGGCGCATTTCTTTCAATTGTTCAGATGTTTTAAAAATCTCTTTAAACTTATTATAGTCAACCGTAAAAGAAAAGCCAACTCCGGTTTCAACAACCTGTCCTTGAATTACAATGTATTCATCCCTTCGGTAAGCACGCAAAGCAAAACGGCCGTCTTTGGTCAGTTTATAACCAACCGTTACGTTTCCGGCAATGGTGCTGGCTTTTTGTCCGGGTTGATTCTGGCCTTCCAGGTTAAAATTATTTCCAACAGAAACAGACAAACGATCATTTAAAAAACGTTTGGAAAGTGCCACGTTTAAATCTGTCCGGTTTTGCGCAACTCCGGTAGAATAATCTTCACCAGATTGCAAATCAAAATTCAAATCAACACCGGCAATAGAGTTTCCCACCAATTTGTTTAGCTGATCAGAAAGTAAACCGCTCACACTGTTCCTGATAGCACCTTGCACTCCACTGCTGCCACCAGAACTCTGCAATGGATTATCACCAATAAAGTGCCCTAAAACAAGCACGCCTAAAACCTGCTTGTTCAGTTCATTTGGATCCTGACGAATTTGTGATAAGCGCGTATCCACATTATTAATTACATCACTGTTAACTGTGTAATTGCTATCTGGCAAAATAATATCGAAGCTGATAGCTGGTTTTAACAATTCATTTTTTAGGTTGAGGTTAACGTTAAACGGCAGTTTCTGTTTGTACATCGTTTTATCCGATTCAGAACTTAACTGATCTTCCACCAAATCAATTGGAGGAACGTTGGCTACATAGGTAGCTGTTAAATCAATATTGGCGCTCGTTGGGTCACCGGTCCAGGTAATCGTACTGCCTCTTTTAAAGTTAAATTTACGCTGAACGGTTGCGTAAGCCAGATTATACGAACCTTCATTTACGGTATAAGTACCGGTCAAATTGGTTTTTCCGCTGGGATCAACACCTGCGTTTAGCTGTGCTTCACCTTTAATATGTACTACATCTCCATTACTTTCATCAATAACAATGTTAAAGTTTGCATTCTTATTGATGGTAATGTTTGCCGTAACATCCAAACCGGTAATATCAGATTTGCTAACAGAATCGCGTTGTTTCGCCAGTAAAATTGAATCCAGTTTTGGCGCACTGTGGTTTACAAAAACAACTACGCCTTTCCGGTCCTGTATTCCGGGATCACTTTGCGGTAAAACAATGGTCATGTCTGTTTTATCGTTTACTACCAAATTGCCATCTACTACTGGTTTGCTTAAATCTCCACGAATTTTAAGGCGTGTGTTTAAAAATAATTTACCGTAAAACAGCTTATTGTTTTCTCTGGTAGAATTAACTGCCTGGAAGTTGTTGGCGGTAACATCTAAACCAAACCTAAAATCAGTAAAAGTTTTGGTATATACTGCTCCGTTTATCGTTGCTTTATTACCTGTCGAATCAATCACTGTAAAATTATTAAAAGCAATTCCGTCCTGGTTAAAACTGATTTTCTCATCATCCAAGCGGAAATAAGCATTCAGCATGGAAACATTAAAACCAACCTTGTTAAAATTAACATCTCCGTTAACGCGGGGAGCAGAAGGTGAGCCTGCAATTTTAATCTGACCGGTTAGGTTTCCGGTTGTGTTTTTTAAATTACCCAACGTAAAACCTTCAATACTTTTCATATTCAATTTTACAATATTCAAGTTGAGATCAAGGTTATTGTCTTTTTGATTGGTGCGATATAAACCATCCAGTTTTACTTCGTTTCCTTTTCCTGTGATATCAACGTTAGCAGCAAAAGTATTGGCTTGCTGATTATTTACTTTAATAGCAATATCACCTAAAGTATCAGCTTTAAAATTGAAATCTTTAATGTTTAAATCTGAAGTAATTACAGGAGATTTAGCAAAATTACTAACCAGCGCATTACCATTAATTGTTCCACCAACTTGAAGCGAATCTTTCTCCGCAATATGGGTGATCGTTTCAATTTTGAAATTCTGGAAAGTTGCTGATAGTGGTCCGTTGTATTGCTGATTGGTAGTATTGATACCTAATACCTGATTATTATTTGAAATGTTAAAATTACGTGCCAAAACACCTTTTGAACCAAATTGGAATGCATTATTAGCGCTTACTGTCCAATTGGTATAATCCAAAATTAAACCGTTTTGCAGTAAATTAAATTCGTATTGGCTGCCTAAAGCTTTAAAAATACCGGCGATTTTATACTGTTCTTTCAGGTTTTTATCTTTGATTGATACATTCAAATCCAAGAGATTATTTTGAGCTTTGCCACTGATGCTGGTATTTAATAACTGAATAGAAGAAGTATAAATTTTATCAACCTTAAAACTGTAATTCAAAGCATTGTTTCCAGTATTGATAGCCAGCTTTAAGTTACTAATCTGGTTTGAACCATAAACCGTGTTTGGGATTTCACCGTTTACAGCCAAATCTCCAGCATCACTGTTAAAATGACCGTTTAATTTTACCGGATCAAGTTGTTTTAAATCAGGCGCAAATTGTACCAGTAAAGGCGTTTTAGTGATAACTGCCTGAAAAGTGAAATTTTGCGGTGAGTATTTAACTTTCGTTGCTTTTCCGCCGGTATTGTAATATTTATTGATAGTTGCTTGCAGGGCAGTTCCAACTTCAGTTAGTTTATATTTTCCCGCCATGCTGGCAGATAAAATAGAAGATTTGATGTTTAAAGTAGAATTACTTGCATTAGCTGTAGAAGCAATGCTGATTGAATCCAACTGAATGCGTTGTGCTTTTTGTACAACTAGCAAATCAGTAACCTGTATCGTTCCGTTTAAATAATCCGGATCAGCCGTTGCAATATCAGCCACAATTTTACCATGTAAACGAAGCTCGCTGCTGGCAAAATGCAAACGTTGCAAATTGATACTGTCCAGATTTAAAGTAGCTTTTACGGCTGGATATTTATTAGCCATATTCACCTTTGCATTCAAAGCAAAATTGATATTTGGGTCTTTCATCCGCGCATCAGCATTAATCAAACCGTTATGCGCATTGCCTTTTAAAACCAGATTGCGGTAAACATATCCTTTCACATCTGCGCGAACTACATTTGCAGATAACGTTGCATTGGCATTTTTCACACTCGTACCAGAACCGTTTACTTTGGCATTTAAAGTTAAGCGGCCAACCGTTTTTTCTTGTTTGATCAAACGGCCAACGTTAAAATTATCCATTTTAACATCTGCATTATATACTTCACTGCCTTTTTTAGCACCACTTTTCATGCCTGCAATTGCGTGGATGTTTCCGTAACTGGAACGCAGCGTCAGATTAGTATTAAAGTTTTTTAGGCTTCCTTTAAAAGTTCCTTTCAATCCCAATGATTCAGGAATGCGAATGCTGGCCGGCAAAGAACCTGTCGGAGCCAAACGTGCAATATCACGGGCAGTTGTACTGAAATCTTTAATATTGAGATCAAAATAAGCTTTATCAATATCAGGCAAACCTTTTAAATGCGCCGAAGCTGCAATTTTAGTTTGACCTAAACCAGTAACATTCAAATTCTGGATCGTCAGGTCATTCACTTTTCCGGTAATTTTTCCGTTGATATTTAAGCTACCGTTTGCGTTTCCTTTAAATGGTGGCGTACTGGCCAAAGTCGGTACAAAGTTTAAAACATCTTTAAAAGCTAATTTGCTGTTTTTAAAATCAGCATTTAACTGCAGCTGACCCAAATTTTTGCTGATGTCTGCAATCGATGGATAACGTACTTCAATATAATCGCGGATAATTGTTCCCGGCGTTTCCAGATACAGGTTTTTTAGGAAAGACTGTTTTTGCCCATATAAAAAGGTTGTCTGGAAGTTTTTAATCTGAACACCGCTTTTTTCCGCAAATGCAAACTGGTTTATTTTGCCGGAAATAGTGGTCGGGCTGTACAAAATATCGTCCGCATTAACATTCAATCCTTTCAAATTCAAGTGATTGTAATCGATGCCTTTTAGCAGTGCTTTTTGCGCATTGTTATCAAACTGAATATCATTATCCGCAAAAGCAACTTTAGCTAATTTTACGGTCCAGCCTTTTTCTTCGGCTGCTGTTTTTGTCGTGGTATCCTTATCAACCGCTTTTTTGGATGCTTCTTTTACCCTACTTTTTATGTTGGCTGCAGTAGCTGGACGGCCTGTTCCTAAAGCTGCTTTGGTTTGATTCAGTTCGATGTTTTTGATGACCACACGCTGGTTTTTCAGGTCGATGCTATCCAGATCAACCAAAAACTTTCCTAAATCAACTTTAGCTTTTAAGGCCGAAGTTTCATTCAAATAATCAACTTTAATTTTAGAAAGATCAAGCGTTCCGACTTTCAAATCATAATTAAGCGGTTTGGAAGCTGCAGTGTCTGTGGTTGATGCTGTTTTTACCGATGTAATTTCATGCTGAATCACTTTTGCATTCACATCTGAAAGCGTGATTTTCGGAACAGTAAACTTCATTTTATCCAGGTCAAAATCTTTGATATTGGTATCAAAATGGCCGAGATCGAAAGCTACATCATTACCTGAAACCGCATCATTGTATTTAATATGTATTCGGTCCAAAATAATCTTGCTGATGGAGAACTTCATCGAAGCCGTATCAGTAGATTTTGGTTTCGTTTCCTTGCTGGCAAAAGCTTTGATGATGTAGGTAAAATTGAAATTGCTGTCGGGCAACGTACGGTTAATGTGTGAAGTAATGCCTTGTAAATTAACCTCGTTTATTTCAACCTGATTATCAAGAAGTTTTAATAAACTGATATCAACTTTCAGCTTTTCGCCAGCCAGTAAAGTATCTTTTTTCTGATCTTCAAAATAAACATCATTCAGCACCAGCAATTTAGGCAAACCCAAAGAAATATGGCCTATCCGAACTGGTGTATGGATTTTATTTTCCAAAAAAGTAACTGCTTTATCTTTTGCAAAGTTCTGTACGGCAGGTACTTGTATCAAAACCACAATCAGCAAAATAAGTGCAATCACACTCACAATCAGCCAAAGTACAATTTTAAGAAATAAGCGTCCGTATTTTTTCAAAATATCCGAGTTGGTTTAAAATTCTTTTATCAAACATACAAAAACTGCTGTTGGCTGCAATTAACTGATTATCATCTATCAGAAAATAGTTTGCGCAAAAATAGCATACAATGTCATTTTATACGCGCTTTTCCACAATAAGTGCTGGCGAATATAGTTTTTGGTAAATTTGTAATACATACTTCTTTTATGCCAGATTTTTCTCATTTACACGTTCATACTCAGTTTTCTTTGCTGGATGGTGCTGCGGATGTATCCAAATTGTTTAAAAAAGCTGCTGCTGATGGCATGAAAGCCATGGCCATCACCGATCATGGTAACATGTTCGGAGCCTTTAAATTTGTGGCTGAAGCCGGCAAGCACAATGTAAAACCAATTGTGGGTTGCGAGTTTTATGTGGTAGAAGATCGCCATAAAAAACAATTTACAAAAGATAAAAAAGATGTGCGCCATCACCAGTTGCTGCTGGCTAAAAATGCCGAGGGCTATAAAAATTTAA
>JBPBQN010000109.1:0-8591 GCA_050954865.1 Janthinobacterium lividum | reverse complement strand
TCATCGGCGCCGAAAAATCATAATAAGAAAAAGCATTGAAACCGGAACGCGGATCAAATTTGCGCTGCCTGAAATTATTGTCGGGCAGTTGTACAAAAGCCTGGTGCATGCGTACGGTTACCGCGTTTGGATCTGGTGCCACGCCGCCTCTCCCGCCAAAACCACTGGCAGTTGTGCTTCCGCCAGTAAAGGTTATCAACGCTTCAAACTCTGAATTTTTGGGGAAGTTTTTGGTATTGTTGATGTAAACCGCAGACCGCGTTTCGTCCATCCGGTAACCGCCGCCGCTTGCGCCACTGTTTGCCCTTCCGCCGGCTGCAATGGCTGCGCCGGGATTGCCGTGTGTGCTGCCAATCCGGTCGCTCAGTTTCTGACTATCTCGGATGATAAAAGGAGTTAAATCGATCAAAACTTTGCCGCCCTCCGCAGCAACTGGTGCAAAACCGAAGATCACCGATTCTGCGAATGCGTTTTTTACCGCTGCTTTTTCATCGGCATTACCATTAACCGAACGGTAAGTGGTGGCAGGCTGAACCAGAAAAACTTTCGGACCAACTTTGATAAACCGCGTTATTACGGATGAAGCCTGACCGCGTTCTGGTCCGCCATTGCCCACACCATCAATCAGTGAGCTGAAATATAGAAAATCCTGATCGAAATTATTGATCTCTAAATAAATCTTTCCGGATTTCTCATCGTAGTAAAAAGTATAAAAACCATCATACTTTTTCAGGTTTTGGGTGATGGAAGCAATTGTTGCAGCCGGACGAGCATCTGTTGTTCTTCCTTCAGCATTTGGCCGGTTTTGGGCAGAAGAAAAGCCGGAAAGAGAAATAAAAAGAGCAGTTACAGGTAAATAATACTTCATATAACGTTGTTTACAAATTTTATATTGATCATTTTTCTTGAAAAGCAATTAGCTTTTTGAAAAGTACAATAAAATGTAAATCAAACGAGAAATATTTTTTTTGTTATTTAAAATGTTACAATTTGAGAGAAAAAATGAAATAAAAAATCCTGCAATCACAAAAAATAGCTGATAAAAACAGCATTCTTGCAATTGCAAGATTTGATTTATAGCGATTAATACTTTCCGACGATCACTTTAGTAAAACCTTCCCAATCAAAATATTTATTGGCCAGATCTTTCAATTGTTCTGGCGTAATTTGCTGTACGGTTTTGGTGTAAAGCTCATAATAATCATAATCCAAACCCGGGAAATACACATTTTTGAATTTATCGGCATGAGAAAACACGTTTTCCAGACTGCCCAGCAAAGAACCCATCATGTAATTACGCACCAAGGAAAGTTCATCATCTTCAATCAATACTGTTTTTAGCAGGTTAATTTCCTTCTCGATTTCCTGCACAGCGGCGCGGCAAACTTCGGCTCCAACTTCCGTAGCGATAAAAAATGTCCCGGTTTTTTTAGAGGAAGCCAATGCAGATCCGATGCCGTAAGTATAACCTTTATCTTCGCGGATATTAGCCATCAGCCTCGAACCAAAATAACCGCCCAAAACCGTGTTGAGCACCTGCAAACCCGGAAAATCCGGATGGGTGCGGTTGATGGAAGCAAAACCCAAGCGGATAGCCGATTGTAAAGCTTCGGGTTTTTCAATAAAAATAAATTCAGGATCGGCCTTTTTTACATCCGGACGCGTAAAATCTGCTGTAATGCGGTTTTGCCAGTTAGAAAACTCTTCAGAAATAATTGCAAGCGTGCTTTCGTTTACTTTTCCGGCAACTACCAAAGTACAATTGGCGGGCTGATATTGCTGCTCGAAATGCAGTTTTAAATCATCCTGATTAATCTGTGCAAAATCTTCGGCCTCCGCAGAAAACCCATAAATCGAACCCGGATACAAAGCTTTGTTAAAATTTCTTCTGCCTAAAACATCATTTTTTTTTAGGCTTACCTGCAATTTTTGCTGCTGGTTGCGGATGTATATTTGCAATTCTTTTTCGGGAAAAGCAGCATTAACCAGCAAATCTTTTATCACCGGCAACGTGGCCGCCAAATGTTTGTTTAAGGTATAAAGCGTAATCTGCGAATGATCTGCACCGTATTCTACCTGCAAAAATGCGCCATAAAAATCAATTTCATCTGCAATTTGTGCGGATGTGCGCGTGTTGGTTCCTTCAGTAAGCAGTGAATTTACCGCAGCATTGGAAAGTGGTTTTGCCGGATTAAAATTAAGGTTGTTAAAAATCCATTCCAACCGCACCAACTCTTGTCCGCCCGAGTTAAAGGAAAATATTTTGCAGCCATTATCTAATTGGATTTCCTGCGGCCTGATCAACGTTAGCTCATCAATTCCGCGAAATTCCGGTACTATAGTTCTGTTTAACATGCTTTTTTTATAGGATAAATTAAACCGTTTCTGCCACTTCTTCGGCCAGGTAAACCAGCGTTGATAAATTTTCTTTGCGGAAAATCTGCAGTGCCTGGTTTTGGATTTCTTCGGAAGTAATGGCCAGGTATTTTTCGGTTTCGTGGTTTAGGTTTTCGGCATCGCCCATCAACTCAAAATAAGCCAGGTTCATGGCTTTTTCCAAGAGCGACATTTCTGCAAAAACCATCGTTGATTCTGTTTTATTTTTCACTTTCAGCAGCTCTGCTACCGGCACCAGTTCGTTTTTCAACTTGTTTAATTCTTCCCAAACGGCAGCTTCTGCTTCTTCTATGCTGATATTTTCGGTCGGTTTTCCTTCGATAATCAGCATTCCGGCATCCAGGCTTCCGGATAAATGCGCGTGGATTTCACTAAACAATTGCTTCTCTTTCAGCAAGGTTTTGTAAATGCGGGAAGAGCTTCCTCTTGATAAAATATCCACCATTAACTCTGCCGGATAACTGTCGGCTTCCATCCGGCCCGGCGCATGAAAAGCCATGTACAAACTGTTTAAAGGCACTTTTGCGGTGATGGTTTCGCGGCGTTCTTCCAGTTGTTCCGGTTCTTGCGGCAGGTTGCGGTGGTATTTTTCGCCTGCGGGAATGGAGCCAAACCATTTTTCCACCTGTGTTTTAACTGCTTCGGTATCTACATCTCCGCCAACTACCAAAATGGCGTTTTGCGGATTATAATGTTTTTTAAAAAAAGCCTTTACATCTTCAATTTTTGCATTTTCGATATGCGAAAGTTCTTTACCGATGGTTGCCCATTGGTACGGATGTTTTTTGTAAACCAACGGACGTAATTTCAGCCAAACATCGCCATAAGGCTGATTTAAATAACGCTGTTTAAACTCTTCGGAAACCACGTTGCGCTGCACATCCAAACTTTTTTCGCTAAAAGCCAGGTTCAGCATTCGGTCGCTTTCCAGCCAAAAAGCCGTTTCTAAATTTACAGCTGGCAGTGTAATATAATAATTGGTGATATCATTGCTGGTAAAAGCATTGTTTTCACCACCAACACGTTGCAGCGGTTCATCATAAACCGGTATATTTTCTGATCCGCCAAACATTAAATGCTCAAACAAATGGGCAAAACCGGTTTGTTCAGAGTTTTCATCTCGTGCACCAACATCGTACAACACATTTACAACGGCCATCGGCGTGGTTTTATCTTCATGCACCAACACTTTTAAACCATTAGAAAGTGTAAATCTATTAAATCCTACCATGCTTATATTTATACTGTTTTTTAAACTGAAGGCAAATCTAATATTTTCAGCTTAAAAGAATGTTTTAACACAAGTATTACTGGTAATTGATGCTGTTTTTAGGGCATAAAAAAAGCAGGCCTTTTACAAAACCTGCTTGATACAATTATTTTAATTTGACTAGGACGGCGACGGCACAACCGGCATTCCGGTCATGTTGTCATCAATCATATCATCATCTTCGTCATCATCGTGGCGGATGCCTTCGTAGGGTTCGTCATCGTTATCAAAATCTTCATCTATATCCAAATCTTCCTCATCAAAATCGTCATCGTCCGGTGCTAACTGATCGGTAGGCTCGCCGGTTACGGTTATTGGTAGTTCTTCTTCTAAATAATAATTGCTTGTATCTGCCATGATCGTTTTGATTTAATTAACTCTAAAAGAAGATGTCAAGTATATTGTTTTCAAATTTTACCCGATAAAAGAAGCATCACATCAAACACCAAAAAAATAGTGATAAAACAGCATGCCTACTGCAACAAGGCAGAAAGTTTTTGTAGCAAATCCTCCGGAACAAAAGGTTTGGTAATGTACTCGTTCATGCCGGCTTTGATGCAAATTTCGCGGTCTTCGGGCAACGCAGAAGCCGTAAGCGCAATTACCGGCAGCGAAAGTTTTAGTTCCTGGCGGATGCGCCGCGTGGTTTCCATACCATCCATATCGGGCATTTGCACGTCCATCAGCACGGCGTCGTGCGTACCTTTTTGCAGCATATCCAAAGCTATAAAACCGTTATCAGCTACATCTACAGCTGCAAAACCGGCGTTGAGCAAAATTTGCCGAGCTACTTTTTGATTGATCAGATTATCTTCAACCACTAATATTTTTTTGTTTTTTAAGGAAGAAAACAACTTTGCACCTTTGGTTTTCTGCTGCTGAGGTTTATCCATTGTTGCCAATGGAAAAGGTATTTTCACCCTGAAAGTGCTACCTTCATTCAGCGTGCTTTCCAGTTCAACCTGGCCGTTTTGCATTTCTGTCAGCTCTTTTACAATGGCCAAACCCAAACCTGTGCCGCCATATTTGCGAGTTGTACTGGTGTTGCTTTGCGTAAAACTTTTAAAAACTTCTTCCAGTTTATCCGCCGGAATACCGATGCCAGTATCTGTTACTTCTACCTGCAACTCAAAAATTTGCTGTTCATTTTGTTTGCCGTTTACTTTAATCTGCACGCCGCCGGAAGAAGTAAATTTGATGGCATTGTTTACCAGATTAGAAATGATCTGGTTTAAACGCAATGGATCACCCAGCAAAAATCCGGGCGCATTTTCAGCTACATCACAACTCAGGGTTATGCCCATTTCATCAGCTAAAGGTTTATAACTGAGGTAAATTTGTTTTAATGATTCGCGTAACTCAAATGGGATTTTCTCCAGCTTCAACATTCCAGCCTGCATTTTAGATACATCCAGAATATCGTTGATCAGCAGCATCAAAATGTTGGATGATTGCCTGATCACGTTTACATAATCTTCCTGTTCGGCATTCAACGGCGTAGCTTCCAATAAGTTAGTCATTCCGATAACGCCATTCATCGGCGTGCGTATTTCATGGCTCATATTAGCCAAAAAACTTTGCTGGGTAATTTTTGCAGCTTCTGCCAGCTCCCGCGAGTGGATTAATTCTTCTTCGTGCTCCCGTTGCTGGGTAATATCTGTATAAATCCCACCTACACCAAAAATTTCTCCTGCTGCGTTATATAATGGGAATTTATTTACTACATAATGTCTGATTTTATTTTTAAAAGAAATTTCTGCTGTAGATTCTTGCACAATACCTTCCTTTAAAATTCTTTGCTCAAAATCGCGCATGTATTGAGGTTTCTTGTATTCACACACTTCATCATGAGTTCTACCTAAAACCTGATCGTTACTTACTTGAAAAATCTGCAAAAAAGACTTGTTTACCAACGTAAACTGGCTATTTTTATCTTTTACATAAACTATGGTTGAGCTATTATCAATAACAGTTCTTAATAGTTCTTCATTTTCCCAACGTTTGGCATCACTTTCCCGCTCCTTAGCTTCTGCAACCGAACGTTTTTTCTGATTTGTGTTAATGAAAATACCACTAATGAAAAGGATGATCAGCATAAAAACACTACCAAAAATAGATACTTTCCAAGAGCGAGCCGCATCAGTAATGGTTTTATCGGTACTGTTTTTAAGTGCTTTTATCTGATAAAGACGTACGTGATCTATTGCAATCCACAGATCAGAAAAGGGATTACCATTCAAATCAAAAACACTCACAACATTTGCAAATGTTAATTGTGGAGGAAGATTTTGCAGGCGCAATTTAACCTGCTGCATAAGTTTTGGAAAAGAAGAAAGAATACGTTTTCGCCAGGTCTGCAATTCAGGTATGTTAGTGCTGATACGATCAAGCCGCACTGCTTCTGATTCAAAAAGTTTTTGATATTTGTTAATGCTGTCTTTAGATGACTCTTTTCTATATATAATAAAGTTATTGATGTGCAGCTGCAGACTTCCTAAAGCCGTACTCATTTCCTGCGCATTTAATTGCTGAACCAAAATACTGCTTTTGTTATTTTGAATAATATCCAAACTGGTTTTCAAAGAAACGGCCGAATAAATAACCGAAGCAAGCATAACGGCAATTGCCACTATAAAAACATTGTTGCGTAATTGCATTGATTGAAGCTAAAGCATGTGATTTACAGACGTTTATTTGTACGGAAATATATATATTTTGTTATAGATTTTAGTAGTTGTCTGCACCTATCCAAATAATATAAAACTTCTTTTATGCCTGTAAAAGTTTAATTTCCAGCTCAAAACTTCTTAACGAAAAAGGATTTTTTATGCTGATGATTGATGCTTCTTTTATCGGTATTTTTTTAGGCTTCCGGCGGTTTGCAGCTGCTTTGATCCAGGTTTTTTGGGTGATAATCCGGCATAGTTTTCATTCGCTCAAAAGCAGCAGAATCAACGGATTCATTAGCGAGCGGATTTTTGCAAACCGGTCGCAAGTAATCAGGCAGCAAACTAAAAGGGAACTTTTTGGAGTTGTATAATTGGCCGCCTATATTTGGTTTGATGGCTGTTTCAATATACTTTTCTTCAAAAGCCAAACCGGTGGCTTTTGCTTTGCTGATCATCCAATTCAACGTAATATCACTTAAACCCTGATCCGGATAGCCGCCGCCTATGTTAGAATGCACGCCCGGAAACCAAACCTGCTGCACCAGCTGCTCCACTTCGCCGCTTCTTACTTTGCTGCTCATTTCCCACAGCGCGGGCATAAAATTGGATCGTTTTTCATCAATTGCCAAAGCCTGATACGCGTAATCTGTAATGCTGCTCAGCGTGGTATCATGAAACTGGTACTTTTTTTTGTTGTACCACTGAAACCAGCGCGACGGAATGCCCAACGCACCAACAGTATCCCAAACGCCGATAAATTTGATGCGCAGATTTTCGTAATACGAATGTACCTGTTTAAAAGCCATCGCTTCTTCGCCTTTCGGATCAGTGATTGGATTGCGGGCACGATAAATTCGATATGCTTCTTTTATCAGGGATAAATCATTATTTTTTAGGATGCCGCAATTGCGGATCAAACCGGCCAGACTGCGCGCCGTGTAGGCACCTCTGCTAAAACCAAATAAATACAACTCGTCTCCGGGTTCATAATTCCACAGAATAAATTTGTAGGCACTCAAAATATTTTCGTCAATACCTTCGCCGGTTGCGCCGTCAATCCAGCGGTTTAGCCACGAACCTTCTGCACCAATACCTTCATCATAATATTTTATTTGCTGCGTTTGCTGATCATCACTGTTGCAAATCGCTTCAAAAATGCGCTGCACATTGGTGCTTACAGGTTGACCTTTGTAGTATTGATTAGGTTTGTTCCAGGTTCCGTCAGAACACGTAATGATCCGTTTCATTGCACATCTTTTGCGGTTGCGTCGTATGGATTTTCTGTTTTTACAGTCTCAAATCGTACTTGTCTGAATTTCAAGAAATTGTTTATTTGCGAAGCAGGACTGCTCGGAACAACGATTATTTTAGGAACCTGGGAACGGATTCTGCGGTATTTTTCTATTACAATTGGTGTTTTCAACTGACTTTTATCGCCCAGCAAAACTATATAACGCGCCAGCATACAAACCAAAACCACACCAAATAAAACCACATGTTTTGCAGTTTTAAATTGTTTTAAGCGGATAAGAAGTAACTTAAAATAATGACCGATAAAAGAAGCATCGGAAATTTTATATTCTGTTGGTTTCATATCAATACAAAACTGATGATGTTTAAATATGAGCAATTAAAAGCAGGCCACAGAAAATACAAACTTGCACAAATCACCCACACAAGCTGCTGATTTAAAGCTACATTTAAATTTTTAAAAAACAATTTTTAAAAATTAAATTCTTTTTTTTGAAATTGTATAATCGGCTTAAATTGATTTCGGCAAAGCTTTTTAGTTGCTTACAACCATTTACGTTGTTAAACCAGTTTTAAGTTTTTGATTTCTGAAAAACAAACTTACAGCAGCCCAACTTCAAAATCAGTTTTGAACTGATGCTTCTTTTATCAGCCTAAATTTATCATAAAGAAAAATTACTAGTAAAACCAATACGAATGCGGTTTTGCAAGCCATTGTCTAAATGCTGCGTATCAAACAAGTTTACGGCTTGCAAAACAATTCCAAAAACCGGATTGCGGATGCCGCTTTTATCCTGGCGCGCCAAAAATACGATTGCACCAGCGTCGGTTTTATTTAGATAGGATGCGAATTGATTTTTGATAAACAACGTGTAACCGATTCTTAGTTTGGATGCATCTGCAGATCCTTCTGCATCGGTTTCTGTGGCTTGTGTAAAAGATAAAACTTGCGGAAAAGCGTTGTACTCCACAAAATTACCTTGCGCCGCCGTTGTTGTGCTTGT
>JBPBQN010000108.1:0-8728 GCA_050954865.1 Janthinobacterium lividum | reverse complement strand
AACACGCCGGTTTTGGTTTAGGTTTTGAACGTTTGGTGCAGTTTGTAACGGGAATGGGCAATATCCGCGATGTGATTCCTTTCCCAAGGTTTCCTAAAAATGCAGAGTTTTGATGAACCCGGAAATTTTCATCCGCCAGATAAATATTGAAGAAGCGGCTGAATTTGCAAAATTCAGCGCAGCTTTATTTGAAGAAACTTTTGCTAAATTTAATTCTGCAAAGGATATGAAATTGTATCTGGATAAAAGTTTTAAATTGGATAAAATTCGGCAAGAATTGGAAGATCCAAATACATACTGTTTTTATGCTGATAAAAACAGTATGCCAATTGGTTGCATAAAATTGATTTTGCCTGATGCTTCTTTTACCGGTAAAAAATCAGCAGAACTTTCCAGATTGTATGTTTCCAAACTTCATCATAATCAGAAAATTGGTGCAGCTTTAATGCAATTTGCCATCGATTTCGGCTTAAAAAATAAAGCTGAAAAATTATGGTTAGGCGTTTGGGAACACAATCAGAAAGCAATTTACTTTTACCAAAATTGGGGATTTATTAAAATCGGAACTTTGGATTTTGAACTTGGAAATGATTTGCAATGCGATTGGCTGATGGAGAAGGTTTTAAGCTGAATTTTTACTTTTCTACCTGATAATCTTTGTGCAAAACCAGAAAACTTGCACGTTCTTCTTTGTGAAAAGGAACATCCCAATTTCCCTGATAACTAATTTTTGTGGGCAATAATTCTCCGCCAAAACGATTCAATTCGATGTTCATTTGCACGTTAAAATCAATCACCATATTTTTAAATTTCATATCAACATAACGTCCAAGTATCTGGAAGTTGCGCCGATCAAAAATGGTTGTCAATTCTTTAATCATCACATCATCTTTTTGATTAGCATTTAAATTTGCGCGCTCAATTACTTTAAAACGATAAACCGGAATTGAATCCAAGTAAGTGCCTTTTGCAAATTCATACCGATATAAGTTACGCATTTCCGGCGAAAAGATTTCTGTTTTTTTGCTGATAAAAGGAATACCGCTTACCGGCCTTCCGGGACTAAAAATGAGCGTTTTTAACTTGTCTTTATAAGATTCATTTTTCCCTCCGGAATTTGGCGAATCTCCACCTTTTATAAAATCAGAATTGTAAGAATTAGTAAAAACGTAATCAAACATTTCTACTGTATAAAGCTCGTATTTGTTGTTATGTTTGTAAACCTGCCCGCTGTCTTGCTTGGCTAAATATTGGATTTGATGTTTACCGTTTACGTAGTTACGTTTTAATTTGCGGTAAATCTTTCCTTCTACTTTATTTCTTTTATCGTAAGTATAAACACGGTTTTCGGCTGTAAAAGCATACTTTTTCATATTGCGGAATGCTTCGTAAAAGCTCGTATCGCGCACAATCTGATCAATAAAATCCTGTGCGTTTAAACCGCTTCTGCCACGTATGGTTGCCACGGCAGAATCGATTACAATTGTTTTAACGGTATCTGGATTAAACCTTTTAATTTGCTGGGCATTAGCATTTTGCGCAAGAAAAATACCACCAATCAGCAGAAATATTAAAGCGCAATTTTTAGGTGATAAAAGAAGCATTGCTTTTAATTTCCCAATTGTTTTAAAGCGAGATAAGCCATCAAGCCAGTGCTGGTTTCCAATGCAGATTCATCCACATCAAAAGTTGGCGTATGCACGGAAGATGTAATTCCGCGTTCTTCATTACGTGTTCCCAAACGGTAAAAACAGGCATCGGCTACCTGCGAATAGTAAGCAAAATCTTCTGCAGCCATCCAAATATCTAAATCTTCTACGTTTTCTTTACCCAAATAATTTTCTGCAAAAGCACGCACACTGGCCGTTAATTTTTCTTCGTTAATTAAAAAAGGATAACCCTTTCTGATCTCAAAATCACAAGTGGCACCCATACTTTCGGCCATACCTTCCGCCATTTTTTTCATGCGGATGTGCGCTTCCTGCCGCCAGTTTTCATCCATCGTACGGAAAGTTCCTTCTAAGTAAACTTCATTCGGAATCACGTTAGTTGCTCCGTTTGCAAT
Source organism: Janthinobacterium lividum (assembly GCA_050954865.1). GTDB lineage: Bacteria > Bacteroidota > Bacteroidia > Sphingobacteriales > Sphingobacteriaceae > Mucilaginibacter_A. The sequence goes on along the minus strand of JBPBQN010000108.1, from coordinate 6,663 downwards.
CACTTTTCCAAAAGATAAAACCGATGGCGATTTCGGATCAGCAAAACGGCTAACGATCTGCTGCAGCGCAACTAAAATATGCGCCGTAATAATCACCGGATCAACATTTTGTTGCGGTTGCGCGCCGTGGCCACCTTTTCCTTTTACGGTTACATACAACTCATCGGTGGAAGCCATATATTTTCCGGCACGAAAGCCTACTTTTCCGGCATCAATCAGCGGCATTACATGCTGACCGATTACGGCCTGTGGTTTCGGGTTTTCCAGCACACCTTCCTTAATCATTAAGCTTGCGCCGCCTGGCAGTTTTTCTTCCGCAGGCTGAAAAATAAACTTCACCGTTCCGCCAAATTCTGATTTCAGCTGATTTAAAATATGCGCCGTGCCCAGCAAAGACGACGTATGCACATCATGTCCGCAAGCGTGCATCACACCCGGATTTTTAGATTTGTACGGCACATCGTTTGCTTCCACAATTGGCAGCGCATCCATATCTCCGCGCAAAGCAACTACTTGATCTGATGGTTTTTCACCTTTCAGCAAAGCCACCAGACCATTTCCTGCCATGCGCTCGTATTGAATACCTAACTCATCCAGCTTACTCGCAACATAAATCCGCGTGTTTTCTTCCTCGAAAGAAAGTTCCGGATTTTGATGCAAATGCCGGCGGTTTGCAATTACTTCCTGATGGATATTTTTAGCAAGTTCCTGTACTTTAGTTTTTAGCATCGGTTGGATCAAGTTTGGGTAGATTTATTTTTTCGGAAACCAAAAACAACGTTTTAAACTGCGGCCGGATATCGCGCATCAGTTTTTGCGCTTCCAGCCGTGTTCTGAAATCTCCTGCTTTTAGCTTATAATTTGGTTCCTGGTAAACAATATACGTGCGCAAATCAGGATACATTTCGTTAAAAGCAGCCTGTTTTGCATAAATTTCATTGCGGTTTGGGCTGATAAAAAACTGCACGCGATAACCGTATCCAGAGCTGCTACCGATTTTTCCCAGCGGAGATTTTACAGCCATTAAACGATGGGCGATGATCGAATCAATCCGCGAATCTTTAATTACGGTTACTTCTCCACGGTTTTGTGCGAAGGACTTTGCATTCAAAAAAAATATTGATAAAAGAAGCATCCAGGCTGATGTTACCCGGATGCTTCTTTTATCATATAAATTTAGGTTTGGCATTGCGTTTTGTTTCGAACTCATTTATGCCGCACCTACGCCATGACAATTTTTGTATTTTTTGCCGCTTCCGCAAGGGCAAAGATCATTTCTGCCGATTTTCTGCTCCACTTTTACCGGCGTTGGCTTTTGCAATTCTCGCGTATCTTCATCCGGAACGCCATTAGTTTCGTGTACCAGTTGCGGTTTAGAAACACGCATCTGGCGCATATCCAGTTTTGGTTCTGGTTTTGCTTCGCGAATTTCTTCCGGTTGTTGCTGCACGGGAATACCTCCTTTAAACAAGAAATCCACAATCTCCTTGTTTACATTGCTCAGCATCTGCTTAAACAATTCAAAAGCTTCAAACTTGTAAACCAACAATGGATCTTTTTGCTCGTAAACGGCGTTTTGTACCGATTGCTTCAGCTCGTCCATTTCGCGCAAATGCTCTTTCCAGGCATCGTCAATAAAGGTCAAAACCACGTTTTTCTCAAAAGATTTAACCACTTCATGACCATCATTTTCCACCGCTTTTTGCAACGGAACAGCAACCTGAATACCATGAACGCCATCTGTAAACGGCACAATGATATTCTCGATCATGTTGCCGCGTGTATCGTAAACGTCTTTCAAAACCGGATAAGCCTGTTTGGCAATCGCTTCTGATTTGCGTCTGTAAAAATCGGTGATTTCATGAAACGATGTTTCCACTAAAGTCATGCTGTTTTTAGCGGCAAAATCTTCAGCAGTAATCGCAGTATCTACGGAGAACAAGCGAATCATTTCCAGCTGGAAACCTTCGTAATTGTTAGCGTCTTTAAATTCATTTACAACATCTTCCGCTACATCAAAAATGGTATTGTTCAGATCGACGTCCAGCCGTTCGCCAAACAATGCATTTTTACGGCGCGTATAAATTACGGTACGCTGCGAGTTCATCACGTCATCGTATTCCAGCAAACGTTTGCGGATACCAAAGTTGTTTTCCTCTACTTTTTTCTGTGCGCGTTCGATGGATTTGGTAATCATAGAATGCTGGATCACTTCACCATCTTCAATTCCCATTTTTACCATTAAGCCGGAGATACGTTCAGAACCGAACAAACGCATCAAATCATCTTCCAGCGAAACGAAGAACTGGGAAGAACCCGGATCACCCTGACGACCGGAACGACCACGCAACTGCCTGTCAACCCGACGGGATTCGTGGCGTTCTGTACCAACAATGGCCAAACCGCCAGTATCTTTTACGCCTTCGCCCAGCTTAATATCTGTACCACGACCAGCCATGTTGGTGGCAATGGTAACGGTACTTGTTTTACCGGCTTCTGCAACAATATCAGCTTCTTTTTGATGCAGTTTTGCGTTGAGGACATTGTGTTTGATGCCACGTAATTTCAGCATCCGGCTCAATAGTTCGGAGATTTCTACGGAAGTTGTACCCACCAAAACTGGTCGGCCAGCTTGGGTTAACGTTACAATTTCATCTGCAACAGCGTTGTATTTTTCGCGCATCGTACGATAAACATAATCCTGACGATCGCTACGACTTGCTGGTGTATTGGTTGGAATTTCAACCACATCCAACTTGTAAATTTCCCAGAACTCGCCTGCTTCCGTAACAGCAGTACCCGTCATACCACATAATTTGTGATACATCCGGAAATAATTCTGCAACGTAACTGTAGCAAAAGTTTGTGAAGCATCTTCTACTTTTACGTTTTCTTTGGCTTCGATCGCCTGATGCAAACCGTCAGAATAACGACGGCCATCCAGCACACGACCAGTTTGCTCATCTACAATTTTTACCTTACCATCATCCAAAATGTATTCTGTATCACGCTCAAATAATGTATAAGCTTTTAACAACTGGTTTACCGAATGGATACGTTCTGATTTGATGGAGAAATCCCGCATTAACTCATCTTTTCTAGCCAGTTTTTCTTCTGCGGATAAACCGGACTTTTCAATTTCGGCAACTTCTGATCCTACATCTGGCATCACAAAAAAGTGCGGATCTTCTCCAGAAGTGGTGATCAATTCAATCCCTTTTTCCGTTAATTCTACTGAATTATTTTTTTCATCAATCACAAAATAAAGTTCTGCATCCACTTTGGGCATTTCTTTATTCTGATCCTGCATGTAATAATTTTCGGTTTTGTTGAGTACTGGTTTGATGTTCTGCTCACTTAGAAACTTAATTAACGCTTTGTTTTTTGGCAAACCACGATGCGCGCGCAACAAAGCTAAACCGCCTTCCTCAGTACCGGTTTTACCTTCAGCAATTTGCTTTTTAGCTTCATTTAATTTTGTTGTAACGTACGCTTTCTGCACGTTTACCAAACGTTCAATGCGTGGTTTCAAATCATAAAATTCGTGCTCATCACCACGCGGAACCGGACCAGAAATAATCAGCGGCGTACGGGCATCATCAATTAAAACCGAATCCACCTCATCCACCATCGCGAAATGCAGTTTGCGCTGCACTAACTCTTCCGGACTGCGTGTCATATTGTCACGCAGGTAATCAAAACCAAATTCGTTGTTTGTGCCGAAGGTAATATCCGCTAAATAAGCGTTTCTTCTTTCCTCGGAATTGGGTTCATGGCGATCAATACAATCCACCGATAAACCATGAAATTCGTACAACGGTCCCATCCATTCGCTATCACGGCGGGCCAGGTAATCATTTACGGTAACGATGTGTACCCCTTGTCCGGCCAGCGCATTCAAGTATGCAGGAAGCGTGGCCACTAGCGTTTTACCTTCACCAGTTGCCATTTCGGCAATTTTACCTTCGTGCAAAACGATACCGCCAATCAGCTGCACATCATAATGCACCATGTTCCAAGTTACTTCATTTCCAGCAGCCAGCCAGGAGTTATGGTGGATGGCTTTATCGCCCGAAATTAAAACGTTCTTTTTATAAGCAGCCAGTTCGCGGTCAAAATCTGTTGCCGTAACTTCCAGTGTTTTGTTTTTGGCTAACCGGCGTGCCGTTTCTTTTACTACAGCAAAAGCTTCCGGCAAAATCTCCATCAAAAGAACTTCCAGTTCTTTGTTGCGGTCTTTTTCCAGCTTGTCGATTTCACCATAAAGCTCCACTTTGCGGTTCACTTCAATGGATGAATCGTTTTCAGCTTCTTCTTTTGCGGCTTTAATTTCAGCATCAGTTTTTTCTAAACCAGCACTAATCCTCGCTTTAAAATCTATGGTTTTTGCACGCAGCTCATCATTGCTGAGCTGCTCCAGCTTGGCAAATTCTGCCTTTATTTTTTCTACCAAAGGCTGTACGCCTTTCACATCTCTCTCCGATTTATTTCCGAAAAGCTTACTGATAAATCCCAACATGTATTTGATCTTAAGATAAAATTCTTCGTTTGCAACAATTACGCCATCGCAGGCCGAGGCCATAATGGCAGGTAAAATTACGGATTTCCAACAGATTTATTGTAGGTTACGTTTAAATCAGTCGGGCAAATTCTATCTTTACCGCATGAATATCCTGCTCCTCGGATCCGGCGGAAGAGAAAGTGCTTTTGCCTGGAAATTATCGCAAAGCCCAAAATGCGACAAATTATTTATTGCCCCCGGTAATGCTGGAACCCAGATTTACGGACAAAACGTTGATCTCAGCGTAAATGATTTTGAGGGAATCAAAAATTTAGTGCATAAAAACAGCATCAACTTAATTTTGGTTGGACCGGAAGAACCGCTGGTAAATGGGATTCATGATTTTTTTCTGGCGGATGAATCGCTACGGAATATTCCTGTAATTGGTCCGCAAAAGCAAGCCGCACAGCTGGAAGGCAGCAAGGATTTCTCCAAAGAATTTATGTTTAAAAACAGCATTCCAACAGCTGCTTCCAAAACTTTTACGCCCGAAACTTTGAACGAAGGTTTGGCTTATTTAGCTACACACGGCTTGCCAATTGTATTGAAAGCCGATGGTTTGGCGGCCGGAAAAGGTGTTTTAATTTGCACCAGCTGGGAAGAAGCGCAACATGAATTGACCGCGATGCTGCGTGATGCCAAGTTTGGCGCGGCCAGTAAAAAAGTGGTTGTAGAGCAGTTTTTACAAGGCATAGAACTATCTGTTTTTGTGCTGACCGATGGCAATAATTACAAAATTTTGCCCGAAGCCAAAGATTACAAACGCATTGGTGAAGGCGATACCGGTTTAAATACCGGCGGAATGGGTTCGGTTTCGCCGGTGCCTTTTGCAGATGCTGCTTTTATGGCCAAAGTAGAGGAACGCATTGTAAAACCGACGATGCAAGGCTTGCAAAACGATAACATTCCGTACGTTGGTTTTATTTTTATTGGCTTGATGAATTGCGGTGGCGAACCTTTCGTGATCGAGTACAATTGCCGCATGGGCGATCCGGAAACGGAATCGGTTTTGCCGCGAATTGAGAACGATTTGGTAGAGATTTTACAGGCGACTGCGGAAGGAAATCTGGATCGAATCAACCTGAAAATTTCTGATCAGATTGCCGCAACGGTCATGATTGTGGCGGGCGGTTATCCCGGAGAATATCTAAAAAACAGAACCATAACCGGCATTGAAAATGTGCGCGGTTCTATCGTTTTTCAGGCCGGAACCAAGCTGGAAAACGAAGAAGTTAAAACAGTTGGCGGCCGGGTTTTGGCGGTTACAAGTTTGCAGGATACCATGTTTAACGCCTTACAACAAGCGACTTTAGATGCTGCCCGGATTTATTTCGATGGCATGCAGTTTAGAAAAGACATTGGCTTTGACCTGATTTGAAATTTTACTTAATAAAAGAAGCATCACTATATTTAATTATTTATTCAACCTAAAACAAAAAATGGCCTTAAACGAAGCATTTATACAAGAATTGAAGCGTGAATCAGCTTCAACAGAAAAAATTTTTGAACGTATCCCCAACGAAAAATTTGGCTGGAAACCACACGAAAAAAGCATGAGTTTTGGTGCCTTAGCCAATCATATTGTGCAACTTACGGCTTGGATTGTACCAATTATTCAAACAGAAAGTCTGGATTTTGCCAATTCTAAACAACCAACACCAGCTGAAAATCAGGCCGAACTCCTGCAGAATCAAAAAAATTATACAGAAAAAGCTTTGGCTGCGCTGGAGAATGCTTCGGATGAAATTTTACAATCCAACTGGAAATTGTCATACGGCGAACGGGTAATTTTTGATATGCCGCGCATCAATGTTTTGCGTTTTGTTGTGATGAATCATATCATTCATCACCGCGGGCAATTAACCGTTTATTTAAGGCTGAATGATTTGCCGGTTCCGGGATTGTACGGCCCATCGGCAGACGAAAAATAGTTTACAAAAAAGAAGCACCGAACGGACGATCCGTTCGGTGCTTCTTTTATCAACCTAAATTTGATTATTTTATTAACTGCGCCAGTTTTTGTTCCAGTTCTTCTCCGCGTAAATCTTTGGCTATAATTTTTCCGGTTGGATCAATTAAAAAATTGCCAGGAATAGATTGAA
>JBPBQN010000107.1:0-9415 GCA_050954865.1 Janthinobacterium lividum | reverse complement strand
GAACAACCCTAGTTACCACCGATAATCAGCCGGTTAACCACACTTATATCGCACCAAACAATAAAGTTTTTACGGTGAAAATGACCGCGCAAAACGAGTGTAGCATCAGCAGCACGCAATACAAAATCAGCATTGCGCCAAATACGGTTTTGCCGCAGCTGATTGTTGATGGCGACCAGAAAGCAGGCTGTGCGCCGTGGACGGTTCAGTTTCATAACAACACCAAAGGCGGCACTTATTTTACGTATGATTTTGGCGATGGCACCACGCTATCATCCGTTTCTGCGCCGGAAGTGGTGAGTCATACTTTTCTGAAAGATGGTATTTTTAAAGTTGTCATGAAAGCAACCAACGGCTGTTCGGATACTTCGGCTTCGCAATCCATTACCGTTTATCCGCAGCCGGTGGTTGGTTTTGTGGCCGATGTAACCAAAGCTTGCACGCAGTTAACCGTTAATTTTACCAACAAAACGGTTGGTAACAACACATATTTGTGGGATTTTGGCGATGGCAGCACTTCAAACACAGCCAATCCAACACATACTTTTCAGGCCCGGAGCACGCCTTACACCATCAGCCTGATTGCTAAAAACTTGCTAAATTGTCCGGATACGGCGGTGATGAAAAACTATATCACCGTTACCCTTCCGCCAAAAGCAGCTTTCCGCGCCAATCCGGACAGTGTGATTGTGTATCCGCATTATACTTTCTCATTCAAGGATCAAAGCACGAATTTGCCAATCTTGTGGAAATGGAGTTTTGGCGATGGCAGCAGTTCATCCAAACAAAATCCGGAACATACTTATGCAGATACCGGCGTTTACAAAGTAAAATTAGTGGTTTATAATTTGCAGGGTTGTGCTGATACCATTATGCATAAAGTGCAGATTACGGGTGTGCCCGGTCAGCTTTTTGTGCCGAATGCCTTTATGCCAGCCGGTAAATACGACGAGTTGCGAACATTTAAAGCGAAAGGTTCCGGCTTGAAAACCTGGCGGATGCGCGTGTTTAACAAATGGGGACAGGTGATTTGGGAAAGCACCAAATTAACCAGTCGCGGCGAACCGGCCGAAGGCTGGGACGGCATGATGAACGGCGCGCCGGCACCACAAGGCGTTTACGTTTGGCAGATTGAAGGCACGTATTTAAACGGCAATGATTGGGAAGGCATGAGCTACAAAGGCAGCGCGCCAAGCAAAACCGGGTTTATCCATTTGATTTTGTAGGGTTTAAGCTGACCAATTTTAGGTTGATAAAAGAAGCATGGTTTGATAGGCGATGCTTCTTTTATCAGCTAATTTTAGGTTAATCATGATTATGCGTGTTGTCATGCCGAACTTGTTTCGGCATCCCACAGGAAAGGTTTGTTATTTTTCACGAGAGATTCTGAAATAACTTCAGGATGATAAACGTAAAGTTAATTCAGCCTTACTCTCCACACCTACTTAAATCCGCAGTAATTTTTTCCAAACCGTAAACGCCCTGATTATTGCCAAAAGTATTGGTAATAAAAGTAATTACTTCTGCAATTTCTATTGGTGCCAATTGTGTTTGTGCAGGCATTTTACCGTTGTAAAACTTCCCGTTAACCACAATCAAACCTTGCAAACCATTTTGCACAACGCAAGCCAGTTTGGTTTTATTTTTACTAAGATAATCTGCCCTTTGCAAACCAGGAATCAATCCGCCCAAACCCTCGCCATTTTCGGCATGGCAATTTTGACATTGGGTTTGATAAATGCTCTTTCCAATAGTGTAATAATGCTGATATTCAAGCTCAGATTCGCTCTGACAGGAAAGCAGAAATGTAGAAAGGATAAAGGCAAAAGGTATCATGCAAACACAAAAACGTTTCATGCTTTTGCGCTTCCTTCATCCATCAAAACCTGCACATCTGTAATTAATTGCTGCACTTGTTTTTTGTCCGTGCCATCGTACGCACCACGAACCCGGCCTTTTTTATCTACCAAAACCAGCCAGCCCTGATGCACAAAACCACCCGGCGCACGGCCATCTTCGGATACAGAAACCAAGTAATTTTTTTCTGCCAGCTGATAAACTTCCTCTTTTTTTCCAAGCAAAAAGTACCACTGATCAGCTTTTGCGCCCAGCTTCTCAGCATATTCCTTCAAAACCGGAATGGTATCATGGCGCGGATCAATGCTGAAAGAAACCAGCTTAAAATCCGGTTTTCCTTGATAAGCTTTAAAAACCGTGAGCATGTTGCGCTGCATAATCGGGCAAATGGACGGACAGGAAGTGAAGAAAAAATCGGCGACATAAATTTTACCACTTAGATTTTGCTCGGTAATGGTTTTACGCTCCTGATCTACAAAACTAAAAGGCGGAATGGTGGCGTAAACTGTATCCGTAACTTGCTTGCCATCAACAGTTTTAGTAATTGGCTGCCGATCACCATAAATTGGTAATTTGGCAGCTGTGTTTTTATGGGAACAGGCCGCAAAAACAAGCATTGCAAGTGCTGGCCAGATTAGTTTTTTCATTTACTTTTAAATTTTAACAAGTATTGGTTGGATGCCCGGATAACATTTTTATACTGCATATTGATTTGCGTAACCTGCTTTTTTTGTTGATCCAGATAATCCATAATTTGCTGATGCGATTTGCCCGTAAAATCCGGATTGTAATTGTGCATCCAATCACTCATGTTGTCGTCAGCTTTTGAAATTTGGCTGCTTAAATTGCGCATATTTTTGTTTTCTGCGGAAGTATCCAAGTTTGGAAATACTGTTTTTATACTATCTTTTTTAAGGATCAAAGTATCCAACTTCATTTTATTTTGCATGGCAGTTTCACCGTCAGTCATTACTTTTTCGTGCAAATTCATCACCTGGCTTTCCAATGCTTTTTCTTCTTTTTTAGGATCTTTACAAGCTGCAAAAATCACCATCAGAAACAGAATGTATAAATTATTTTTCATTTTGAAAATTGTACAATTTTAAATTATTCTTTATGCGGATTATTCCATATTTCAGACGAACTCCTGATTAATTTTTTATAAAACCAGTATCGCCGCGCTTTTATTGATACTGTTTTTACCGGTATAAATTTTACTTTTAGTTTGATTTGAAGTATCATTTTAAGTGCAAGTCGAAATTATTATCATCAAACCAAACACAAAACATCTTTTTATGCACAGAAAAGGATGTATCTTATTTCAAAATTTATAGGGCTAAAAGAAGCATTACACTTGAAATATGTCAGCAAAGGTAAGCGGCAAAAGTTTAGCTTTCAACTCATAGTAAACATTTACTTAAATTTTTCGGCAAGAAAATGTATTTTCGACTTTTATGTAATCTTATTCTCTTTAAAAACGTAAAAGAACTACATGTATTTCATATTATCAAAGCTGTTAATTTACTTTTTATATCCTTTTTCCTGGATTGTAGTATTGTTGATCATCAGCATTTTTGTTAAAAACAGAAAATACAAGCATCAAACTTTCATTGCAGCAATTGTAGTATTGTTACTGTTTTCTAACGAATTTTTATTAAAACAAGTCACTGGTTTTTGGGATGCGAAACCAATTACTTTAAAACCAAATCAAACTTATAGTTGTGCTTTAATTTTGGGTGGATATATTTCCGAATACAACAAAACTACCGGATACTTTAACGGTGCTTCAGACCGGTTTATACAAGCCATTAAACTAAAAGAAACAAACAAAACTTCACACTTGCTTTTTACGGGCGGCAATGCAAGTTTAACGCCAGACGGTTTTATAGAAGCCAACTGGTTAAAGCACGAATTGCAACCTTTCCGCTTTGCAGACAGCACATTGCTATTTGAAAAACAATCACGAAACACGTTTGAAAACATTCGTTTTTCAAAACAAATTATCCAAGCCAGGCACTTGCAGCCGCCGTATTTATTGGTTACATCTGCTTTCCACATGCGCCGGGCTTTGCTTGTTTGCAAAAAAGCAGGTTTGCAAGTAACGCCTTTTCCATGCGAATTTTCAGCTTCCGAAAAGCCTGTTGCTGTGGATCAGTTTATACCTTCTGCAGATGCACTTTCCGGCTGGAATAGTTATCTTAAAGAAATTGTTGGATACATCGTTACTTCTTTTAAGGCATAATTTTTGCCAAAAAAAATCTAATCTTAGTATAAAACTTAATATACAACAAATACTTTATGCTTTTTAATTCTTACAATTTTCTTGTATTTTTTATTGTTGTTACTTCCTTATATTTCATCATTCCACATCAAAAAAGATGGCTGCTGCTTTTACTCGCAAGTTGCTATTTTTACATGGCTTTTATTCCGGTTTACATTCTGATACTTGGATTTACAATTGTAATTGATTACATCGCCGGAATACAAATTGAAAAAGCAACTGGTCAAAAACGAAAACTTTTTTTAATACTGAGTTTGATTGCTAACATTGGTGTTTTGGTATTTTTTAAATATTTTAATTTCATCAATTTTAACCTGACTTTTTTATTTAAAAGTTTCAATTATCACAACCCACTGCCCTATCTTTCTATCTTGTTACCCATTGGTTTGTCGTTCCATACTTTCCAGGCCATGAGTTATACGATCGAAGTTTACAGAGGGAATCATCCGGCAGAAAAACACTTTGGCATCTATGCTTTGTATGTGATGTTTTATCCGCAATTGGTTGCCGGTCCAATTGAAAGGCCGCAAAATATCTTATATCAATTTCGCCAGAAACACAATTTTAATTACAACTTAGTTACCAGCGGATTAAAATTAACAACTTGGGGATTGTTTAAAAAAGTAGTTATTGCTGATCGGCTTTCTGTTGTGGTTGATTCGGTTTACAATCATCCGCAAAACTTCAATAGTTTGGGTTTGATCGTTGCAACCGTGTTTTTTGCTTTCCAGATTTATTGTGATTTTTCCGGTTATTCTGATATGGCCATCGGTATTGCACGCGTAATGGGTTTTAAACTAATGACCAATTTTAACAAACCTTATCAGGCCAAAAGTTTAAATGAATTTTGGCAGCGATGGCACATTTCACTCTCGTCCTGGTTCCGTGATTATTTATATATTCCGTTGGGCGGCAACCGCGTAAGTATTCCGCGCTGGTATTTAAATTTACTTATCGTATTTGTAATCAGTGGTTTATGGCACGGCGCCAGCTGGACTTATATTATCTGGGGAGCCTTACACGGCTTTTATTTAATTTTTGCTTTGATCACAAAAAGCTTTCGGCAGAAATTTAACCATGCTGTTTTTATCGATAAATTTTCATTCCTTTCTGTACTTACTACATTTTTGTTGGTGTGTTTTGCCTGGATATTTTTTCGTGCTGATAATTTGCAAATTGCATTTTATATTGTAAAAAATATGTTTACCGGTATTCCAAGTTTGATCAAAAATCCACATCACATCATACAGGATTATGGTTTGAATAATAAGGAAATGGCTTTGTCCATCTTCTTAATTGTATTTTTAGAAGGTTTCAATTATCTACAAAGTCACAAAAAAATTTTACAAGTATTTGCCCAGAAACCGGTTTACATTCGTTGGATTGCATATTATGCTTTGCTGATGATGATTTTAGTTTTCGGAGAATTTTCTGACAGGCAATTTATTTATTTCCAATTTTAAAAATCATGAAACAGTTTTTTATAAAAGCGTTTATTCTGATTTTTCCCTTATCAGTTTTGTTAGTTGCAGCTGTTTTTTTACCGCCTAAACAAAGCAAACAAAATATGCTTTACACGCAAATCGATAAAAATGAATTGTTGAAAAATATTACAAGGCCACGGATTATTTTTGTTGGCGGATCCAATTTAGCTTATGGTTTGGATAGTAAAACCATTCAGGATTCATTACATATTCATCCAATCAACACCGGAATCCATATCAATATTGGTTTAAAATACATGTTGCAAAACACACTGCAATATGTAAAACCCGGCGATGTTATTGTGCTTTCTACTGAATATCAACAGTTTTACGGCGATTTGGCAGATGGTGAAGCCGAATTATTTTCGATCGTAACTGATGTTGTTCCGCACTCCAGAAACCTGCTGGATTACAAGCAATATTTTAAACTGATTAAATTGATTCCACAATTTGCACAATCCAAGTTGCAACCAAGATTTTTATTTTTTAAATATCCGCAAGATACAATTATTGGAAGATATGATCGAAAGGCTTTCAACCAATTTGGAGATGCAACGGCACATTGGAAATTATCAGCAGAAAACCCAAAACCTTATGCTACCATTACAAGCAATTTTAATAACGATATTTTGCAGAAATTGATCCAATTTAAAGATACAATTCAGCAGAAAGAAGCAAAACTATATATTACTTTTCCGGGTTATCAGGCTTCATCTTACAAAATTAACCAACCTGAAATTAAACAAGTTCAGCAAAAATTAAAAGATAACAAGTTCAATCTGATGAATTTATTATTCCGGACAGTTTGATATTTGATACACCTTATCATCTTACTAAAAAAGGCGTTGATTTGCGAACCAAACTTTTGATTCAGGATTTGAAAAAAATATAAATTTGAATATTGTTTTCCAATTTTAGTTGATGTTTGATTAACCTGCTTTCCTCAATACTAAAATCTATTATTCGCATACTTCTTTTACCGGCATAAAGTTCTGACTTATAGATGTAAATAATTTATTACACATTAAATTTATTATCGGCATAGTTTATGATAATTTGTTCTGGTTATCTAATTTGAGGAGGAGAACTGATGAAGAATATATTTTTTGCATGTGCTGGACTGTTTTTAATTATAATTTTTTTTATCTGGAAGCTGCTTGCAGAACTTCCATTGTCTAAAAGATCAAAATTCGGATAGTCCAAATTGATGTTCAGAATAGGTGATCAAAACTTCTTTTCATCAATTCAAAATAAACTCAAACATTCTTATTATGAAATTCTTTTTATAATAAAGAAATTAGTTATGAAAACTTCGGGTAAGGTTTTGATTGTGCTTGGTTTGATCTTTATGATTGGCGGAAGCTTTTTATTTAACCACATGAATGTAGATAATGCAGTAGATTCTCACGTTCGTGGTATCTATATCAATGGATATTTATCGTTTCCATGGCCGGTTTTTGCCGGTTTTGTAATGCTGATTATTGGTTTGGTTTTTACAGTTGCCGGTCGCAAAACTGTTGGTCATCGTATTAGTTAAAAGCTTTCTGCCAGCAAAATTGAGTTATTATAAAGCCTTTTCTATCTGTAAAATCAGATAAAAAAGGCTTTTTATTAATCTATACTTTTTAAATCAATGCTGTTTTTATCACCTAAAAATTAGGAAAGTTTTGATAAAACGCCCCAGCCGGTGCAGGCATCCCAGCCTTTAGCTGCCACATAACCGGTGTTGGTTTTGGTGGTTTTATTATCACCATCAGTAATATCTCGGCACAAACTTGGGTTGGCATACAAAGTTGGGTTGATAAAACCTGCCGCCGTGCTTTTTTGCTGATTAATTAAAGCCAGCAAACCAGCCATCAGCGGCGCAACGGCGCTTGTGCCGCCAAATACCAACTGCTGGCCATCTACCAAAACTTTATAACCTGTACTTGGATCAGCATCTCCAGCCACATCTGGCACACCGCGCCCTTTAAATTTGGTGTTGAGGGAAGCCGGTATTTTAGCGTTTGCCTGATAATCCGGAATCGGGAAAAAATCGCTTACGCCACCGCCCGTTGCCGAATCGCTGGCGGCGTGCCAAACCGTTTCGGAAGTGATTTTGCCCGTTCCATCTGTGAGTAATTTGGTGCCGCCACAAGCCAAAGCATACGGACTGGAAGCCGGAAAATCAACATGCACTTTGCCGTCTGTTACGCCATCACTGGAGCCATTATCGCCGGCTGCAACACAAATGGTTACGCCCAGTAACGCTGCAGCTTTAAATGCTTCGTTAAAGTTGGTCATGGCTTGCGGCGTCCAATTCACTTCCGCAGAACCCCAACTAATTGAAATTACGGATGGTTTGTTGGCTGTATCGTGCACTGCCGTGGTAATGGCATCTAAAAAACCCTGATCCGTATTTGGCGTAAAATAAACTACAATTTTTGCTTCCGGTGCCACGGCTCCTGCCACTTCAATATCCAGCAAAACCTCGCCGTCGGCACTGTTTGCTGTAGTTGGCGCATTTTTGCCGCCATCAACTGATACTGCTTTTACCGCTGGTTTTTTGATGCCTAAACCTTTAAAATAGTTGGTAATATCAGCCGTTTTGTAGCCACCGCCCAGCTCGATAATACCAATGCACTGGCCTTTGCCAGTTACACCGGTAGGGAAACCGTAAATTTTTGCCAGCTGATCTGCCGTGTAAGAAATGGAAGCCGCATGACTTACAATTTTCGTATCCGGTTTGTAAACCTGAAACATGGCGCGCGCGGCCTGGCGTTCATCAAAACCAAAAATGCCGGTAACAATATCTTTTAAGTTTTCGGGAAGGTGGATTTCGCCTATCCGCACCCGAAACTGCATTTCATTTTCTTTTGCTTCATGCAAATCAACGCCGAAAGCTTCCTCAAAATCGCTGATTTTTCCCTTCAAAATTACGGTTCTGCGCGCGCTGTCAACCGTAACCGTTGTCAGGTGATGATCATGCGCATAACTTTCTACCAAATCCGTATCTTCCTGCGAAGCACCAAATTCTGCCGCGTAAGCTTCTCTGCTGATTCTTTCACCCGCAGCCAATGCTTCATCCAAAGACTTTTTTCTGCGGATGCGAACCGTTATTTCGATAAAAGCTTCCGGATCGGCTTTTTGAAGCGTTGCAGCCGCCGGTGCTACACGACTGCTTCCTTTTAAAACAACTTTTTTTTGAGTTTTCATGCTGGTCAATTTTTTCTAAAGATAAAGATTAATCCTAATTTTACTAAAAACATTAGCAATTATTTTAAGCTGATGAATTTTGGTTGATAAAAACAGCATCAGCTGCAAATTTTAAAACGCTGTATCCAGCAATTTCAATATCTGCAAAAAAACCAATTAATAAAGAAAACCGGATTTCCCCTAAAAACAAATTTATGTTTTTGAAAGAAAATCCGGTTTAATATTAAGCTGATACTGTTTTTATCAACCTAAATTTGGCCTACATTTTATTGTTGTTGGCATTATTTTTTTTGTTGAGCGAATTATCCAGATTTTCTGCTGCGGATAAGTGCATTTTCAGCGTTGGCAACGTTTTTACGGCAAACGCTTTCAAATCCGGATCTTTCAGATATGTAGTTGCTTTTTCAAAATCAGCCACATCTTTTTTATGTGCGGCAACCATAATATCCATATATTTCAAATCAAAAGGAGCACTACTTTTCATAGCCATCGAATCCACCCGATCCTGAAACTCTTTACCTAAAGCTGGTGGCACGCCTAATTTTTTACCGGTTGCGATGCTTTTTAATTCGCCATCAGCCTTTTGATGGTCTTTTGC
>JBPBQN010000106.1:0-11054 GCA_050954865.1 Janthinobacterium lividum | reverse complement strand
CCAACCAGATATTGTATTGATAGATACCGTTCATCAGTAAAAATTCACCGATAAAACCATTGGTTAATGGCAAGGCAACGGTGCCCATAATTATGATGATAAAAGAAGTAGCGAGGAAAGGTGCGCTTTTAGCAATGCCGCCCATCAAACTAATATCTCTGGTATTAATTCTTCTGCTGATGATATCAATCACAAAAAACAAACCGATCACATTAATACCGTGACTTAACATCTGGATTACAGCTCCCTGCATTCCCTGTATGTTCCAGGCAAAAATTCCAGCAGCTATTAAACCAACGTGTGCAATCGATGAATAAGCAATTAAGCGTTTGCCGTCTTTTTGGTTAAAAGCTATTAAAGAAGCATAAACAATACCGATGACAGATAGAATAATTGCAGTATTTTGCCATTGCATCAAACCCAACGGTGCAACCGGAATTAACCAGCGAATTGCGCCATAAATTCCCATCTTTAGCATAATTCCTGATAACATCATCGTACCACCAGTTGGTGCTGTAGTATAAGTATCAGGCTGCCAGGTATGGAATGGAAAAATTGGCATTTTAATAGCAAAAGCGATAAAAAATGCCCAAAATATCCAGCCTTGATGATAGGCATCAAAATTTAAGTTATAGATAGCTTGAATGTCAAATGATTTATCCGGCGTTTGCAGGTGTAGATAAATGATCCCCAAAAGCATAAAAAGTGATCCGGCAAATGTGTAGATGAAAAACTTGATGGTTACTTTAATCCTGTTTTCTCCGCCCCATAAAGCGCAGATGAAATAAATCGGAATCAAAGCTACTTCCCAACCTACATAGAATAAAAACGCATCCATTGCTGTAAAAACCAATAACAAGCCGGTTTGCATAAACAGAATCAGCGCATAAAAAGCGGATGGATTGCTGTATTGATGTTTAAAAGTTGACAAGATTATCAGCGGAACCAAAACGGTAGTCAAGATAACTGTAATCAAACTAATTCCATCAACACCAGCTTTAAAATGAATGCCAAAATCTGCAATCCAGGGATAATCAATTACATATTGATAACTCGCATCAGCATGAAAATTGGAAACCATAATTCCTGCTACAACCAATTCGGCCAGAGCAAAAAACAGAGCAATATTTTTTACAGATTCACCTTTGAAAAACAACAGGATTAGCGCAGCAAATAAGGGTAAAAAGAGTAGAATGACCGTCATATTTTAATCTTGCAAGCTGTTAAATCCTGAATAAACTGTAAGCCATCATGGCAATGATACCGATAACCATCACGAAAATATAAAAACCAACATTTCCGGTTTGCAGTAAGCGTAATCCACGGCTACTTTCGATAGAAACTTTTCCCAAGCCATTTACAAATCCGTCAATAATTTTTAAATCGATAATTTTATAAAAGAATTTTGAAGCTACATCCAGTGGTTTGCGGATGATCAGATCGTACAATTCGTCGATATAAAATTTATGATAAGCTAGAGCATTAATTGGAGAACGATCTTCGCCGTCTGCAACAGGAATGTTTTTACCATTATTGTATTGGATAGAAGCGTAAATGATAGCCAAAACTGCACCGGTAACCGAAACGGCCATCAACGTTAATTCTAAACTATGTGAAATCGAAAATTCTGAAACCTGAGCTGCTGTAGAAGCAAATATTGGTGATAAATAATGTTCAAGCCAATGATTTCCGCCTAATGCTTCAGGAACGCCAATGAAACCACCAACGATGGAAAGTACAGCCAAAACAATCAGTGGAATGGTTATTAAAGAAGGTGATTCATGCAGATGATGTTCCTGATCATGCGTCCCTCTGAACTTTCCAAAAAAGGTCAGATAAATTAAACGGAACATATAAAAAGCAGTGAACATTGATCCTAAAACACCTAAAACATACATGCTTTTGCTGTAAGTAAATACGTGTGCCAAGATTTCGTCTTTCGAAAAGAACCCGGAAAATGGAGGAATACCAGAAATGGCAATCGCACCAATCAACATAGTGATAAATGTAACTGGTAATTTTTTACGCAAACCGCCCATATTGCGCATATCCTGTTCGCCGCTTACCGCATGAATTACCGAACCGGCGCACAAGAATAAAAGTGCCTTAAAAAAAGCATGTGTGATAACGTGAAAAAATGCACCGGTATAAGCACCAACGCCTAAACCCAAAAACATATAACCCAACTGGGAAACGGTAGAATAAGCCAATACTTTTTTAATATCAGTTTGCGCAATGGCAATAACCGCCGCTAAAAGAATAGTTG
This sequence comes from Janthinobacterium lividum, assembly GCA_050954865.1. Taxonomy (GTDB): domain Bacteria; phylum Bacteroidota; class Bacteroidia; order Sphingobacteriales; family Sphingobacteriaceae; genus Mucilaginibacter_A. Next base: position 8,788 of record JBPBQN010000106.1, on the reverse strand, counting down.
CTAAACCAATAACTGCAATGATATGCATGGTAACCGGTGCCAGTGTAAACAGCACATTGGAACGAACAATCATATAGATACCAGCCGTAACCATTGTTGCTGCGTGAATCAATGCAGAAACTGGTGTTGGGCCAGCCATTGCATCAGGCAACCAAGTAAACAGTGGAATTTGTGCCGATTTACCAGTTGCTCCCACAAATAATAAAATAGTAATGAGCACTAAAGTTGGATCTCCGAATTTTAATGTTGCTGCCTTTAAAAAAACATCGCTAAAAGAAGCACTGCCGAAAGTAGCAATCATTACGAAAATGGCGATCAGGAAACCTAAGTCGCCGATGCGATTCATTACAAAAGCTTTTTTGGCAGCATCGGCATAATCCGGATTGCTAAACCAAAAACCGATGAGTAAATAAGAACATAAACCAACACCTTCCCAACCAATAAATAAAATGATGTAGTTTGATCCTAAAACTAGTAACAACATGAAGAAAATGAACAGATTTAAGTAAGCAAAAAACTTTCCGAAACCTTCATCGTCATGCATGTAACCGATGGAATAAATATGAATTAAAAAGCCAACGCCTGTTATAATCAACAGCATTAGGGAGCTGAGTTGATCAACCAAAAAAGAAAAAGGAATGGATAATTTCCCGGCTTTGATCCATTCAAAATAAGTTACTGTAATTGGCTGACCTGAATTTTTTACCGATAAAAACAGCATCACACTTAATACAAACGGAATCAAAACCATTAAACTTGCCAGCAAACCAATCAGGTTTTTAGGCAGTGTGTTTCGGCCTAAACCATTGATAATAAAGCCAGCTAAAGGAAGTATTGGTATTAACCAAATATAATTACTAATCATGAACGCGCTACGTTTTGATTTTTAAATTGATTTACCATTTCAAGCGGTTTAATACGTTGATATCAATAGTATTGGTATTACGATAAATCATCACGATGATAGCCAGACCCACAGCAACTTCTGCGGCGGCCAGCGCCATTACAAAGAATACAAAAACCTGTCCGGATGCATCGTTTCTATAAATGGAAAAAACAGTTAATAAAAGATTAACAGAATTTAGCATCAATTCAACCGACATGAAAATAACGATTGCATTTCTGCGCGTTAAAACACCTACTACACCGATGGAAAAAATGATTGCACTTAATATAATATAATGATTAAGCGGAATGCTTTGTATAACGTTGGATATGTTTTGCATCGATCAGGATTCTTTTTTTGCTAATAATACGGCACCAACCATAGCAGATAATAACAGGATGGAAGAAACTTCAAACGGCAACAAAAACTGGTGAAACAGCACGTTTCCTAAATTTTTTACTAAGCCAAGATTCGGATCTTTCAAGATAACCATTTCAGAATTGCCGGATGCTTTTAAAGAAGCAATCAGCGTTACAAGCAAACATCCGCCAGCAATTACACCAATTACTTTTAGCAGGTTTGATTTTATCGGCTCCGTATCATGGTTTAGATTCATCAACATTAAGGTGTATAAAAACAGTACGAGAATTGCGCCCATATACACAATGAAGTTTACAATTCCGAGGAATTGTGCATTCAGCAAAAAGTAGTGAATGGTAAATGTAAAGAACGTAAGAATAAGGTAAAGCACACAATGCACCGGATTTTTTGAAAAAATCACGAGCAGTGAAAAGAAAACGGATAAAAACGCGACGAAGTAAAATAAACTCATGTGCTGAAATAAAAAATACCTATGCTCCGCAAGAACGGCGCAAAGGTATAAAACTTATTGATTCAAGGGTGCTTCTACTAACTTGTCTTTGCCATAGATGAAATCTTTACGCAGAAAATTTGTCGGGACAATATCTCCATCTAAATAAATTGCCTCTTTTGGGCAAGCTTCTTCACATAATCCGCAGAAAATACAACGCAGCATATTAATTTCATAAACAGCAGCATATTTTTCTTCACGATATAGTTTTTCTTCTCCTGGCTGACGTTCAGCAGCAATCATCGTGATTGCTTCTGCCGGACAAGATAAAGCACAAAGTCCGCAAGCCGTGCAACGTTCTTTGCCATTTTCATCTCTTTTCAAAGAATGCAATCCCCGATAATTTTCAGAAAACTCACGTTTTACTTCAGGATATTTAATCGTAACAGGCTTCCTAAAGAAATGCTTCATCGTAATAGAAAGTCCGGATAAAATTGCCGGCAAATAAGCACGCTCCCAAAAATTGAGCGGTTTTGCTTCGAGGACTTTCTTTTTATTGCTTAATGATTCCATGTAACTGTTGGAAATTATTATTTAAAGATAGTGGCAAAAACACCAGTTAAAACGATGTTGGCAATGGCAAGCGGAATTAAAACTTTCCAACCCAAATCCATCAACTGATCATAGCGAAAACGTGGAATGGTCCATCTCACCCACATAAAAAAGAAGATAAAGAAAATGATCTTGGCAAACAAAGCAACTACGCCCAAAATAGTTACCAGATTTTCTGCTAAACCCAAATGGTGCATGAACGGAAAATTGTATCCGCCAAAATAAAGCGTTGCCATGACTGCCGAAGAAATGAACATGTTGATGTATTCTGCAAACAGGTAAAAACCCAGTTTCATGGAAGAATATTCAGTGTGATAACCGCCAACAAGTTCCGTTTCGCATTCCGGCAAATCAAATGGACTACGATTGGTTTCTGCAAAAGCACAAATGATAAAAATCAAAAATCCTAAAGGCTGACGGAAAACGTTCCAGGTAAACCAACCGTTTGCCCAAAAACCATGTTGCTGTTCTGCAATTTCTCTTAAACTTAAAGTTCCAGTTAGCATTAGCAAAGCAATGATGGATAAACCCATTGCAATTTCATAGCTAATATTTTGTGATGCTGCGCGAATTGCGCCTAACAAAGAATACTTGTTATTAGATGCCCAGCCGCCAATCATGATGCCATAAACACCTAAAGAAACTACGCCAAAAATGTATAAGATACCAACGTTGATATCGGTTACCTGCAAATCAATTACATGCGTTCCGATGGTTAACGTTTGTCCCCAAGGAATTACGGCTGAACCGATACATGCAGTCAAAATAGCTAAAGACGGACCAATGATAAATAACAAACCGCTGGATTGTGTAGGAATGATTTCTTCCTTCATAAACATTTTGGCACCATCAGCCATTGGCTGAAAAATACCAAAAGGGCCGGCGCGGTTTGGGCCAATACGATCCTGTAAAAATGCAGCCACTTTACGTTCTGCATAAGTAGAATACATGGCTGTAACTAAACTGATTCCGAAAATGATGGCAACCAGAATAAATTTTTCTATTACTAATGATAATTCCATTTATAATCTGGTAAAACGTTCTAATTGTTCTTTGTTGGATTCCTGCAAAGCCAGGTTTTTCTTTACAACAGGCGGCAAATTTAAAGAACCATAATGATTGGCGCTGATAACAGAAGTATTTGCTACATTTCTCGGTCCTTCAATTACCCAATCTGCTGTTTTCTTTTTATCAAAACGACAGGTATTACAGATAAACTCTTCTACTTCACCGTAAACATCTTTCCGGCCGGTTACGCGCAAAACGTCTTCACCTTTATACCATAAGGTTACTTTGCCGCTGCATTTATCGGTTTCACAATCACGGTGCGCCTCTACTGGTTTTGTAAACCAAACACGATTTTTAAAACGGAAAGTTTTATCGGTTAAAGCACCAACCGGACAAACATCAATCACATTTCCGGAGAAATCGTTATCAACAGCATGATGAATATAAGTGGAAATTTCGGAGTGATCGCCACGGTTTAAAATACCGTGAATACGATGATCTGTAATCTGATCTGCTACAAAAACACACCTGTAGCATAAAATACAGCGCGTCATGTGCAGCTGAATCTTATCACCAATATCTATCCGCTCAAACTTACGTCGCTCAAATTCGTAACGCGTTTTTGCGGCTCCGTGCTCGTAAGCTAAATCCTGTAAAGAACATTCTCCTGCCTGATCACAAACCGGACAATCCAGCGGATGATTAAGCAATAGCATTTCTACAATGCCTTTTCGTGCCTCAATTACTTCTGCGGAAGTTATGTTTTGCACTTCCATTCCATCCATCACAGTTGTGCGGCAGGAAGCAACCAGTTTTGGCATTGGGCGAGGATCTTTTTCTGAACCTTTGCTTACTTTAACCAAACACGTACGGCATTTACCGCCACTTCCTGATAATTTGGAATAATAACACATCGCTGGTGGTACAATATCACCTCCGATTTGCCTTGCAGCATTCAGGATAGTTGTTCCCGGAGCTACTTCCACCGGTATTCCGTCTATATTAACTTTAACAAGTTGTTCTTCTGGCATTTTATCCAATCAATAAAAACTTAAATTCAAGTAATTATTTTGTACAATAAAAGAAGCATTTATGCTGATGCTTCTTTTATCGTCTATTTTTTATACTACAACAGCAGGTTCTGGTTTTGGCAACGGATCAGCATAATGCGCCAAACCATAATTGCGCTCTAAACTTATGCGGGGTTCGGTAACGTGCCATTCAAATTCATCTCTGAAATGACGAATTGCGCTAGCAACCGGCCAAGCAGCTGCATCACCTAAAGGACAAATGGTGTTGCCTTCAATTTTTTTAGAAACATCAACCAGCAAATCAATATCGCTTAGTTTTCCGTGTCCGTATTCTAACCGGTGCAAAACTTTTTCCATCCAGCCTGTTCCTTCACGGCAAGGCGAACATTGTCCGCAACTTTCGTGATGATAAAAACGGGAAAAGTTCCAAGTATTTCTAACAATACATTGATCTTCATCAAAAGCAATAAAACCGCCCGAACCCATCATAGAACCCGTTGCAAAACCACCGTCTGATAAAGATTCATAGCTCATCAACCTTACTTCCTGATTAATCGTTTTGGTGATCAAGTTAGCAGGTAAAATTGGCACGGATGATCCTCCTGCAACAACTGCTTTTAGACGTTTGCCATTTGCAATTCCTCCGCAGTATTCATCAGAATAGATAAATTCTTCAACAGGAACGCCCAATTCAATTTCATAAATTCCAGGCTTTACTAGATTTCCGGAAGCAGAAATAAGTTTTGTTCCGGTACTTCTGCCGATACCAATTTTGGCATATTCTTCTCCGCCATCCCGAATAATCGGCACAACTGCTGCAATAGATTCAACATTGTTCACAACCGTTGGGCATCCCCACAAACCAGCAATTGCCGGAAATGGTGGTTTGATACGCGGATTGCCACGTTTGCCTTCTAAAGATTCTATTAATGCTGTTTCTTCTCCGCAGATGTATGCACCACCGCCCGGCTGAACGTATAATTCTAAATCGTAACCTGTTCCTAATATATTTTTTCCCAGAAAACCTGCATTTTTAGCTTCTGCAATTGCTTTTTCTAAAATGCGAATTTGAGGCATCATTTCACCGCGAACGTAGATATATGAAACCTTTGCACCCAAAGCAAAACTGCCGATAATCATTCCTTCAATTAATAAATGAGGAATTTTGGTCATCAAAAATCGATCTTTAAATGTTCCTGGTTCAGATTCATCTCCGTTACAAACCAGATAACGTGGAACGCCTTCCGGTTTTGCCAGAAAGCTCCATTTCATTCCGGTAGGAAAACCTGCGCCACCACGACCACGTAAGCCTGATTTTTTCACTTCCTCTACAATTTCTTCTGGAGTAAGTGTTTTTAAAGCTTTTTCTACAGCAGCATAACCGCCTTTGGAACGGTAAACATCAAAAGTATTGATGTTTGGCACGTCGATATGTTCTAAAAGTAGTTTTCGTCCCATTGCTGCTTAATACATTTTGCCAGTTATTTTATAAAAATCAACATGATTTTTTACACAATACCTGAGCATGTTTACGGCTGATAATCCAAAAATTAAATTATAGTGATTCCAGTTTTTTGTCGATAAAAACAGTATGGCTGCAAGTAAAAATGCTAAATCCCAAACTATAATTTTACCGTTTTTCATCTTAATTATTGGCTTTTATCGTGAGATCACTAATTAACTGATCTACTGATGCTGGCGTTAAATTTTCATAAAAAGTGTATTCAGGCCCAATTTGCAAAACCGGTCCAAAGCCACAAGCTGCCAAACATTCTACACCTCTCCAGCTAAATAAACCATCAGGCGTAACATTACCTTCTGTTACACCTAATTTTTGTTCGATGTATTTCATGATTTTCTCTGCGCCAACCAAACAACAAGGTCCGGTGCGGCATACCTCCAGCAAATACTTTCCTTGCGGACGCAGCAAATACATGGTATAAAAAGAAGCAACTTCGTAAACTTCAATCGGCTGAATATCTAAATAATCAGCAACTTTATCCATTGCATCTGCACTTAACCAACCAAATTCTGCCTGTACTATATGCAAAATCGGCAACAAAGCACCTTTAGGTTGTTCTGCCGGATAACGGCTTACAATATCTATAAATTGTTGGTACAACTGAGGAGAAAACTCATGCACTACCGTTATTTCTTCAATTTTAAGCATCTAATTCTCCTGCAATTACATTTAAACTACTCATGTTGATAATCGCGTCGGAAAGCAACATGCCTTGACTCATCGGAGCGTACATTTGATAGTTAATAAAACTTGGCCTACGGAAGTGTAAACGGTAAGGTGAACGACCTCCATCATTAATCAGGTAAAATCCCAACTCACCGTTGCCGCCTTCTACTGCATGATATACTTCTTTTACCGGTGTTTTTACCTCGCCCATCACGATTTTAAAGTGATAAATCAAGGCTTCCATATTGTTATAAACCTCCTGCTTTGGTGGAAGGTAATAATCCGGAACATCTGCGTGAAAAACACCTTTTGGTTCTTTCTCAATCATTTTTAAAGCTTGCTCAATCATACGCATGCTTTGTTTCATTTCTTCATTTCGAACCAAAAAGCGACTATAAACATCACCATTTGTGCCAACAGGAACTTCAAAATCAAAATCCTCATAAGAACTATAAGGTTCCATTGCGCGCACATCATAATCTACACCAGTTGCACGCAATATCGGACCGCTCCAGCTGTAACTTAATGCAGTTTCCGCAGAAACCGGTGCTACACCTTTTGTACGATCAACAAAAATACGGTTACGGTTAAACAGCGATTCAAATTCTTTTAAAACCGGCGGAAAATCTACCAAAAAGTTCTTGATTTTTCTAAAAGCGATCTCGTTAAAATCACGCTCAAAACCACCGATCCGGCCAACATTTGTAGTTAAACGTGATCCGCATATTTCTTCGTAAATCTCGTAGATGGCTTCGCGGTATTCCATCATATACAGGAAACCTGTAAAAGCGCCAGTATCTACTCCAAGCACACCGTTACAAATAATATGATCAGAAATGCGTGCCAGTTCCATCACGATTACGCGCATATAATCGACGCGTTTTGGCATTTTTATATCCAGCAACTTTTCTACCGTCATATGCCATCCCATATTATTGATGGGAGATGAACAATAGTTCATACGATCTGTTAAAGGCGTAATCTGGTAAAACGGACGATGTTCTGCAATTTTCTCAAAAGCACGATGAATATAACCAATGGTAGAAACGCCACTTATTATTCGCTCGCCATCCATTTGCAGCACATTTTGAAAAACACCATGCGTGGCAGGATGAGTTGGGCCAAGATTCAGTGTAGTAGGCGAATCCTGTGGATCATTATCAGCAAAAACCGGAAAGTTTTCCATCAATTTTTTATGCTATCTTCCAAAAAAATAATCTTTCTTATCAACACGATTCGGATCTTCCAACGGAAATTCTTTCCGCATTGGAAATGCAGTCATGTCATCAACATTTAATATCCGGCGTAGATCTGGATGACCATCAAATTCAATTCCAAAGTAATCGTATGTTTCGCGCTCCATCCAGTTGGCACCATTCCACAAATTAGTAGCTGTTGGAATGTGCACATCATCTTCTGTAAGGAAAACCTTAATCCTTATACGCACATTATTTACAAAACTATGCAAGTGATATACTACTGCAAACTGTTTTTCCATATCTGGATAATGTACTGCTGTTATATCTGTAAGATAATTAAATCGCAGCGCAGAATCCGTTTTCAAAAATGTTAATACTTCGGTAATTAACTCGCGTGATGTTTCAAAATTTGGTAAATCAGATAATTCTGAGCGCAATAAAACTTGGTCTCCAAACTTTAAATTCAGCTGATTAATTACCTCTTCATTAAGAATTTTACCCATTATTGAATGCCGTATTTAGCTAATAATTCTTTGTATTGAGGCTCTTCCCTGCGTCTGCCACTTTCGGTTTGTACTAATTTTTGAATGTTCATAAAACCATCAATAATTCCTTCCGGTCTTGGCGGGCATCCCGGAACGTAAACATCAACTGGTATTATTTCATCAATGCCTTGCAAAACAGAATAAGTATCAAAAATACCACCGCTTGATGCACAGGCACCAACAGCCATTACCCAACGTGGTTCTGCCATTTGCAAATAAACCTGACGTAATACCGGAGCCATTTTTTTGGCAATTGTTCCCATTACCATTAATAAATCTGCCTGACGAGGTGAAAAACTTAAACGTTCCGCTCCAAATCTTGCCAAATCATAATGAGATCCCATGGTAGCCATAAATTCAATTCCGCAACATGATGTAGCGAATGGCAAGGGCCACAATGAATGTGAACGCGCTAATCCTATAGCCTGATCCAGAGAAGTAGCAAAAAATCCTGATCCTTCAACTCCAGCCGGAGCTTCTACAACCTTTATATCACTCATAATCTTAT
>JBPBQN010000105.1:0-11112 GCA_050954865.1 Janthinobacterium lividum | reverse complement strand
CTTCAATTATATTACACCTTTTATTGGAAGGTTGTTTTCTAAAGATGCACGCGCTTATTCTTATCTTCCTGAATCTGTTGCGGCTTTTCCGGATGGAGAACGTTTTACCAGTTTGATGCAGAAAGTAGGTTTTAAAAATACCAAAAACCGGCCGCTTGCGTTTGGCATTTGTTCAGTTTATACAGGTATTAAATGAGCAAAAAGTACATACTGTTTTTATCGGTGTTTTTTTGGATCGGACAAGTTGCTGCACAGCAAGTGGTAAAAGCCTGGGCCGGCGGTGCAGATCAAAGCAATTTTTCTTTCGGCTACACATTTCAATACGTTAATTCATCCTACAAAATCCTGAAAAAACCGAATTGGCGCACACCATATTTTGATCAGGGAACTAACCGAAACGTAACCGATAGTTTAAACAGCATCAGTTCGCCGGGTACTGCCGGTTTTGCGCTTGGTTTTTTAGCGAGATACAGCATTACGGATAATCTGGAAATCCGCACAGTGCCAACGCTATCTTTTACGGATCGCGTGCTTAATTATCAGTACCGAACCCAGGATTTAGCTCCTGATGTACTGATGACGGTTTCGACCACGCAAGCCGAATTTCCGTTGGAACTGAAGCTGAAATCAAACCGGCTTGGCAATTTTAGGGCGTATGTTTTGGGTGGCGTAAAATATTCGTACGGTATCGGTAATCAAAGCAAAGCCAATGAGGCAGATTTGGCTCCGCTGGATCGGAAACTTAAAAATGTGCGTAATTTTTCTTCGTATGTAGCTGGTTTTGGGTGTGATATTTACCTGGAATATTTCAAACTTTCTCCGGAAATCAAGCTTTCAAATTCATTTGGCAATGTACTTTATCCGGAAAACCAGCCGTACGCCAACCCGCTTAATAAATTATTTCTGCACAATATCATGTTTAGTTTGTTCTTCGAATAAATAGGCAAACTTCGGCACAAAAACATTTCTTTGTGCTTTGATTAAATACTTCTTTTATGAACAAAATTGCATTGATTACAGGAGCCAGTTCTGGCATTGGCGAAGCATGTGCACACGTATTTGCACGCGAAGGTTTTAAGCTGATTTTAACCGGCCGGCAATCAGACAAACTGGAAAGTTTGGCTTCGGCTTTAAACATTCAGTATCAAACCGAAGCTGCTGTAGCTGCTTTTGATATTCGGGATAAAAATGCTGTTCAGCATAACCTCGAAACGCTGCCTGAAGCCTGGAAAAAAGTTGATGTGCTGATTAATAACGCCGGTTTGAGTCAGGGTTTGGAGCCGATTAATCAGGGAAATCCGGATGATTGGGACGTAATGATTGATACCAATGTAAAAGGATTATTGTATGCCAGCAAAGTCGTTTCCAACTGGATGATTGCTAATGGTGGTGGTCATATTGTAAATTTAGGTTCCATCGCCGGAAAAGAAGTTTATCCGAACGGCAACGTTTACTGCGCCACCAAACATGCAGTTGATGCGTTGAACAAAGCCATGCGCGTAGATTTATTGCCGCACGGAATCAAGGTTTCGGCTATTAATCCCGGCGCAGTGGAAACCAATTTTTCCAACATTCGTTTTAAAGGCGATACCGATCGGGCCAAAAAAGTTTACGAAGGTTTTGAACCGCTGGTTGCTGCGGATATTGCCGAAACGATCTGGTTTGTTGTTTCGCGGCCGGCGCACGTAAATATCAATGATTTAACAATAATGCCTACGGCGCAAGCAAATGCTGTTAACTTTGCGCGGAAGTAGGAAGGAGAGAACCGAGAATATTATAGTTTAAAATTGGAGCGGCGAGTGAGGATTTATAAAGAAAAATAAATCTTTCTCAGCCTAAGAAAACACCGATAAAAGAAGCATGTTAGTTGAAACCATAGATCAGGATATAAAAAAAGCCATGCTGGCAAAAGATGATGCGCGTTTGCGTGGCTTGCGGGCCATCAAATCTGCTTTGTTGCTGGCGCGAACAGAAAAAGGTGCTTTGGATATTGTTTCCGAAGAAACCGAACTAAAAGTTTTGCAAAAGCTGATTAAACAGCGCAAAGAATCCGCAGAAATTTACCAGACCCAAAACCGCGACGATCTGTATCAGATTGAAAAAGAAGAAATGCAGGTGATTGAAGCTTATTTACCGCAGCAAATGAGCCGGGGAGAAATTATGGCTGCTGTACAAGAAATCATTCAGAAAACGGGCGCCACATCTGTAAAAGAAATGGGTAAAGTGATGGGCGCAGCCAATAAAGAACTGGCCGGAAAAGCAGATGGAAAAACCATTTCTGAAATTGTAAAGCAGTTACTGCAATAATATAATTGAGGTTTTTGGCTGAAAACAATTGTAAAAAGTTAATTTTATAGCCGTAGCAGCAGCTTGTTTTTAACGTTCCGGAATGAATATCACCAGCAAATTATTTGATTAAACTTTATGGACTTTGTGGTTAAAGAAGAAAACGGATACAAATATATAGAACAAGGTTCGGGTGAGGTTTTGTTGCTGTTACATGGTTTAATGGGTGCTTTGAGCAACTGGGAATATGTGATTGAGGAATTTAGTAAAGATTACAGAGTTATCATTCCGATGCTGCCCATTTATGAATTGCCGCTGCTTACAATTGGTGTGAAAGCGCTTTCAAAATTCATTCATAAATTTATTCAGTATAAAAAGCTGGAAAATGTGATCGTTTTGGGTAATTCGCTTGGTGGCCATGTAGGTTTGGTTTATGCTTTAAATCATCCTGAAAAACTAAAAGCAATGGTGCTGGCAGGAAGTTCTGGTTTGTATGAAAATGCTTTTGGAGGATCGTTTCCACGCAGAGAAAGTTATGATTTTATACGCGAAAAAGTAGAATACACTTTTTATAGTCCGAAAACTGCAACCAAAGAGCTGGTGGATGACGTATATGAAAGCGTAAACAACCGGCATAAAATCATCCGTTTGCTGGCGATGGCAAAATCTGCTATTCGGCATAATATGGCTAAAGATCTGCATAAAATAAAAATGCCGGTTGCGTTGATTTGGGGTAAAAACGATAAAATTACGCCACCGGAAGTTGCGGTAGAATTTTCTCAGCTCTTACCAAACGCAGCGTTAACCTGGGTTGATGAATGTGGCCATGCGCCAATGATGGAGCAGCCAGTTGAGTTTAACCGTTTATTAAAAATTTTCCTCGAAAAAAACAAAGATTAATATGGTTGCTGCCGAACTGATTTCTGACATCATCCCGCCGGTAAAACCAACCGACTCGGTTGAAAAAGTAAATACGCTCTTTATAGAATTTAAGGTTGAAGAACTGCCGGTAGTTGATGGAGAAGAATTCTTGGGATTGATTACTGAAAATGATTTAATTGAAGTTTTTGATGAAGAAGTGCCGATCAGTACCGTTTCGCTTTCTAAAACACAGGCTTTTGTTCGGGATAATCAGCATATTTATGATGTGATACGCTTGTTTTACGCACAAAAACTAAGTGTAGTGCCGGTGCTGGATATGCAGGATAATTATTTAGGACTGATTACTATTACTTCGATGAATGATTATTTTGCCACACTAACTTCAGCTATCGAGCCAGGAGCAATTATTGTGCTTGAAATTGGTAATCGTGATAATTCATTGGTGCAAATGGCGCAGATTGTAGAATCGGATAAAGCACAAATATTGAGTTCGTACGTACGTTCGTTCCCGGATTCTACCCGAATGGAAGTAACACTAAAAATCAACAAAAAAGACGTTTCGGCTATTTTGGCCAGTTTTAACCGGTACGATTATATGGTTTCGGCTGTGTATAATCAGGCTCAGGTAGAAGACGATTCCAAAAACCGGTACGAAATACTGATGAACTACATCAACTTATGATCCATTTATGAAGATTGCAGTTTACGGCAAACCTTTTAATCAAACTTTATTACCGCTGATCAGGCAGGTTTTTGATGGTTTGGCACAGCATCAGGCCGAAATATTTGTGCATCAGGAGTTGAACGATTTTATTTCCGGTCAGCCAGATTTCAATTCCCATAACACCATTTTTAATGATTACAGCGATCTGAAAAATAAGGTTGATGTAATGCTAACACTTGGCGGCGACGGTACGATTCTGGGCACGGTGGATTTGATCCGTGATTCTGAAATTCCGGTAATTGGTATTAATTTTGGCCGTTTAGGATTTTTGGCCAGCGTAAATAAAAATGATATTTCCGCAGCTATTCACGCGTTAATCAACAAACAATATACGCTGGATCGGCGAGTTTTGCTCGAAATTGAATCAAACCCAGTCGTTTTTAAAAATCAAAATACCGCTTTAAACGACATCACCATACATAAACGTGATGATGCGGCCATGATTACCATTCATGCTTTTTTAAACGACGAATTTTTAAATTCTTACTGGGGCGATGGCATTATTGTTTCTACGCCAACCGGTTCTACGGCTTACTCTTTAAGTTGCGGCGGCCCGATCGTGATTCCGCAATCCAATAATTTTGTAATTACCCCAATTTCACCCCACAATTTAAATGTGCGGCCAATTGTGGTTTCGGATAGCAATAAACTCACTTTCAAGATAGAAACGCGCAGCTCTAACTATCTTATTTCCTGCGATTCTAAAACGGAAATTATTGACACCAACAGTGTTTTTACCATTAGTAAAGCTGATTATGGTTTTAATCTGATCCGGCTGAATAATGAAAGCTATCTATCCACGTTAAGGAACAAATTAATGTGGGGATTGGATGCCAGAAATTATTAATGCTGATGCGTAAACTGTATGGTTTGCTTCTTTTACTGCTGATTTCTTCGGGTGTTTTTGCTCAAAAATGGGAATTAGGCGGTTTTGCAGGCACTTCCGGATATATGGGCGAATTTAACGAAATCAACCCGGTAAAATTTACTGATTTTGCTGTTGGTGCTTCGGTTAAATACAATTTTAGCGGTTATTTTTCTGCAAAATTAGGTTACACTTACGCTACCATTCGCGGTGCCGATAGCACTTCATCCAGCCAGCAACTGCGCAACCGTAACCTCAGTTTTAATACGGGTTTGAGTGAACTGGCTTTAACCGGCGAACTCAATTTTTTTAATTATCAGCCGGGAATTAGCGTGAAACGATGGTCACCTTTTATTTTCTCCGGAATAGCAATTGTAGGTTACAACCCAAAAGCTGATTACAAGGGTACAACTTATGATTTGCGTTCGCTGAAAACAGAAGGTCAGCAAAAAGAATATAATTCGGCAGCTTTGAGCATTCCGTACGGTGTTGGGGTAAAGGTAAATTTTTATAAAAGCTGGAATCTGGCTTTAGAGATAGGTTATCGTACCGCGTTCACCGGTTATCTGGATGATGTAAGTGGAAATTATGCCGATAAAAACAGCATGACTAATAGTTATTCCAGGATTTTTGCAGATCGATCTGGAGAAAAAACAGGTGTTTACACAGGTTCTGCCGGTTCGCAACGTGGAGATTTGCGCTCAAGAGATACTTATATGATTGCTGGTTTCAGCATTTCACATACTTTTCTCAGCCAAAAATGCTTTTACTAAAATTTAGGTGATAAAAGAAGCATTGATAAAAATCGGTTTGCATCTTATCAAACAAATCAAAAACCATCTGTAGATAACCGTAATTGTAAGACAATAGTTTGCAGATTAATTTTACCTTTGCAGCCTAAATTTTTATTGTGTTAAAACAATTTCTGATAACAAATTTAGGTTGATAAAAACAGTATAAAGCTTTGGTTTTGAATCAAAATTAAAACATCCAACGTATCGATTTACTGTAGATAAATATATTATAAATCAACAATAACCGGATACCATAGCGGCAACTGCAAAGTTGATGCAAAACATAATCAATGGATTTTAAAGCACAAATAGATAAAGAAAAACTGCCGAAACACGTAGCCATTATTATGGATGGAAACGGCCGCTGGGCAAAAGGCAAGGGCAAGCTGCGCATTTTCGGTCATCATAACGGTGTTTTGGCTGTGCGCGATGTGGTTGAAGGTGCGGCCGAACTGGGTATAGGTTACTTAACTTTGTACACTTTTTCTTCCGAAAACTGGAACCGGCCTAAGATTGAGGTTACCGCAATCATGGAGCTTTTGATTTCAACTATCAATAAAGAAATTAAAAAGCTGATGCAAAATAATGTGCGCCTTAACGCTATCGGTGATCTGGAAATGCTGCCGGGAAAATGCCATCAGGAACTGCAGGCTGCCATTGATAAAACAGCTGGCAATACCGGTTTGGTTTTAACGCTGGCTTTAAGTTACAGTTCTCGTCGGGAAATTGTAAATGCTGCCAAGCAAATGGCCGAAAAGGTTGAAAAAGGTGAGTTAAAAGCAGCAGACATCAACGAAGATTTATTTGTGCAGCATTTGCATACTTCTGCCATGCCTGACCCGGAATTGCTAATCAGGACGAGTGGCGAATACCGCATCAGCAATTATCTGCTTTGGCAAATTGCTTATGCCGAGCTTTATTTTACAGCCAAATTATGGCCGGATTACCGCAAAGAAGATTTGTTTGAAGCCGTTTTAGATTACCAGCGACGGGAACGCCGCTTTGGGATGACCAGCGAGCAAGTGAACTAATTTTTGATGTTTAACACTTTTTAACAACTGTTTAAATTACTTTAGCCTCCAAATTCTACGAATGAACAGGTACATTTTAGCAATATTTTTCTGTACAATATCAACTGCTGTACTGGCTCAGGTTGGCCGGCAAAACACTCCAGCACCTCAGGTTTTGCCTGTAGATAGTTTGAGTTATCTTAATCCAAAAGAACTAACTATTGGTACCGTTACCGTATCCGGATCGCAGTATTTGGATAAAGATGTGCTGATCAAGATTTCACAATTAACCAAAGGTGATAAAATTACGGTACCTGGCGATGCAACTTCGAACGTAATTAAAAACCTGTGGCAACAGGGATTGTTTGATGATGTGAAATTATTATACACGCTCCGCAACGATACCATCAATTTTGACATCAATGTAAAAGAACGTCCTCGCCTTTCAAAGCTCAACATAAAAGGACTTCGCAAAGGGGAAGTAGAAGACGTTCAGAAAAAATTAAAAGATAAAACCGGTAAAATTGTTAATGAAAATCTGCTAAGCACCACTACAGCAATTATCAAGAAGCATTTTGCAGAAAAAGGTTATCTCAACGCAACTGTTGACATCAAACAGCGCAAAGATGCTGGTGAAGCAAACAGTTTGATTTTGGATGCTACGGTTGATAAAAAGCAAAAAGTAAAAGTTAACAGCGTTACGTTTTCCGGCAATACTGCTTTTAAGGATGCAAAACTGGCTTCGTTTCTGAAAAAAACAAAGGCAAAAAAATGGTACAATGTTTTCGGTTCTAAAAAGTTTTTGCGTGATAAATACGAGGAAGACAAGCAAACATTAGCTGCCAAAATGCAGGCTGCTGGTTATCGTGATGCAGAAGTTTTAAGTGATTCTGTCTGGAAAAATGATGATAACACCGTTAACATTAAAATTAAATTGTACGAAGGTCCGAAATATTATTTTGGTAATGTTACCTGGTCTGGCAATGCAAAATATCCAACTAAAATATTAAATACACTTTTACGGATCAAAAAAGGTGATGTTTTTAGCGAAGAAGAACTGAACAAGCGTTTAAGCGGCTCGCCAAACGGAGATGATATTTCTTCGTTGTATTTGAATGATGGTTACCTGACTTATCAGACGGATCCGGTTCAAACGCGGATTTATAACGATACCGTTGATGTTGATTTACGGGTTTACGAAGGTCCGCAATACACTATCAATAAAGTAATTGTAAAAGGAAACGAAGTAACAAATGATAAGGTTATTTTGCGTGAAATCCGTACAAAACCTGGTCAGAAGTTTTCTAAAGAAGCAATTGTAAGAAGTACACAGGCCATTACACAATTGGGTAATTTTGATGAGCAGAAGATTGATCCTCGGCCAACAAATATTAACCCAAATGAAGGTACAGTAGATATTTTGTATAATGTTGTTGAAAAACCATCTGATCAGATTGAGCTTTCCGGTGGTTTTGGTGGCGGAAGTATTGTTGGAACGCTGGGTTTAACGTTTAATAACTTCTCGCTAAAAAACCTTTTCAACCTGAACGCTTACAAACCTTTACCGAAAGGTGATGGCGAAAAATTGAGTTTGCGGGGCCAGGCAAATGGTAAGAATTATCAGAATTTTTCTTTCACATATTCTGAACCTTGGTTTGGTGGTAAAAAACCGGTGAATTTTGGTATAACCGCTTACACACAGTTACAATCCAATGGATCAAACCTTATTGGTTATCAAGTTAAAAAAGGTGATCCAACTTACTATGGAATTACAATTAACGGTATCTCGGCAACTATTGGAAAGCAATTAAAATGGCCGGATGATTATTTCAATTTAAGCCATACGCTGAGTTTTGACCATTATAATTTGACTAATTATCCAGGATACTTATTTAGTAATGGAAAATCCATCAACATTAAACTGACAGAAACTTTTAGCCGATATTCACTGGATGCACCTATTTATCCAACTTCAGGTTCTAACATTCGAGTTACTGCCCAGTTTACGCCACCTTATTCTTTGTTTAATGGCGTAAATTATGCTATTGCAACACCGCAGGAGCGTTATCATTTTGTAGAATACTACAAAGCAAAATTTGAAGCGCAATGGTTTCAGAAAATTTATGGTAAATTGGTTCTAAAAGCACAAACGCAATTTGGTTTCCTGAGTGCTTATAACAGTGCTGTTGGACAATCACCTTTTGAACGGTTTAGATTAGGTGGTGATGGTATGCAGAGTTACCAGTTTTTGCAGGGATCAGAAATTATCGGTTTGCGCGGTTATGAAAATTTTGACATTGTGCCTTCAGGATCTAATATAAATACAGCAAGTACCTCTGGTAGCCCTATTTTTGATAAATTTCAGTTAGAAATGCGTCATCCGGTTATTGCCAGTCAGTCTGCAACAATTTTTATCCTAGCTTTTACAGAAGGTGGTAATACCTGGAACTCATTTAACCAGTTTGCACCTTTTAATATAAGGCGTTCTGCTGGTGTAGGTGCAAGGATATTTTTGCCGATATTTGGTTTGCTTGGTTTGGATTATGGTTATGGTTTCGATGCGATTCCTGGTGCGCCAACAGCAAATAAAGGCCACTTTCACTTCTCTATTGCGCAAAGTTTAAGCGGAGGCTTTAATTAACAACAAACTGTCAATTTTTAAACCAACCCGAAATACAACAGTCTGAAAAGTGTTTTTGAACGATTTCCAAAATCATAATTTTACGTAGGTTTGTAGCATGAAAAGATTATTGTTAACGTTGATGCTACCACTGCTGGCTACAACAGCAGTTTTTGCCCAACGTTTTGCGTATGTTGATTCTGAGTACATTTTGAAACACATTCCGGAATATGCTTCAACACAAAAACAAATTGCTTCGATATCAGATCAATGGCAAAAAGAAACCGATGCCCGTTTTCAGGAAATCGACAGGATGTATAAAGCTTATCAGGCAGATCAGGTTTTGATGACTGGCGACATGAAAAAACGTCGTGAAAACGAAATTATCGACAAAGAAAAAGCAGCCAAAGATTTTCAGCGTCAGAAATTTGGCCCGGATGGTGAGCTTTCACAGCGCAGTACAGCTTTGATTAAACCAATTCAGGATCGCGTTGCAAAAGCAGTACAAGCCATTGCAGAAAGCGAAAATCTGGATATGATTTTTGATAAAAACAGTGAAGTGATAATGCTTTACGCAAATCCGCGTTATGATAAAAGCGCAGCCGTAATTACCCGTTTAGGTTTAAAACCAGGTGTTTTTGCGCATTAGAAAAACAAAAAAACAGTCGATAAAAACAGCACACAACAATCACCCATAAATAAAAAATGAAAAAACTATTCAAAGTTGCTTTAGTTGCCGGATGCCTATTTTTTGCAGGAAACTTTGCTAAAGCACAATCTAAAATTGGTTACATCAATGTAAATCAGGTAGTAGATCAAATGCCTGAAACTAAAACCATTCAAAAACAAATTCAGGATTACCAAAAAACTTTCGTTGATCAGCTAACTGCTATGAACAACGAGTTGCAAACCAATGCACAAGGATATGATGCAAAGAAAGCAAGCATGACCGATGCAGCACGTACTGCTAAAGAAGCTGAATTGCAAGATCAGAACAAGCGTTTGCAGGATTATCAGACAAAAGCACAACAACAAGTTGGCGACAAAAGCAAACAGCTTTCTGATCCTTTGTTATTGAAAGTGCGTACTGCTATCCAAAATGTAGCTAAAGAAAAAGGTTATACTTACGTTTTCGATACTGCTCAAACCGAATTATTGGTTTCACAACCAGGAGATGATTTGATGCCATCTGTAAAAGCAAGATTAGGTATTAAATAAAATACTTCTTTTATTACCTAAAAAGCGATGTTCAAATAAAATGAATATCGCTTTTTTTATTTTAGCCGAATGCCATCAAATAATCCAATAGGTGTTTTCGATTCCGGTATTGGCGGACTGACCGTTGCCAACGCCATCCAAAAACTGATGCCAAAAGAAGCATTGGTGTATTTTGGTGATACTGCGCATTTGCCTTACGGCGATAAATCTCCGGAAGCCATTAAATATTATTCGCTCAAAATTACCAAGTTTTTGATGGATGAAGGCTGCAAAGCTATTGTAATTGCCTGCAACACGGCTTCTTCTCTGGCTTACCATGATTTAAAGCTGTTTTTAGGTACTCAAATTCCGATTTACAGCGTGATTGATCCGGTTGTTGAATACATGACGGCTGCTGATCAGTTTAAAAATATCGGTGTAATTGCAACGCGCGCCACTATCAAATCCAATGTTTATGCGGAGAAAATCCATTTGCAAAAACCGGAAATCAACGTAAAATCTTTGGCTACGCCGTTGCTTGTGCCGATGATTGAAGAAGGTTTTTTTAATGATCAGATCAGCAGCACGCTGATTCATACTTATCTTTCTGATCCGGTTTTACAAGAAATTGACAGCCTGATTTTGGGCTGCACGCATTATCCGCTCATCAGAAATGAAATTGCCGCTTTTTATCAGCCTGAAATTGCGATCATTGATAATACTGAAATCGTAGC
>JBPBQN010000104.1:0-11149 GCA_050954865.1 Janthinobacterium lividum | reverse complement strand
AAGTGCTGATGGTATTATTATTGCGTTTGGAGTAACTGTAACTTCCGTAAACCGTTAGTTTTTTGCTGAAATCGTTCCGGTAATTCAGTCCGGCCGAACTTGCTGTAGTAATACCGTTTCCGGTGTTGTTGCTTCCGCCGCCACCGCTGCCGTTGCTACCGAAATTGAACAGGTTAGAATTGGTATTGTTAACAGAACCCAGCACCGAAATCTGCTCCGCATCTTTAAATTTATTGGCAGAAACGCGTCCGGCCAAACGATCTTCCGTTCCGGCGGCAATCGTTCCCTGTCCGAAGTAACCTCTGTTTTTACTTTTCTGGATGGTAATGTTTAAAACCTTGTCCGGCTCGCCGGATTTAATGCCCGTTAAATTGGCCTGATCGCCGTAATCATCAATTACCTGAATATTTTCTACAATATTTGCCGGCAGGTTTTGCGTGGCCGTTTGCACATCTCCGCTAAAATAATCCTTGCCATTTACGCGCACTTTGGTTATCGGTTTGCCCTGCGCGGTGATGTTGCCATCTTTATCAACAGTTAAACCGGGAAGTTTTTTCACTAAATCTTCTACCGGAGAACCTTCGCGCACTTTATAAGCCGAAGCCTTGTACTCAACCGTATCTTCTTTTAAAGTGATGGGATTTACATCAACAACATTAACGGCTTTAAGCTGCCGCAACGATTCATGAAGCTTGATTGCAGGGATTTTTATCAGTTTAACAGCATTATTAAACTGATAAGGTTTTGTATATTCGTTAAAACCAATCAGCCTGATTTTCAAACTGAACGATGCTGTTTTTACCGTACTAAAATTGAATAAACCGTTGTTATCTGTTACAGTTACCAAGCTGTCTTGTGCCATTTTCAGGGTGATAACTGATCCGGCAAGCGGTACGCCAACAGAATCCTGCACCGTGCCCTGCACCTGATAACTGCGCTGTGCCGATGCCGAAAAAAACAGCAGTAAAAACAGCATGCTGAATAACAGTTTATTCATGCGGATTAAATTTAGGAATTGGTAGCCGATGAAGATAAATAACTATCTAACTACTAATAAAATGTATTAAAAATGTTGCGTTATTTAGCTTGAAGCTTTAAAATCAAACAATTACATAATTATAGTTTTGATACAAATATTATCGTGATAAATTATAGCTTTATACAGTCAGGGATCAGATGATTAAAAAACTACTTAAATTTATTTTTGCTGTATTGATGCTTTGTTTATCAACCCAAAATTGGGCTGATGCGCAAAGCGTTTCCAATGAAGGGTTGGAGTTTTGGTCGGTTTTTCCTACGCATGTACCAAATACAAACGCTGAATTAGCTAACATCAGTATTTTTATTACCGGCAAATCAGCATCATCCGGAACGGTATCGGTAAATGGTTTTTTGCAGAAGTTTACCGTTGTTGCCAATACCGTTACAGAAATACAAGTGCCGCGTGCCAGTGCTTACATTAATGATACTGAAAGTGGTAAAGTGCTGAGTAACCGAGCTATTCATATTTTAGTAGATGCCGGACAGCCCAATATAGTAGTGTATGCTCATATTTTTGCAGGTAAACGTTCTGCAGCGTCGCTGATATTGCCGATCAAAGCTTTAGGCCAGCAGTATTACAGTATGAACTATACGCAAACTTCACTTTCAGATCAGGGTAAAAATTTCATTACTGTTATTGCCAGTGAAGCCAATACAAAGGTTTTTATCAAAAAAGGAAATACTGATTTAGTTGCTGGCGGAATAACGTTAGCTAACGTAGGTGATGTATATGAATATTTATCGAGAAACGATCTTACCGGCGTTTCTGTAAAAGTTGATTCTACCACCTCCGGCTGCAAGCGGTTTGCTATGTTTTCGGGGAGCAGCGGAGCTTTTATAAATGATCCAACTTGTAACCCTGGTTCTCAAGATCCTTTGTATCAACAAGATTATCCGATAGAAAGCTGGGGCAGAACTTATGGTTTTATTCCCTTCAGCATGATTCCACCAGGAAGCACGATTGCTTCAGAAAGAACTTTAGGGCAATATATCCGCGTGGTTGCACAAAGTAATAATACCAATGTACAAATTAATGGTACTACAGTTGCTACCTTAAATGCAGGCGGTTTTTATTCCTCACCAAATCCTTTAAATCAGCCAGCAAGTATTTCTGCGGATAAACCTATCAGTGTAGCGCAATATGCTTTAACAGCGGGTTGTTCTAACCGAATTGAAAGTTCAGCCAGACCCAATGGCGACCCTGATATGGTGATTCTCAACCCGATCGAATACAGCATCAAAAACATCACCGTTTATTCTTCTACTCGTGAAAACATCACCGAGCAATATATCAATGTACTGATTAAAACAGCTGCAGCAGCGAGTTTTCGCATCAACGGCGTTGCACCAATCGTTTCTTTTACACCTTTAGCCTCATTACCAGGTTATTCTTATATACAAATCAATCTCAATTTTTATAGAACCAATAATTTTAACCTGACTGCGGATGACGGTTTTAATGCTGTAGCTTACGGTTTTGGTGATGTAGAATCTTACTCTTACTCAGCAGGAACAAATTTGGCAACAACGCTTACTGCCAACGCTGTTGATCCGGTAAGTAACCTGCAAATTACTTCTGCCTGTGTTTATGATGTGTATAATTTGCAGCTGACACTGAATGTTCCGACCAAAAAAATTGTGTGGACGATCAATCCATCCAATACCATAATTACTTCAAATAATCCGGTTGTACGCGATACCATCATCAACAATGTGCCTTACTATATTTATAAAATTCCGAAACCAGGTATTTTTACCAAATCCGGTAACTATACGATTGACATTGTAGCAGATTTACCACCATCAACGGGCGGCTGCCAGCTGGGCAATCAGCTTTTTGAGTTCCCTTTTACCGTTTACAGTGCACCAATAACTAACTTTAAGTTGCCCGCAAGCGTGTGTGCCGGAGATTCGGTTAAGTTTAATGATTTAAGCACCGACAGCAGCAAAACCGTTAAAAGCTGGATCTGGAAATTTGGCGACGGTACCACTTCTACCCTGCAAAACCCAACGCATACCTACACAACGCCGGGTTTGGATACGGTAAGTTTAACCGCAATTTCAGAAAGCGGCTGCCAAACTACCAAACAGCAAACCATCCGGATCAACAATTTGCCCAATGCTGTTTTTACCTATACAAATTCGGTTTTTAAAGATTTTTCGGTTTTTCTGAAAGATGCTTCTACCATAGCAAGCGGTAAAATTGTGCAATGGATTTGGGATTTCGGCGATGGCAAAACAGAAACCCATACTGATGCCAAAGTTTTTGAACATGTGTATGCTGCCGCCGGAACGTATCAGGTAAAGCTTACCGTTGTTTCTGATCACGGCTGTTCATCTACAATTACGCAATCTGTTATCGCAAAACCGGGCATCAAACCAAATTTTAAATTACCTGATGCTTGTTCTGCGGATTTATCTTCCCAGTTTACGGATCTGACTGCGGATAGCGTTGCTGCCGAAATTACTTTAACTTATTTATGGAATTTTGATGATGCAGATGCCACAGCTTCCAACCCGAACACTTCAACCTTAAAGAACCCAACGCATCGTTTCACCAAAGCACAAGTTTACCACGTTACCGAAATGGTTACTGCAAGCGATGGCAGTTCTGCAACTGTTATCGAAGATTTCATGGTAAACGGTTCTTTGCCAAAAGCTGTTTTTAGCATCTTAAATACGGCAAGCTTTTGCAGCAATGTGCCGCTGATTTTCCAAAATGAATCTTCGGTTGATGTTGGTCGCATCACCAAATTAGAATGGTATTTTGATTATCAGAACCAGCCGACAGTTGTGGAAACGTATTTATATCCTATTGCCGGACAGCAATATACGCATCAATATGATCCTTTCAATTCTCCTTCGTCCAAAACTTATACTATCAGGATGCTGGCTTATTCCGGCATTAGTTGTGTTGATGTAATTGAAAAAACAATTACTGTAAATGCTGCGCCAAAAGTGGTTTTTAGTAATTTGGGAAGCGTTTGTGAGGAAATTTCTCCGATCCAGTTTACGCAGGCAAAAGATATCAGCGGAAACATAGGAAAAGGTGCTTATTCCGGCAAAGGTATAACTGCTGATGGCTTATTTTCTCCTGCGGCGGCTGGCGTTGGTGTTCATCCAATTAAATATGTGTTTACTTCCGAAAGTGGTTGTGCCGATTCGGTAACGCAAAACATCACCGTAAACCCAACGCCAACGGTTGATGCCGGTGCTAACCGCCTCATACATATTGGCGAAAGCGTAACCTTATCGCCCAAAGCTACTGGCAACAATATAACTTACAAATGGACACCGGCAACAGGATTAAATAATCCAAATATTGCCCGGCCGATAGCTACGCCTGCGGATGATATTATTTACCGGCTTACCGTAACTTCTGTAGATAGCTGTTCTGCAACGGATACGGTTTCTATCCGAATTTTGAAAATTCCAATTATCCCAAATACATTCACCCCAAATAATGATGGTGTAAACGACATTTGGAACATCAAAAATTTAGACAGATATCCGGATTGTATTATGGATATTTACAACCGTTACGGTATGCTGATGTTCCATTCTACCGGTTACGGCACTGCCTGGGACGGACGTTACAAAGGCGAAGAAGTGCCGGTTGGCACATATTATTACGTTTTAAACTTAAAAGACGGAACAAAAAATTATGGCGGATATGTTACCGTTATTCGATAATTGCAGTTAATTTTGAAAATAAACTTAAACTTTTTGTTCCTGACTTGTTAAAAGAAATAACAAACTTTATTAAAATTGTATCGGTAAAAGAAGCATCATGAAAAACAAACTTATCCTATTTTTTGCCTTGGCCATCTTGTCCATCACAACTGCTTGTAATGAAAAACATAAAAACTACGGACTTGATCGCCAGGATACAGTTAAAGCGGGCGACAGCACCAACAATATACAAAACGGCATTCCGCCAAATGATACTATAAAACGATAAGCTGCTTTTATTTATTGATCCTCGATAACTAAAAATAAAAAAGCCGAAACAGTTTATGTTTCGGCTTTTTGCTGTTATCAGCTTTTGCTAATTGAAGACGATGCTTCTTTTATGGCTGTTTTTTTGTTGATTGCTGTTGCTGTTGCATCGGATTGGCTCCGGATGTGGCACCACGTGGCAAATTCTGCTGTCTAAACAACTCAAAACGTGTTGGCGTTAAGGTGCGTGGCCAGCTGTTGTTATCTTCATCAATATCAGCAGTTTCACGATAAGGATCTAATTTGATAGATTTTACTTCTTTCGTTTTGGCAAAAACCTTGTTGATTTTTTGCTCATTTTTCCGCCAAACATAAGCCGAAATCCGTTCTGTTTCTTTTGTGCCATCGGTATAAGTCCACTCGATAATTACCGGCATCACCAAACCGCCTTTGTTACTCAAAGTTAGCTGGTAAAAATAGTTTTTACTTTCATAGAAGTTTTTTTCCTCCGGAGATAAAGCATTATACATCGCCTGGTAACTGTCTTTGGTTAACGGTGTAGCTGCAAAACGATCAAACTTGCTGTAAAAATCTTTCAGGGACGAATCAGCTTCTACTGCAAAACGGGTTCCGGCTTCGCGGTTGCGTTGCATGCTGATGCTTTGCAGGTTACGATCAAACTGCGCACGATCATCTTTTGCGTTAAGCTCCGGATTTTTAGTGTTTAGCGTATATAATTTCACGCTGTCCAAAGAAATATCCACTGCATCAGTGCCGTAAAACCAGCCTCGCCAAAACCAATCCAGATCAACAGCAGAAGCATCTTCCATCGTCCGGAAAAAATCTGCCGGTGTTGGATGTTTAAAAGCCCAGCGTTGTGCGTAAGTTTTAAAAGCATAATCAAAAAGTTTTCTGCCCATTACGGTTTCGCGTAAAATATTTAACGCAGTTGCCGGTTTTGCATAAGCATTTGGACCAAAACGCGCGATGTTTTCAGAGTTTGTCATAATCGGCTCCAATTCATTTTTTGGAAGCTTCATGTAATCTACAATTTTATATGCCGGGCCACGCTGTGAAGGGAAATTGTTGTCCCAATCCTGCTCTGCCAAAAACTGACAAAAAGTATTCAACCCTTCATCCATCCAAGTCCATTGCCGCTCATCAGAATTCACGATCATTGGGAAAAAATTATGCCCAACTTCATGTGTAATCACGCCGATCATTCCGTTTTTGGTGGCTTCGCTGTATGTTCCGTCTTTTTCTGTCCGTCCGTAATTAAAACAGATCATTGGATATTCCATTCCATTGGATGCTTCCACCGAAATTGCACTTGGATATGGATACGGGAAAGTATGCTGCGAATAAACTTTAAGCGTGTGCGCCACCACTTTGGTAGAATAACGGCGATACAACGCGTAAGCTTCAGGACCGTAATACGACATGGCCATTACTTTTTTGCCGCCTTCAATTTGGGTTGACATGCCATCCCAAACAATCCGCCGGGAAGAAACCCAGGCAAAATCACGCACGTTTTCGGCAGCATAAACCCAGATTTTACGCGCCTGCGCATGGCCTTTCATCGCTTGCTGTACTTCGTTTAGCGTAACAATTTCAACCGGTTCTTTGGTGTTTTGTGCCTGGTTCCAGCGTTTTAACTGCGAGGTTGAAAGCACCTGACTATAATTCTGGCATAAACCTGTTGCGCCAACCACATGATCTGCCGGCACATTTAAGTTTACCTTAAAGTTTCCAAAAGCCAATGCAAACTCGCCGCTACCAATAAACTGCTTGTTTTGCCATCCTTGAAAATCACTGTAAACTGCCATCCGCGGATACCACTGCGTCATGGTATATAAATAATTTTTGTCTTCCGGGAAATATTCATAACCACCTCTCCCACCGATGGTTAAACGGTCTGAAATATTGTAAAACCAGGCAACTTTAAACTTGAATTTTTCGCCCGGCATCAGCGTTTTAGGCATTTCCAACCGCATCATGGTTTCGTTGATGGTAAACGGAATGTTGTTTCCATTGGCATCTTTCACACTCAAAACATGATCGCCCAGATCGAGGTTGTTGCCCATGATGGATTGCAGCTGGCGCAAACTCATTTTGTCCTGCATTTTGCTTTCACCGGTGGTACTGCCCTGCGAATCTTTACGGTGCTGATTTTCATCCAGTTGCAACCATAAATACGTTAACGGATCAGGCGAGTTGTTGTAATACGTAATCGTTTCTGTGCCATCCAAACGTTGCTTGTCGTCGTTTAAATTGGCATTAATTTCGTAATCAGCGCGTTGCTGCCAATATTTCGGGCCGGGCGCACCAGAAGCCGAACGATACATGTTTGGATCGGAAATCATCGTGCCCAACTGCTCAAATTTGTTGCCGTGGTTAGAACCGGGATTGTTATCGTATTGCGCAAATGCTGCCGTACTAAACAGAAAAAATCCGGAAATGGCTAAATAAATTTTCTTCATTTAAAAATAATTTGTTGAAACCGATCAATACACATCATTAAAGCGATGCCGAAGATAGCCGAAGATAGAAAAAAACTCCATTCGACTGCTTTAATTCGGAAGATTTTGATCAGTAAAAACGATAAAAGTAATACAGAAATTACAATTATAACTTGGCCGCACTCCAAACCCAGGTTAAATGCAAATAATTGTGCTACAATATTAGTGCTTCTACCCAAAAGGCTTTTTAAATAATTGGAAAAACCCAAACCGTGTATCAACCCAAAAAATAACGCCAAGAAATAAGTTAAGTTGATGGTTTTCTGCGGAATACTTCTTTTACCGAGGTTATTTAAGGCTGTGAAAACGATGGTTACCGGAATCAAAAATTCGATCAGCGAAGTATTGATATGGATGATGTTAAAAACACTCAAAGCCAGCGTAACCGAATGGCCAACGGTGAAAGCGGTAACCAAAACCAGCACTTTTTTCCACTCGTGCAGCTGATAAATTCCGCATAAAACGGTAACAAACAAAATATGATCGTAACCTTTCCAATCGCAAATATGCTGCAAACCGAGTTGAAAGTACAATGAAAAATCAGACATAAAAACAGTATTCGTTTTTGTATTATTCCGCTTAAATAAGCTATTTGGTTGATCTAAAATAACCTTGAATAATTATATCATCGGAGCTTTGACCTTCATATGCCATACCTTCGATAAATAACTCATTAGCAATTTTTATTATTTTGTGGCTGTTATCTGCTGCCATCTTGTAACCTGATTCAGCCAGTTTACGCTTCAGATTATCCACCACTTCGTTTTTTACAAAAGGCGTGCTCATAGATAAATTTCCGATTGTTTGAAACTCAATGTTTTCAATCTTAAAAGAGTAAAATATAACGTTGTTCATAGATTGTGTTGTTTGTGTTAAATGCTCTTAAATATAGAGGATAAAAGAAGCATTCGCAATTCTGTGGAATTATCGCTTTTTTTGGAGGATAAAATTTATCAGGCTCACAGATGTTACTTTCCTATTTATTTTTTTGGCTGAGGCTGCTTCATCCTTTTTATGTGAGCATTACCGAAATCAAGCAAAATCCGGCCAGTCATTCGCTGGAAATTAGTTGCCGTATGTTTTCGGATGATCTGGAAAAAGCTTTGGAAAAACAGTATCACACAGAACTGGACATCATCAAACCAAAAGATAAAGCATTGGTAAACAAGCTAATCAGCGAATATGTGAAGAAACATCTGGCAATTCGTGCCGATGGAAAAGCTTTGAACCTGAATTATATCGGTTATGAAATTCAGGAAGATGGCACCTGGAGTTATTTTGAAGTGAAGGGAATTGATCAGCCAAAAAAAATAAATGTACATGATGATTTATTGTACGAACTTCATCCCGAACAAATCAACATGATGCACATTACCGTTGGCGGCCAAAGAAAAAGCACCAAGGTGGATAACCCTGATGCTGATGTTTTGATGAATTTTTAACGATACTGTTTTTATCGTATAAATTTAAGTGTTGGCATTGATGTTTAAACCGTACATATCTTCTTCTAAAACATCGCGCCAATCGGCAATCAGTTTTTTGTAAGCTGCACCAACCGGTCGGATTTTACGGTCCAGATCATACAAACCAAGTGAATTAACGGTGCCATTATTTTGGCGCAAAGCCGTGTCCCAATCCACCTGATCCAACAAACCGTACCACGTAAAGCCAACTATTGGAAAACCATCCTGCTTAAAACGATACAAATTTGCCCATTCTTTTTGCAGCCAGGCAACTGAATTTGGTTCGGCAAAATTGGTTTCGGTGTGCATTACCGGCAAACGATAACGAGTATAATATTGCTGCGTAATTACATAATATCCAAAAATTTCCCCTGAAGCACTGGTTGATCCGTCTGCATGAACAATATGCTCATTGCTGGCATAATAATCGGTGCCCATAATGCATTTTCCGCGGATGACATTGTTCATAAACCACTCGTATTCTGCATCGGTCATGCCGTTTTCCATCAAATATTTGTAATGCGGAACTTTAATGGGATGCGCATAAGAAAGATCAAGCGATAAAAAACGTTTCAAGTTAAGAAAATCGGCCTGTGCCCGGCAATTTGGATCTTCCGCATGAAAATATTCTGATGATTCGCTTTGTATAAAAGTAACATCCGGCTGCACTTTTGCAATAACTTCCATGGCCAGCACATTGGCTTTACACAGATGTTTTAAAGCGGTTACAAAACCACGATCACTTGATAGACTTTCGTTCCACCAACCATACTGACCCGAAAATGAAGCAGTTACAAAAATTTCGTTTACCGGTGTGTAAAATTTTAGGTGAGGATAACGTTTTGCAAAAGCCAAAGCATATTCGGCGAAATATTGCGGAAAATCGGGATTTTGAAAACTATCCAACCAATCCGGAACACCAAAATGGCATAAATCTACAATCGGACAAATATCCAGTTCTTTTAATCGGGCAAAAGTTTCATCAGCAAAACTCCAGTTGTATTGTCCGGGACCAATATGGGTTGAAAAATATGGCGGTCCGTAGCGTAAAAATTCTACGCCGGTATCTTTCACCAATTGAAAATCTTCCTGCCAACGCTGGTAATGGCCTGTTTTTTCCAGTTCGTCAACTCTTATCTTTTTTCCATCGATAAAAACAGTAGGGTAACTGTTTTCGATGCCTGTGGCAAACATAAACTTGTTTCTCATAGCAGATTTCTGGTTTTACAAAATATCTAAACGGTTACCATCAATTACCAACGTCGTTCCGTTTACATAAGACGCTTCATCAGAAGCCATAAAACATATTCCGGCAGCCAGTTCTTCCGGTTTGCCTACAGGGCCTTCCATTTTTTCTACGCCATCTTTAATGTTCGGGTTTGACCACAACATTGGCGTATCTACTGCACCTGGAGCCACGCAATTAAATCGTGCCTGTGCAGGTTTGTATTCTAAACTCAACCCGCGCGTAAAAGCTTCCATGCCGCCTTTTGTGGTGGCATAAGGTAAAACATCCGGTGTGGTTTGAAAAGCGTGCACCGAACTTATGTTTACCACGGCACCGTTTTTCATGTGCGGAAGACTGTATTTGCAAAACAGAAAAACTGATTTCAGGTTGATGTTCATCACTTTATCCCAATCGCTTTCTTCCAGATCAACAATTTTAACAAACGTCATGAAAGCAGCATTATTTACCAGCACGTCTATGCGGTGATATTCGTCAATCACTTTTTGCACGCAATTTTTAATGTCATCTGCAACGGCCAAATCAGCTTTGATAAAAGTAGCTTTGCCTTTGTGCTGACGAATGGTTTCTGCCGTATCGTTACCATGTTGTTCGTTAATATCAACCACAATTACGGTTCCGCCTTCGGATGCCATACGCAAACAAGTAGCTTTACCGATACCAGAACCGCCGCCGGTAACCAAACAAATTTTATTTTCGAATCTCATAATTTTTAGCTTGAGCTTTATATACCGTAGCAGACGTGCCAAAAGAAGGATTGTTTATCAAAAAACGAAAAAAAGCGATAGTTTATCAAACTATCGCTTTTACAAATTAGATTCTGAAATTTACCTGATAAAAACAGTATTGTTATTTATTTTGAAGTAAGGCAGCAGCAGCTTCATCCATAAACCATTGTACGTCGCTGTTTTCAGGTTTAATCAATTGTGCCGGATATTCTT
>JBPBQN010000103.1:0-11321 GCA_050954865.1 Janthinobacterium lividum | reverse complement strand
CATGCTTCCTGAAACCGCTTTTCCCTGCGGATCCAGGATTTCTTTTTTGGGCATCACATCAATTTCTGCTTGAAACTTCATTGTTGGTGGTTCTGATTTGGACGATGGATAAAATAATATAAAATAATATAATTAACGGTATTGCTGCAAACTTAAAAATTAACAGGGAAATTATGCCGAAAATAAGCAGGATGTAACGGAAACTGTTTTCAGCAAAAGTCAGATTTTTGAACTTTAAAGACAGCAGCGGCAACTCGGCAACCAGCAACCAGCAGTTGATGATGATGTAAATGATCAAAAACCATTTGTTTAAAATTAATCCTGAAAAAAAATTATTCTGCTGGATTAAAATCAACGGGAAAGAAGCCGAAAGCATCGCGCTTGCCGGTGTGGGCAAACCGATGAAACTGTTGCTTTGTCGTGTATCTACATTAAATTTAGCTAATCGCAACGCCGAAAAAACAGCGATAAAAAAAGCACTGTAAATCCAAAAGTTATTGGAAGCAGAATCCGGAAGCTGAAATAACTGAAAAACAATAACAGACGGCAAAACGCCAAAACTTACCATATCGGCCAATGAATCCAGCTGCTTGCCAATTTCCGAATGCACTTTGAGTAAACGCGCCGCCATGCCATCCAGAAAATCAAAAAAAGCAGCCATAAAAACAGCATAAGCTGCAAAATCCAGTTTCCCGTGAAAAGCAAAAACAATACCTGCACAACCGCTAAAAAGGTGTGTGCAGGTAATGGCATTTGGAATATGTTTCTTCATTTCTGTTACCAGTTGCCAGTTGTCGGTTTCCGATTGAACCGAAAACTCACAACTAGCAACTTACAACTTTTTAGCCGTTCATGCTGATCAGGAATTCTTCGTTGGATTTGGTGCCTTTAATTTGTCCCTGTAAAAATTCCATCGCTTCCTGAGAATTCATATCAGCCAGATGATTACGCAAAATCCAAACGCGCTGTAGCGTTTCGCGATCTAAAAGCAAATCATCACGGCGCGTACTTGAAGCCGTAAGATCGATTGCAGGATAAATGCGTTTATTGGATAATTTACGATCCAATTGCAATTCCATGTTGCCGGTTCCTTTAAATTCTTCAAAAATAACTTCGTCCATTTTAGAACCGGTATCAATCAAAGCCGTAGCAATAATGGTGAGTGAACCGCCATCTTCAATATTTCTGGCCGCACCAAAAAAGCGTTTCGGTTTATGCAAAGCGTTGGCATCCACACCGCCGGAAAGTATTTTACCGGAAGCAGGCGCAACAGTATTATACGCACGAGCCAAACGGGTGATTGAATCCAATAAAATCACTACATCATGGCCACATTCTACCATGCGTTTGGCTTTTTCCATCACAATGTTGGCAATTTTTACGTGGCGTTCGGCCGGTTCATCAAACGTAGAAGAAACCACTTCGGCGCGCACACTGCGGGCCATGTCGGTAACTTCTTCCGGGCGTTCATCAATCAGTAAAATAATTAGATAAACTTCCGGATGGTTTTTGGCGATGGCGTTGGCCACATCTTTTAACAAACTCGTTTTACCGGTTTTGGGTTGAGCCACAATTAAACCACGCTGACCTTTACCAATCGGTGTAAACAAATCGATAATTCGGGTAGAATAATTATTAGCTTCTGTAAATAAGTTTAAACGTTCCTGCGGAAACAGCGGCGTTAAAAAATCAAACGGAACACGGTCGCGTACTTCGGAAGGAATCCGGCCGTTGATTGCTTCTACGCGCACCAAAGGAAAATACTTTTCACCTTCTTTTGGCGGGCGAATGCTACCACGAACGGTATCACCAGTTTTCAACCCAAATAATTTGATCTGAGATTGAGAAACATAAATATCATCCGGAGAAGTTAAATAATTATAATCCGAAGAACGTAAAAAACCATAACCATCAGCCATAATTTCCAGCACACCTTCGTTCACAATAACGTTATCAAAATCCAGGTTTAAAGCTTGTTCTGCCTGTTTATTAGGCGCGTTAACCGGAATGTTGTTTTGCTGCGGGTTATTATTTTGCTGCGGAGTGTTGTTCTGATTGCCGTTGTTTTGCTGATTATTATTTTGATTGCCGTTGTTGTTATAACGTTTTTCAAATTTCGGCTGGCGGTTTTCGGCAGGATTATCATTGTACCGGCGAACAGGTTCTGCATTGTTATTAGCAGGCGGCACAGTTCTTACAGGCGGATTTGAAGTTTCTGATCTTGGTAAAACACGTTCTGCGGCCGGAAAATTGATCTCCGGAACAGCATCAGCATTGCTGTCTTTTGCTGTTTTTACCGACCTGATTCTTCTGCGCGGTTTATCTTCGGCATCAACAGAATCAGCATCAATAGGTTCTGAAACAGTTGGTTCCTCCGCTTTAACAGGTTCTGGTATTGCTAAAGGTATTTCTGGTTCTGCTACGGCTGCTGCGGGCTGCGCTACGCGTGGTTTACGACCTGGTTTAGCTTTTTCGGCAGGCGCTGGCGTTGAGGATTGACTGTTACTGATTTGCGCGATCAAATCTTGTTTACGCAGCTCTTCTGCCTGGGCAATGCCCAAACCTGTAGCTATTTCACGCAACTCAGATACGAGCTTGTCGTTCAGTTCGGTGGTATTAAACATGCGAAAATATGATAATATTTATCTTTTAAATTAAGACTTTGATGGTAGAAATAAATTTTTCTTTGCTGATACCGTACATCTCAGTAGTTAAACTGATAAAAAAGCATTGGAGAATAGTTCTGTTTTTTTGAAATGCGGGAAAATCGTCAGGAAAACGCTGCAATTGTAAATAATAATTATAACTATTCAAAACTATTTAGCTAAAAAAATTTGTAACAATCGTTCAACAATTTTTTGTTTATTTTGATTTTTCAAGCTAAAAAATGTATTCCAGGCAGCAACTCATTGATCAAATCCGGCAAAAAAAGTCTTTTTTATGTATTGGATTAGATACCGATCCACAAAAAATACCATCGTTTTTGAAGGAATTTCCAAACCCTGTACTCGAATTCAACAAAAGAATTATTGATGCCACACATGATTTATGTATCGCCTACAAACCCAATACCGCTTTTTACGAGTGTAATGGTGCAAAAGGTTGGCAAAATCTGATTGATACCTGCAATTATATTCCTGAAGGTATTTTTAAAATTGCGGATGCCAAGCGCGGCGACTTGGGCAACACCGGACAAATGTATGCCAAAGCTTTTTTTGATCAGGAAAGTTCAGGTATGGCGTTTGATGCCGTAACCGTTGCGCCTTATATGGGTGCCGATTCGGTGATGCCTTTTTTAGCCTATCAAAACAAGTGGGCCATTTTGCTGGCTTTAACTTCTAATGAAAGTCATGCTGATTTTCAGTTAGCCAGTAACGGTGAGATAAAGTTATTTGAACAAGTGCTGCAAAAATCCCAGCAATGGGGAAATAAAGAGCAGCTGATGTACGTAGTTGGTGCTACACGCGGCGAAGCATTTTTAGAAGTGCGAAAGTATGTTCCAGATCATTTTTTGCTGGTTCCAGGCGTGGGCACACAAGGCGGCTCGCTGGCTGATGTTTGCAAATACGGCATGAATGCAGCTTGCGGTTTGATTGTAAATGCTTCCAGATCAATAATTTATGCTTCCTCCGGACAAGATTTTGCAGAAGCGGCAAGGGCAGAAGCTTTAAAGATGCAACACGAAATGGAAGCCGAATTGTATAAGATCGGTTTTTAAATGAGTGCAAATTTATACCGATAAAAGAAGCATCAGTTATTAACTTGCAGATTCGTTAATAATAACAAACAGAAAATCGCGTGCATTGTATTTATTAAGTAGCTGTTTTTGACAGATAAATACTACTTTTCGGAAATTTTCTAAAAACATGAACAATCCTTCTGATCTAAAAAAAATCCTCTGTATCGATATCGGCGGTTCTCATATCAAAGCCACCGTTTTGGATACAGAAGGAAATTCTTTAAAAGAATACGAAAAAGTGCCAACTCCTGATCCGGCATCACCCGAAAACTTGATCCAAGCAATTAAAACGCTCGTAAAAGATTTCCCGGAGTATGATCATATTTCTTCCGGCTTTCCGGGTTATATAAAAAACGGTACTGTTTTTACCGCACCAAATTTAGGAACGGATTTATGGAAAGGCACTGATATGCAAAAGCTGCTTAAAGAAACGCTCGGCAAAGACGCCATCGTGGTAAACGATGCTGATATGCAAGGCATGGGCGTAATCAGCGGCAAAGGTTTTGAAATGGTAATTACGCTGGGAACCGGGTTTGGTACAGCTTTATTTAAGGGTGGCTTTTTATTGCCGCACCTTGAAATCGCACATCTGCCGATCAAAAAAGATAAAACGTACGATCAGTATTTGGGTGATAAAGCTTTGAATGAAGAAGGTAAAGACCAGTGGAACAAACGTGTAAAAAAAGTTCTGGGCATTTTAAAAACTGTTTTTAATTACGATTTTTTATACATTGGAGGAGGCAACTCCCGCGAAATTGATTTTAAGCTGGATGACAACATAAAAATAGTTTCCAACAAGGAAGGCATAAAAGGCGGCCCACGTTTGTGGATGCAGGACAAAAGTGCCCTCAGCAAAAAATAATATAGTTTTAAATCTTATAAATTAAAATAATGAAAGTAAATGTAGGAACATCGGACTTTGAGCAGTTGGCCATTGATACCGTAAGGGTTCTGGCCGTTGATGGTGTCCAGAAAGCAAATTCCGGCCATCCGGGTATGCCAATGGGTGCAGCACCAATGGGTCATGTTTTATGGTCTGAGGAAATGTATTATAGCCCAAGCAATCCGCATTGGGCAAACCGCGATCGTTTTATTCTTTCTGCCGGTCATGGTTGCATGTTGCAATATTGTTTTTTGCATCTTACGGGATATGATTTAACTATGGATGATCTGAAAAACTTCCGTCAGCTAAACAGTAGAACTGCCGGTCACCCGGAATATGGTTTAACTCCGGGAATCGATGTAACTACTGGTCCGTTGGGACAAGGTTTTGCAAATGGTGTTGGTTTCGCTATCGGGCAAAAACATTTAGCTGGTCGTTATAATCAACCAGGCCACCATATTTTTGATTACAAAATTTTTGCCATCTGCAGTGATGGTGATATGATGGAAGGCGTAACTTCTGAAGCTGCTTCTTTGGCTTCCCAATTGGAGTTAGGCAACCTGATTTATCTGTATGATGATAACCACATTTCTATTGAAGGTGATACCGATATTGCGTTTACAGAAGATGTAGCTGCCCGTTTTAAAGCTTATGGCTGGCACGTGCAGGTGGTGGATGATGGTAATGATGTTGCGGCAATTCGCGCTGCGGTACACAATGCTAAAATTGAAATCCGCAAACCATCCTTAATTAAAGTGCGTACGCATTTGGCTTACGGCAGTCCGAATAAAGTGGATACACCGGGAGCACACGGTTCTCCGCTTGGCGAAAAAGAAGTGAAGTTGGTTAAAGAAGGAATGGGTTTCGATCCGGAAAAATTCTTTTATGTACCACAAGAAGTATCTGATTTTTACTTAGCCTGCGGAAAAAAAGGTGAAGAAAAAGAGCAAAAATGGAACGAGCAATATGCAGCTTATAAAAAAGAATTCCCGGAATTAGCGGCAGAATTTGAGTTGTTAAGCAGCGGCAAATTACCAGAAGGCTGGCAAGATGCTGTGCCAACTTTTAAAGCTGAAGAAGGCAAAATTGCCACTCGTAAAGCTTCCGGAAAAGTATTAAACGCCATTGCACCGTTTTTACCAGGTTTAATTGGTGGTGCTGCGGATTTGGCTCCATCAACAGAAACCAATTTAGATAAATACGAATCTTTTACTGCGGAAGATAGAACTGGCCGGAATTTCCATTTCGGTATCCGCGAACATGCCATGGGTTCTGCTTTAAACGGAATGGCTTTAACGCCGGGCATTATTCCTTACGGTGCTACTTTCCTGATTTTTTCAGAGTATATGCGCCCGCCAATTCGTATGGCTGCGATTATGAAAATCAAGCCGATTTTTATTTATACGCACGACAGTATTGGTTTAGGTGAAGATGGAACTACGCATCAGCCAGTTGAGCAATTAATTTCTTTGCGTTCTATCCCAAACACAACATTAATTCGCCCTGCCGATGCTAATGAAACGGCACAAGCTTGGCGTGTAGCCATTGAGCACGTTGGCGGTCCGGTAATTTTAGTATTGACTCGTCAGGGATTACAAACTATTGATCAGGATAAATATGGAAAAGCAACCGAACTGGAAAAAGGCGCTTACATTTTATCTGATGTAGAAAATCCGCAATTATTGCTGGTTGCAACAGGTTCTGAGGTAGAACTGATCATGAAAACACAAGCAAAATTGCAGGAAGAAGGAATTGCAGCCCGCGTAATCAGCATGCCATCCTGGGAATTGTTTGAAAAACAAGATGCTGCATACAAAGAAAAAATATTCCCTAAAAACCTGAAGAAACGCGTAGCCGTAGAAATGGCTTCTACATTAGGCTGGCACAAATATGTTGGCGATGAAGGCGTTGTAATTGGTATGCACACTTTTGGCGAATCTGCTCCGGCTGAAGAACTGTACAAAGTTTTCGGCTTTACGGTAGAAAACGTGGTTGAAAAAGCAAAAGCGTTGATCGCATAAATTTACCTGATAAAAGAAGCATTCGGTTTTTGCTGATGCTTCTTTTATCAACCTAAAATTAACAAAGATGAAAGTTGGAATTGCGGCGGATCATGGTGGTTTTGAGCTGAAAGAAATGATGCACGATTACCTGAAAAGCTTAGGTCATGAAGTGGTAGATTTTGGTGCAAATGAATTGGTACAATTGGATGATTTCCCGGATTACGTTATTCCGCTGGCTAAAGCAGTTGCTGCCAAAGAGGTTGATCGCGGGATTGCCGTTTGCGGCAGTGGCGTTGGTGCCTGCATCGTAGCCAATAAAGTTGCCGGCGTTCGTGCTGCATTAATTACCGAGCATTTTTCGGCACATCAAGGTGTGGAAGATGATGATATGAATTTGATGACGATCGGTGGCCGTGTAGTTGGTTTTAACGTAGCGCAAGAATTGATTGCATCATTTTTAAAAGCAGAATTTATTGGCGCCGAAAGACATTTGCGCCGCATGGAAAAAGTTCATCAGTTAGAAAAATAACCTTATAAAAGAAGTATTATCATGTCAAATAGAGTAAAACAAATACATGAATTAGGTCAGAGCATCTGGCTTGATTTTATTGATCGCAGAATCATGGATTCCGGCGATATGCAAAAACTGATCACTGATGACGGTGTACGTGGCGTAACCTCTAACCCGGCCATTTTTGAAAAAGCTTTCAGCAGCAGTTCTGATTATGATGCAGATATTGCCAAATTAGCTAAAGAAGGTAAAAGCAATGATGATATTTTTTACGGCGTTGCGGTAGAAGATATCAAACGTGCAGCGGATATGTTTATGCAGGTTTACGAAGATGAAGTAAAAGGTGCGGATGGTTACGTTAGTTTAGAAGTATCGCCTCGTTTTGCAACGGATACAGAAGCAACAACCAAACAGGCTTTGGAGCTTTGGAAAGCGGTGCATAAAGATAACGTGATGATCAAAATTCCGGGCACAAAAGAAGGTTTGCCAGCCATACAGAAATGTATTGCAGAAGGTTTAAACATCAACGTAACGTTGCTTTTTGGTTTGGAAAGATATGAAGCCGTTACCGAAGCTTACATTGCTGGTTTGGAAGAACGCGCTGCTGCCGGAAAACCAATTGAATATGTTTCGTCTGTGGCCAGTTTCTTTTTAAGTCGTATTGATGTAGCAGTTGATCCGATGCTGAAAGAAAAAGGCCTGGATAATTTAAAAGGTGAAGTAGCGATTGCATCAGCCAAGAAAGCATACGAAATTTATAAACGCGTTTTTGCTACAGACCGCTGGAAAAAAATGGAAGAAAAAGGTGCCAAACCGCAACGTTTGCTTTGGGCAAGTACCGGCAGTAAAGATCCTGCTTTTTCTGATGTAAAGTATGTTGAAGCTTTAATTGGTAAGGATACAGTGGATACCGTTCCGATGGATACTTTGGTTGCTTTCCGCGATCATGGTAATGCTGAAAGTAATTTGGAAAAAGATTTGGATAAAGCCACCGCTACTTTAGAGCAGATAAAAACAGCAGGCATTGATCTAGCTAAAATCACTCAGCAACTGGAAGATGAAGGCATCGAAAAATTCAATCAGCCTTATGATAAATTGCTGGCTGCTATTGAAAAACAAAAAAACGATTTAACCTAAATCAACACTAATGGAAGCTGGCTATCCCAAAATTTTGTTCCTGGATGTTGGCGGTGTTTTGCTGACGAATGGCTGGGGACACGAATCGCGCCAGTTATCCGCAGAAATATTTAAAATAGATTATGCAGAGATGGAAGCGCTGCATAATCTTATTTTTAATATCTACGAAATTGGGAAAATTACCCTGGATGAATACCTGAACACAGTAGTTTTTAATCATCCCCGAAATTTTACCCGCGAGGATTTCAAATCTTTTATGTTTTCCGAATCAAAAGAACTTCCTGATTTGTTGCAATGGCTGATCAAATGGAAAAAAGATTGTGGCTTCCGGATCATGTCTATCAACAACGAAGGAAAAGAATTGAATGATTACCGTATTAAAAAATTTGCTTTACACAAATGTTTTGATGCCTTTATTTCTTCTTGCGAAGTTGGCATGCGAAAACCTGATCCTTCCATATTTAAGCTGGCTTTAGGCGTTGCACAGGCAGAGCCGGCACAATGTTATTACTTTGATGATCGGGCGATGCTAGTGGAAGTAGCCAGAACAACAGGCATCAATGTGTATCAGCATAAAGATTTTGAAACGACTAAACAATTATTAGAACAAATTAAATTAAAATTTTAAATTAAAAACGATGCCGGATAATAAATATACATTTGGGATGATCGGTCTTGGAACTATGGGCAGAAATTTGCTATTAAACATGGTTGATCATGATTTTTCGGGCGCAGGTTACGATAAAGATACCAGCAAAATCGATTTGCTTGCACAAGAAGGTCAGGGAAAACCGGTAAAAGGTTTTGCAGAATTAGCCGAATTTATCAGTAGTTTACAAAAACCGCGTGCCGTAATGATGCTGGTTCCGGCCGGTAAAATTGTAGATAGCGTGATTGAAGATTTGCTTCCTTTAATGGAAGAAGGCGATATTATCATTGATGGCGGTAATTCTCATTTTACGGATACTAACCGTCGGGTAGATTATCTGCAAACCAAAAAACTGCATTTCTTCGGCATGGGCATTTCCGGTGGAGAAGAAGGCGCGCGTAATGGTCCGAGCATGATGCCAGGCGGCGACAAAGAAGCTTACAGCCATGTAAAAGATATTTTTGATGCCATTTCTGCAAAAGTTGATGGTCAGCCCTGCGTAACTTACATTGGTCCGGGAGCTTCCGGCCACTTTGTAAAAATGGTGCACAATGGTATTGAATACGGTTTGATGCAACTGATTGCAGAAACGTATGGCATTATGCAAAAAGGTTTGAAAATGGATGATGCATCCATTCAGAAAACTTTTGCAAAATGGAACGATGGCCGTTTAAAATCTTATTTGTTAGATATTACCAAAGATATTTTCGCTTTTAAAGAAGACGGAAAAGATATGTTGCTGGTAAATGATATCAAAGATGAAGCCCGTGCAAAAGGTACCGGAAAATGGACTTCGCAAGTAGCCATGGATTTGGAGTTACCGGTTCCAACGATCGACACTGCTGTTTCTATGCGTGATTTATCAAAATATAAAGCTTTACGCGTAAAATTATCAGAGCTTTATGATGAGCAGCTTCCGCTGATGTCAGAAAACAGCGAAGATTTTTTAGAATCATTGGAGCAGGCTTTCTACTTCAACATGATTATCACTTATACACAAGGCATGCATTTGCTGTATAAAGCTTCCAAAGATTATCAATATGAATTGAACTTGGCTGCAATTGCCAGTATTTGGCGAGGCGGTTGTATCATCCGTTCAGAGTTTTTGAATGTAATTACAAAAGCTTACGATCAAAACCCGGGCATGGAGCTTCTTTTACTGGATGAAACAGTGCAAGGTTTGGTTAAAGAAACCGAAAGTGCCATTCGCAAAGTTGTTGCGGCGGCTATCCAATCTGGTGTTGCTATTCCGGCTTACGGTTCATGCTTGAATTATTTTGAAACTTTCCGCACTAAAAATATGCCATCCAACCTGATCCAAGCACAACGCGATTATTTTGGTGCGCACACTTACGAACTGATTGGCAAAGAAGGCGTTTTCCATACCGAATGGCAGGCAATTCCTTCGCACAAAACCAATAACTAATCATGCTTCTTTTATCCACCTTTTTTTATCACTCCTAAATTATGAAATCAACTAAGAATCAGCCTACCGTATTTGTGATTTTTGGTGGTACCGGCGATTTGAATTGGCGGAAAATCACGCCTGCTTTGTACAATTTATTTTTGGACGATTGGTTGCCAAACCAGTTTTCGATCATCGGTACAGGCAGAACGAAATTATCAAATGAGGATTTTAAAGCGAAATTATTAGACGGCATCAACCAGTTTTCGCGCAGTGGAAAAGCGGATCAGGAGAAATGGAACACTTTTTCTGAAAACCTTGTTTATCAGCCGGCGGATTTAAATGATCCGGAAACTTATGTTGAGTTTGGCAACCTGATCAAAAAATCTGAAGATGACTGGAAACAGGAAGCCAACGTAATTTATTATTTAGCAGTTGCGCCTCAGTTTTTCCCAATCATTGCAGAAAATATTTCTAAAAGCGGTTTGGCTACCAATCCGGAGAAAACACGGATTGTGATCGAAAAACCTTTTGGCCATGATTTGGAATCTGCAAAATCTCTTAACCAGTTACTGCAAGGAATTTTCCAGGAAAAGCAGATTTATCGCATCGACCATTATTTAGGAAAAGAAACCGTTCAAAATATTCTGACTTTCCGTTTTGCCAACTCTTTGCTAGAGCCGCTTTGGAACCGTAATTATATTGAGCACGTGCAGATTTCTGTAACTGAACAATTGGGCGTTGCGGACCGTGGTGATTATTATGAAGGCGCAGGAGCAATGCGTGATATGATCCAAAATCATATTTTACAGTTGCTTTGTTTAGTGGCGATGGAAATTCCGGTAAATTTTGATGCTGATGAAATCCGCAATAAAAAAGTAGATGTATTGAACGCGATGCGCCGTTTTACAGCAGAAAATATCAAAAATACGGCTGTTCGCGGTCAGTATGGCAAAGGCTGGATCAAAGGCAAAGAAGTTCCAAGTTATCGCAA
>JBPBQN010000102.1:0-11851 GCA_050954865.1 Janthinobacterium lividum | reverse complement strand
ACATGTACAAAGCCCACATATTAAAAAAAATATGTGCCCAGCCGCCATGCATAAACATGTAGGTGATGGGCTGCCAAACCCGGAAATAAGGCGAGTTAAAGTAAAATGCGCCTAAAATGTTTTCCAGCCGGATGCCCATATTACCAAAAACCAACGTAGCAATAAAAAATAATACATTAATAATCAGCAGGTTTTTAACAACGGGCGGAATGTTGGCAAAGAACGATTGTCCGAATAAGTTCATAGTTTTT
Organism: Janthinobacterium lividum; assembly: GCA_050954865.1. Classification (GTDB taxonomy): domain Bacteria; phylum Bacteroidota; class Bacteroidia; order Sphingobacteriales; family Sphingobacteriaceae; genus Mucilaginibacter_A. The sequence continues at coordinate 11,600 of JBPBQN010000102.1, read as the reverse complement.
GCAGAAGCGCGATACTTCTTTTATCGATCAAATTTTTGAAAAATTTCTTCTAAAGTATAAGTAACAATAACAGGTTTGCCACTGAGTGAAACGTTGGGCATCTGGCAGGCAAAAAGCTGATCAATCAACTGGTTCATTTCCTCCAGCGAAAACTTTGTTCCGGGATTTACGGCTGCGTTTTTAGCGAGCGTTCGTGCCAGGTTGTCGTGCTTATGCAGTTTTAAAGCGGATTGATTGTTTTTGAAACCTTCCAACAGTTTTTCCAGCATTTCGTTTTCGCTGGCTTTGGTGAGTTCTGCCGGAATGCCATCAACAATTACGGTGTTTTTACCAAACTCGCGGATGTCAAAACCCAAAGCACGCACATCATTAAACAAGCTTTTCAACAATTCAAAATCCGAAGTGCTCAGATTAATACTTTGCGGAAACAAAGTTTGCTGACTCACGCCAGAATGATTTTCCAATTGCAGCAAAAAACGTTCGTACAAAATCCGTTCATGTGCCGCCTGCTGGTCAATCAGCATAAAACCGGATTTGATCTGTGATAAAATAAATCGGTTATGAATCTGGAATAATTGTCGCTCGCTGGCTTTGCTCAGCTGGCGGTTATCCACCGTAATTTGCCGTTGCTGTGTGTCGATTTCCTGCTGCTGGGCAATTTTTCCTTGCGTAATGGCGTACAGCGTATCCCAGTTTTGTACAAAATCCGGTTTGTGCCGCTCGGCCGAACTGCGGATAAAAGATTTATCGGTTACTGTTTTTACCTCATCAGAAAAAGGATTGAAATCCGGATTGAATTTAATATCCGGTGCAATAATCTGATCCAGCGGTTTGCGGCTGATCATCTGATCAAAACCCGTTTCCTGGTTAAAATCCAGCGAAGGCGTGATGTTGTATTGCCCAAGCGAGCGTTTTACTGCCGAACGGATGATGGCATAAATTGCCTTTTCGTCCTGATATTTAATTTCGGTTTTGGTTGGATGAACGTTGATGTCGATTTTGCTCGGATCAATCGAAATAAAAAGCACGTAAAGCGGAAAACTGTCATCCTGCAACAATTCTTCAAAAGCAGAACTGACGGCGTGATTTAAATAATTATCGCGGATAAAACGGTTATTGACGAAGAAAAACTGCTCGCCACGCGTTTTGCGCGCAAATTCAGGCTTCCCAACAAAACCTTCCAGCTTGATGATGGAAGTATCTTCATGAACGGGAACCAGTTTCTGATTGTAATTATTGCCGAACAAATGCACAATCCGCTGTTTAAGCGAAGCTGACGGCAAATGAAAAACTTCCTGTCCATCATGGTGCAACGTAAAAAACAACTGCGGATTGGCTAAAGCTACGCGCTGAAATTCATCAATAATGTGCCGTGTTTCGATGGAATTTCCTTTTAAAAAATTACGGCGCGCCGGCGTGTTGTAAAAAAGATTTTTGATGCAAACGGAAGTTCCAGCAGCAGTTGCGCAAGGATCCTGACTAATTACTTCGGAAGCTTCGATACAAATATGTGTGCCCAGTTCGTCTTCGTGACGGCGCGTTTTCAATTCTACCTGAGAAATTGCGGCGATAGAAGCCATCGCTTCACCCCGAAAACCCATAGTACGGATGGCAAAAAGATCATCAGCTTTGCGTATTTTGGATGTGGCGTGCCGTTCAAAACACATTCTGGCATCAGTAAAACTCATCCCGCAACCGTTATCAAGCACCTGGATCAAGGCTTTTCCGGCATCTTTAATAATCAGCTGGATTTTATCGGCCCCAGAATCTACAGCGTTTTCCAACAGTTCTTTTACGGCCGATGCCGGGCGTTGTACCACTTCACCTGCAGCAATCTGATTGGCAACGGCATCAGGCAAAAGGCGGATAATATCAGACATTAATCTTGCTCAATTCTATTTCGATGCTAAATTAAAAAAATCATCGCATAACTTCGCAGCTTTGCCGCGCAGATGTAGTTTTGCACGTCCTTAATTTAAGTTGAAATGACAATTTTTTTGCCGATCATTAGTTATCAAAAATCTGCCGCTGCAAATTAAAAAGAACCACAATCCAGAACATGACCATATCTTCAACCCTGAAAAATAAATTTATACCGATAAAAACAGCATGTGGCCTGATGCTTCTTTTATCGGTGTTTTCTTGCAGTCAGAAAAAAGAATACAACGCAGACTTGCTGGTTAAAAATGCCCGCGTTTATACCGTTAACAAGCAGTTTGCTGTTGCTGAAGCTTTTGCGGTGAAAGACGGGAAAATTTTAGCAGTTGGCAAAACGGCTGATCTGGAGAAAAATTACCTGGCAAAAACAGTATTGGATGCGGCCGGAAAATCCGTTTTTCCGGGATTTATTGATGCGCATACGCATTTTTACCGTTATGGAGTTGATTTACAAGCAGTTAATTTAAAAGGCATCAACAGCTGGAATGTAATTGTAGATTCTGTAAAGCATTTTGCCGAAGCAAATACGGAAGGTTGGGTAATTGGAAACGGCTGGGACCAGAATTTGTGGAAAGCAAAGCAGTTTCCGAACAAGCAGCAGCTGGACAGTCTTTTTCCGATACGGCCGGTTTTGTTAACGCGTGTTGACGGCCACGCAGCAATTGCCAATCAGGCGGCTTTAAATATTGCGGGCATCAAACCAAATCAAAAAATTTCTGGTGGAGAAGTTGAAACAGTTAAAGGTAAACTAACTGGTATTTTGGTTGATAATGCGATGTCGCTGGTTACGCATAAAATTCCGGCTTTTACAGATGAGCAAACCAACAATGCTTTTTTGCAGGCGCAGCAAAACTGTTTTGCAGTTGGTTTAACTTCTGTGGCAGATTGCGGTTTGGATTATCCTTTAATTAGCAACATTCGCCAGCTGCAAAATCGCGGCGATTTAAAGATGCGCATGTTTGTAATGTTGTCTGATAATCAGCCCAACCTGGATTATCTATTTAAAAACGGAGCCATTAAAACGCCGCGTTTAAACGTAAGTTCGGTAAAGGTTTATGCGGATGGTGCTTTGGGTTCGAGAGGTGCTTGTTTGCTGAAACCTTATTCGGATCAGCCCAAATGGAGCGGTTTTTTACGCAGTCCGAAACAGCATTTTCAGGACATTGCCAAACTGCTGGCTGATAAAGGTTTCCAGATGTGCACGCATGCCATCGGTGATTCTGCCAACCGCATGATGCTGAAAATTTACGCCAGTGTTTTAAAAGGAAAAAACGATCGCAGATGGCGGATTGAACATGCACAAATCATTGATCCGGCAGATTTTAAACTTTTTGGCGAGAATAATATCATTCCATCCGTACAACCTACGCACGCCACTTCGGATATGAACTGGGCCGTACAGCGTTTAGGAAAAACACGGATAAAAACAGCATACGCTTACCAGCAATTGCTGCAGCAAAACGGCTGGCTGCCTTTGGGAACAGATTTTCCGGTAGAAAATATCAGTCCGTTTTATACGTTTTATGCCGCGGTTGAGCGCAAAGATTTGAGAGGATTGCCAGCAGATGGTTTCCAGAAAGAAAACGCGTTAACCCGTGAACAAGCTTTGCGCGGAATGACGATCTGGGCAGCAAAAGCCAATTTCCAGGAAAACGACCGCGGCAGCATCGAACCCGGAAAACTGGCTGATTTTGTATTGTTGGATCAGGATTTAATGCAGATCAAAGGCAGCGAATTGCCAAAAGTAAAAGTGCTTCAAACTTATATCAACGGAGAAAATGTGTATAAACGTTAAACGGAACTGGATTTACGGATTATTATGTGCGATAACCACGCTAAGTTCGGCTTGCGCGCAAGTGCCAAATTTGCATCAGCAGAACCAGAGTTTTTTAGCCGCTAAAAGAAGCATCGAAAGTTCTACGGTTTTGCTGAATAACCAGAATCAGGTTGTGCCGATTAAAAATTTGGAGCAGCAAAAAATTGCCAGCGTACATTTCAATTTTGAAAATACGCTGGTGTTTGACAGTCTGCTGAACAAATATGCCAAAGTTTCTTCTTTTGATGCAGCAGCTTATAACAGTCCGAAAACGTTGGATAATCTGGTTTTTGATCTGAAGTTTTACAACACCGTTATCGTTCAGCTCAATAAACAAGATTTGGAAAACCCGGCGTTGATGCTGTTTTTATCGACCTTAAATCAGCAAAAAAACCTGATTGTTACCTGCTTTGGTGCCACGCAATTGCCCACCAATTTTGATGTGCTAAAAACAGTATTGGTCTGGTCGCCCGTAAATTCGCCGGTTGCAGCCAATTTTGCAGCACAAATGATTTTCGGAGGCGTTGCTGCATCTCAAAAGCTACAAACTAACATCTCCGTAAAATACCAAAAAGGTGATGGAGCGGCAACGGTACAAACACGCTTAGCTTATGCTGTTCCGGAAGAAGCGGGCATCAATGCAGATAATTTAAACAGCTCGATTGATGCTATTGTTGCCGAAGCGATCCGCGCCAAAGCAACGCCCGGAGCAGTGGTTTTGGTGGCGAGAAATGGCAAAGTCATCTTTAATAAAGCTTATGGTAATCATACTTATATTGATACGCTGAAAGATAAAATCACGGATATTTTTGATTTGGCATCGGTTACTAAAGTATCAGCAACCACGATGGATGTGATGAAATTGTATGATGAAGGCAAATTAAACCTGGATTCTACAGCTGGCAGTTATCTGGCTTTGGCTCGAAATACCAATAAAAATGATATTAAGATTCGGGAGTTTTTAACGCATCAATCAGGCATGGTGCCGGATATTTTAACCTGGGAAAAATTAAAAGCTGTAAATAGAAGCACGGATTCATCAGCAGCTTTCCCAACCAAAGTGGCTGATCATTTCTACCTAAAAAAAGATTATTTTAAAGATGTGATCTGGCCGGATATGCTTAATTCTCCGCTTAAAACCAGAGGAAAATATGTTTACAGCGATTTGAGCATGTATTTTATGAAGGAAATTGTGGAAACGATTTCTGCCACGCCGCTTAATGTTTTTGTACAGCAAAATTTCTACACGCCGCTGGGAATGCAAACCGCAGGATTTTTACCGCTAAATCGTTTCCTGCAAAACCAGATTGTGCCTACCGAAAATGATATTGGTTTTCGCCATCAGTTGCTGATTGGTTATGTGCACGATCAGGGCGCCGGATTGCTGGGAGGCGTTTCTGGTCATGCCGGTTTATTTGCCAGTGCCAATGATCTGGCGATTTTATATCAAATGATATTAAACCGCGGAACTTACGGTGGCGAACAGTATTTGAAACCGGAAACGGTTGATTTATTTACAGCCAAACAATCTGATGTAAGCAGGAGAGGTTTAGGTTTTGATCGCTGGGACCCGAACCGAGCTACACGTTATCCATCCGTAATGGCTTCTGATCAAACTTACGGACATACTGGTTATACAGGAACTTGCTTTTGGGTTGATCCGAAATACAATCTGGTTTATATTTTTCTTTCCAACCGGGTTAACCCAAAAGTTACCGACAAGTTGTCTGACTTAGGCATCCGCAGAAGAGTTCAGGATGCAATTTATGAATCGATACAAAAAGGCTTGTAATTAAAAGGCATGGTTTTTGAACCCAAAAGCAAAAAACCAGAACATGAAAAAGATTATTTTAGCCGTAAGTATTGCCTTTTTAGGTTTAACAACACAAGCTTTCGCACAAAAAAATGTTGATACCGTAAAGTTGAATCAACAGTATGCAGAAGTAACAAAAGACATTGCTGATTTGCAAGCCAAATTACAGGAAGCGCAAAATAAACTTCCGGGTGAACAAGCTAAAGCTACAGATGCTGCTAAAGATTCTCAGCAATCTGCACAGCAAAGCAGCGAAATAGCACAACGTGCAAGTGATGGTGATTATGATAAAACCAAAAAAGCCAGAAAAGAAGCCAAACGTGCCGCCAGCAAATCTGAAGATTCAAAAGATGCCAATAATGATGTAAAAAATCTGAACAATAAAATTAAAGATTTGAATAAAGACATCGCCAAAAAACAAAAAAAACAGCAGGAATTGCAAACCAAATTAAGTGCTGCAAAAACAGCATAGGCAACCATTTCTCAACAGTAAATTTACATAAGGTTTATTTTATGCAGATTTTAAACTTATAAATTTGCACACAAATCAAGTTATGAAAATAGGTATTGTATGTTATCCTACATTTGGTGGCAGCGGCGTTGTTGCCACCGAATTAGGTAAAGCTTTGGCAGATAACGGCCATCAGGTTCATTTTATCACCTATAACCAGCCCGCAAGGCTGGATTTTTTTTCTGAAAACCTTTTTTACCACGAGGTTGCGGTTTCAAAGTATCCGCTGTTTGATTACGCGCCTTATGAAATTGCTTTAGCTAGTAAAATGGTTGATGTAGTGCGTTTTGAAAAACTGGATTTATTGCATGTACATTACGCCATTCCACATGCTTCTGCAGCTTATTTGGCCAAACAGATTCTAAAAACGTACGGCATTCACATTCCGTTTGTAACCACTTTGCATGGAACAGATATTACTTTAGTTGGTAAAGATCGCACGTTTAAACCGGTGGTTACTTTTTCCATTAATATGTCTGATGGCGTAACAGCGGTTTCTGACAGCTTAAAAAAAGATACACTTGATTTTTTTGAGGTGGAAAATGAAATTCGTGTGATTCCGAATTTTATCGATTTAAGGCGGTTCAGCAAAAAAGCAAAAGATCATTTTAAAAAAGCCATTGCGCCTTCGGGAGAGAAGATTTTGGTTCACACTTCCAACTTCCGTAAAGTGAAAAAAACGGAAGATGTAATTAAGCTTTTTGCTATTGTTTGTAAACAAATTCCTTCTAAATTATTAATGGTTGGTGATGGCCCGGAACGTTCAATGTGCGAACAGTTGTGCCGAGATCTGAGCGTAACTGATAACGTTCGCTTTTTAGGAAAACAGGAAGCGGTAGAAGAAATTTTATCTGTTGCAGATTTATTTTTGATGCCATCCGAATCTGAAAGTTTTGGTTTGGCTGCGCTGGAAGCGATGGCGTGCAAAGTTCCGGTAATCAGTTCTAACACCGGCGGCATACCAGAATTAAACGTAGATGGCGTAACCGGATTTATGACCAATGTTGGCGATGTAAAAGCCATGGCCGAAAAAGCAGTTTACATTTTGGAGGATGATAATCGTTTGCAGGAGTTTAAAGACAACGCTTTGGCACGCGCAAAAGAGTTTGATTTAAGCTTGATTTTGCCTTTGTATGAAGATTACTACCGCGAAGTCATCGAACGTTCAAAAGTATCAGCCTAAATTTATACCGATAAAAACAGCATGGTTAAATATAATGCTTCTTTTATCAGGTAAAAATTGGTGAGCCAATTTGCAGAAATAAAATTTAACATTTTTTTATTCGTAATAATAATTTAATTTTGCAAAAAATAATCCTAAACACGCGGAAGTGGCGTAATTGGTAGCCGCACCAGACTTAGGATCTGGCGCTTCACGGCGTGGGGGTTCGAGTCCCTTCTTCCGCACTTACTTTCCTCCGTCATTTAAACCTGACGGAGGAATTTTTTTATTACGTAAAAACAGTTCCAACACAATGAATATCACACAAGAAAAAATAGATGATTTAAACGCCGTTTTAAACATCAAGATTAGTCAGGAAGATTACCAGCCGCGCGTAGAAAAAGCAATAAAAGAACAAGCAAAAAAAGCAAAATTACCAGGATTTCGTCCGGGAATGGTTCCGGTTGCGCACATCAAAAAAATGTATGGTAAAAGCATTTTGGTTGATGAAATTAACCACATGCTTTCTGATTCTTTAAATAATTACATTACCGATAATCAATTGGAAGTTTTAGGTCAGCCGTTGCCAAAAGCTGATGACGACAAAACTTTTAACTGGGATTTTACTGAAGATTACGAGTTTAATTATGAAGTAGGTTTGGCTCCGGATTTTGCATTGGATTTTTCTGCTGCTGATGTGATCCCGCAATATGTTGTCAAAATTGACGATGAAACCTTACAGGCGCGCATCAAAAACATCCGCAGAAGCTATGGTAAAATGACAAACCCTGACGTATCGGCAGATGATGACGTGTTGTATTCTGAAATGAAGCAGCTTTCTCCAGATGGTTCTGTTTTTGAAGATGGTATCAAGAATACAACTTCAGTTCGCATTGAGCAGATTGCAAATGAAGAAGTAAAAAGTTCTTTGATTGGCCTTAAAAAAGGCGATGTTATTACTTTCGATATTAACAAAGCTTTTAACGGCGATGCAGCAAAAATTGCAGCTTTGTTAAAAATTGAGGAAGCAGAAGCAGCTGATTTGAAATCTAATTTTCAACTAACGGTAAAAAATGTAAACCGCTTAGAAGAATCTGATTTGAATCAGGAGTTTTTCGACAAGATTTTTGGCGAAGGTGTAGTTCATACTGAAGAAGAGTTTCGTGCAAAAATTGCAGAAGAGCAGGAATCCATGATGGCGCAGGATGCAGATCGCAAATTGCAGGATGAGCTTTACAATTTTGTGTTGAGCAAAGTTAGTTTTGAATTGCCGGACGAATTTTTGAAAAGATGGCTGAAAGCAACCAATGAAAAACTGAGCCCAGAAGAATTAGAAGGCGGTTATAATGATTTCGCCAAAAATTTAAAATGGACTTTGGTTGAAAATAAAATCATCAAAGACAATAACATTGAAATTAAGTATGAAGAAGTTTTCCAGGCGGCAAAACAACGTTTGGATGCACAATTTAGGATGTACAGTCCGCAAGCGTTAGATGAAGCGCAATTAGGCCAATACACCGTACAATTTTTACAAGATAAGGATAACGCAAATAAACTTTTTGAAGAAGTAAAAGCATTGAAAGTTTTTGATTACCTCAAAACAGTTGTTACTTTAGACAAAAAAGAAATCGATAACACAGCGTTCAAAAAGCTGGAATAAATCTTTAACAAAATTAAAAGTTAATGGTTATCCGGTTCAATAAACGATGAATTGGATAACCATTGTTTTTTATAGAAATATGCAAATAGATAAAAATGAGTTCAGAAAATATGCCGTTAAGCACCATCGCATTAACGGTATTTATGTAGATAAATTTATAGCTGGTGTAGAAAATACACAGCTGCCAACTGGCATGACGCCTTATATCATTGAGGAGCGCCAGTTAAACGTGGCACAAATGGACGTGTTTTCACGTTTGATGATGGATCGGATTATCTTTTTGGGTGATGCCGTGATGGATCAAAATGCAAATATCATCCAGGCACAGTTGCTGTTTTTGCAATCTACAGATGCTAAGAGAGATATTCAGATTTATATCAATTCTCCGGGCGGTTCGGTTTATGCAGGTTTGGGTATTTATGATACGATGCAGTTTATTTCCAACGATGTAGCTACAATTTGTACTGGTATGGCTGCTTCTATGGCTGCGGTTTTACTTTGCGCAGGTACAAAAGGCAAACGTGCTGTATTGCCGCATTCACGCGTAATGATTCATCAGCCATCAGGAGGCGCACAAGGTGTAGCATCTGATATGGAGATTAACCTGCGTGAAATGCTGCGCTTGAAAAAAGAATTGTATGAAATCATATCCAAGCACTCAGAACAATCGTATGAGTGGGTGGAAAAATCTTCTGATCGTGATTACTGGATGACTTCTGAAGAAGCTAAACAATTTGGTATGGTTGACGAAGTTTTGAAAAGTAATAAAGCCGATAAGTAGTAATTTATAAGAAATCATGAGCAAAACCAGTAAAGATATCAAATGTTCATTTTGTGGTGCCGGCAAGCAAGATTCGTTAATGCTGATTGCCGGACTGGACGCTCATATTTGTGATAAATGCGTAAACCAGGCTAATGATATTCTGGCTGAGGAACTAAAGCTGCGGAAAGTAAAATCTCCGCAGCAAGCTACTACTCCTGCTATTTTAAAGCCGCTGGAAATTAAAACTCATTTGGATCAGTATGTTATTGGTCAGGATGATGCTAAAAAAGTTTTGTCGGTTGCCGTTTATAATCACTATAAAAGGTTAAATCAGAAAATTGGCAAAGATGAGGTTGATATTGAAAAATCAAACATCATTTTAGTTGGCGAAACCGGAACAGGAAAAACGTTGCTGGCCAAAACTATTGCAAAAGTGTTAAATGTACCTTTTTGTATTTGCGATGCAACGGTTTTAACGGAAGCTGGTTACGTAGGCGAAGATGTCGAGAGTATTTTAACGCGCCTTTTGCAAGCTGCGGATTACGATGTTACTTTAGCCGAACGTGGTATTGTTTACATCGATGAGGTTGATAAAATTGCCCGTAAAAGCGATAATCCTTCCATTACGCGTGATGTTTCTGGCGAAGGTGTGCAGCAGGCTTTACTAAAAATTCTGGAAGGAACGATGGTAAATGTACCGCCGCAAGGTGGTCGCAAGCATCCTGATCAGAAAATGATTACCGTAAATACCAGCAACATTTTGTTTATCTGCGGTGGTGCTTTTGATGGAATTGAAAAGAAAATTGCTAATCGGATGCGTACTCAAACGGTTGGTTACAAAATGAAAGGCGACGACCAGGACATCGACTTGAAAAACTTGTATAAATATATTTCTCCGCAGGATTTGAAAGCTTTTGGTTTGATTCCGGAGTTAATTGGACGTTTGCCGATATTAACTTATTTAAATCCGCTGGATCGGAAAGCGATGCTGGCGATTTTGATCGAACCAAAAAATTCATTGATCAAACAATATAATAAGCTGTTTGAATATGAAGATGTAGAATTGAATTTTGATCCGGAAGTGTTGGATTACGTTGTGGATAAAGCGATGGAATTTAAGCTGGGCGCGCGTGGATTGCGATCCATTTGTGAAGCTATCATGATTGATGCGATGTTTGAAATACCATCCAGCCGAGACCAGAAACAACTCGATATCACACTGGATTATGCCAGGGAAAAATTTGAAAAATCTGACTTGAAAAAGTTGAAAGCTGCATAAAAAAACCCCGGTTTTAAACCGGGGTTTTTTTATGCTTATTTTTGTGTGGTAAAAGAAGCATGGTTATGAATGAAGAAAAAGACGTTAAGAAAGATCCTGAAATTGTTAAGCAAGCCAATAAAATTAAAGAAGTGCAAAGTCCGGTAAAATCCGGCCTTAAAACCAAAGAAGCGATTGTGGCCAATTGGTTGCCGCGTTACACCGGCCGGCCGCTGGATGATTTCAAGGAATACGTGATCTTAACTAATTTTTCTAAATACATACAACTGTTTTCAGAGTGGCACAATAATGCGCCGATTATGGGTTTAGATAAACCGATGCAAAGCGTAACGGCCGATGGAATCACTATAATCAATTTTGGTATGGGAAGTGCTTTGGCGGCAACGGTAATGGATTTATTAACGGCGATTCATCCAAAAGCGGTAATATTTTTAGGAAAATGCGGCGGTTTAAAGCGGAAAAATAACGTTGGCGATTTGATTTTGCCAATTGCTGCTATTCGTGGTGAAGGAACGTCTAATGATTATTTACCTTCAGAAGTGCCTGCATTGCCCGCTTTTGCGCTTCAAAAAGCAATTTCTACAACCATTCGTGATCATTCCAGAGATTATTGGACAGGAACATGCTATACAACTAATCGCCGCGTTTGGGAACATGA
>JBPBQN010000101.1:0-12243 GCA_050954865.1 Janthinobacterium lividum | reverse complement strand
GCATCACCAACAGTTTTTTTAATGCTGCTGATGATGCCATTTGTTTGAAATCCGAAGACGTAAATAACAGTTGCGATTATATCTATGTGGAAAATTGCATGCTGCGTTCCAGTGCCAATGGTTTTAAATTAGGTACCGGTTCTTTAGGTGGATTTAAAAATATCACCGTAAAAAATCTTACCGTTTATGATACTTACCGTTCCGCAATTGCACTGGAAACGGTTGATGGTGCTTTACTAGAAAATGTAAACATTCAAAACGTAACCGCTAAAAATACGGGTAATGCCATATTACTTCGTTTAGGGCATAGAAATCAAGATGAACGATACAGCAAATTGCAGCATGTTTATATTGCTCATGTAAAAGCAGAAATCCCTTCAGCAAAACCTGATATTGGTTATCCAATGGAAGGTCCGCCACCAAAAGTACCTCCGCATAATTTAGTTCCTGCATCGATAATCGGTTTACCTAACCATCCAGTTCAGGATGTTACGCTGGAAGATATTGAGATAGTTTATGGCGGCGGCAGCGATAAAAAAATTGCTTTCGTGGGAATGGAATCACTGGAAAAAGTTACTGAAAATGAAGCTGGTTATCCGGAATTTACCATGTTCGGCGAATTACCATCCTGGGGTTTTTACGTTCGTCACGCAGAAAATATCAAATTCAATAATCTCAAACTAAGTTATAAGGAAGATGATTTTCGCCCGGCTATAGTTTTTGATGATGTAAAAGGACTAAAACTAAATAATGTAAAAATTCCTACGGTAAAAGAAGTACCAGTGTTAGTTTTAAATAAGGTAACAGATTCTTCCCTTGAAAAAATTGATTTACCGGTCGATTTTAAAAAAGCACTTTTAAAACAATAATATTTATCATGAGCTGTAAAAAGTATTTTTTACTAATAAACTTACTGTTTACGGTTATTGTAGCAAAAACACAGAATGTAGTTCATTATGTTCAGCCACTTTCCGGCACGGCAGCAGCCACAACTGCTGCTGCTTTAAAACACGGTGGAGGAACAGAACTAAATGCCAATACTATTCCGGCGGTAACGCTACCTTTTGCCATGACGCAATGGACACCTCAAACAGAAATTACTGAAAATAAGTGCAAACCACCTTATGCGTATAAAGACAGTTTATTAAATGGTTTTCGCGGTTCGCACTGGCTAAGTGGTTCCTGCACACAGGATTATGGAAGCGTAACGATTATGCCGGTTACAGGAAAACTGAAAACTCAGGTAAAAGATTACGCTGTTCCTTTTACGCATCAGGATGAAACAGCAACGCCTTATTACTATAAACTTAGTCTTCAAAAACAGCTTCTTGCAGAAATAACTTCAACTTTAAGATGTGGATTGATGCAATTTACTACACAGAAAGCCGATAGTTTATATCTGTTAATTACGCCTAATAGTGATTACGGCAAAGGCTTTATTAAAATTGATGTACAAAAAGGAGAGATTTATGGTTATAATCCAGCACATCGTATTTATCAGGGCTGGGGACAATCAGCAGGATTTAGCGGTTATTTCATCATAAAAGTTGAAAAAAGTATTGCTAAAAAAGGTACGTTTTCAGGAGCAGCAATTTTCAGTATTGATAGCATCAAAAATCAGAAAAACATTGGCGCTTACCTGGGATTTAAAATGAAGCCAGGCGAAAAACTTCGTATTCGCATTGGTACTTCTTTTACCGGCATAAAAGCAGCAAGAGCAAACCTGCAGAGCGAATTGCCTGATTTTGATTTTGAAAAAACAGTTGCAAAAGCTAAACAGACTTGGGAAAAAGCACTCGAAAAAGTCAGCATTAAAACAAATAGTGAAAAAGATAAACGCATTTTTTATACCGCGTTTTATCATGCCATGCAACATCCGCGCTTGTATAACGATATTGATGGTTTGTATCCAAAATTCGCTTCTTCCTATCAAATGGAAAAGCTTTCCCAAGGCAATTACTACGATGATTTTTCTTTGTGGGATATTTACCGGGCACAAATTCCACTGTTTGAGCTAATTAAACCGGATTTGGTAAACGATTTAGTCCAGTCGTTAATTTTGAAAGGACAGCAAGGCGGTTGGATGCCAATTTTCCCTTGCTGGAACAGCTATACTTCTGAGATGATTGGTGATCATACAGCATCCGTAATCGCTTCCGCTTATTTAAAAGGCATCAGAAATTATGATGTAAAAGAAGCATACCGATTGTTGCGCCAGAATGCTTTTGACGAGCCAAAAAACAAAGCAGATTATGTAGAAGGAAAAGGCAGAAGAGCCCTAGATTCTTATCTTAAATATGGTTATATTCCTTTAGAGGATAGCGTTCCGGATGCTTTTCATAAAAAAGAACAGGTTAGCCGGACGATGGAATATGCATATGATGATTACTCCTTGGCAGAAATGGCTGGAGCTTTGGACCAAACGAATGATAAAAATATACTGCTAAAAAGAGCATTGAATTATGCTAATGTTTTTGATCCGAAAGCTGGTTTTGTAAGAGGGCGTTATGCAAATGGCAGTTGGATAAACACTTTTAATCCTGACAGGAAAGAAAGTTTTATCACAGAAGGAACACCTCGTCAATACACTTTCTATGTTCCGCATGATGTTCCCGGACTGGCAAAAGTAATGGGTGGACAGGCAAAGCTGGAAGTGGAATTAGACACCCTTTTCAAAAAAAACGAATATTGGCATGGTAATGAGCCAGGTCATCAAATTCCATTTATGTACAATTTTACGTCTGCTCCCTGGAAAAGTCAAAAAGAAGTTCAACAAATTTTGTCAAGTGAATACAGTGACGGGCCGGGCGGTTTAAGCGGAAATGATGATGCGGGACAAATGTCTGCCTGGTATTTATTTGCTTCTATAGGTTTTTATCCGCTTAATCCGGTTTCGGGAGAGTATTTATTATGTACACCCATATTTGATCAGGTTACTGTTTCGCTTCCCAACGGGAAAAAATTGGAAATTATTACCCATAAAAACAATAGTAAAGCGATTTATATTACTGCGATAAACTGGAATGATACGCCTTTTACGAGAAATTATATTACTTATCAGCAGTTAATGAAAGGCGGAAAGCTGGAGTTTACACTTCAGGAACAGCCGGATAAAAACTGGGGATCAAAGGCTGCTGATCAACCAAAAGGATTATCGAAATAAAGTTAATCAACTATTCATATGCAAAAAATTATCTGCGGGCTTCTGTTACTATTTAATGCCGTCTTTCTGTTAGCTCAGCCGAAAACAAGTAACAGATCTACAGGTATTACTGTTCATAAAGAGTATTCAGTTGAAAATTTTGGTGCAGTTGGTGATGGTCGGACTGATGATGCAGCAGCGATTCAGAAGACGATTGATGCTTGTTCTGCTGCTGGAGGCGGCAAAGTAATCATTCCTTCCGGACATATTTTTTTGTCTGGCCCATTCAATTTAAAATCAAATATTGAATTTTATATTGAAGCTAATGCCCGCGTTTTAGCAAATCCTGATGAAAAAGTATATGTAAAAAGTGCTTTCCGGGAAAATAAAGGTGAAGGAACGATTTGGATTGGCGGTGAAAATTTAACAAATGTAACGATCTGTGGCGGCGGAACGATTGATGGAAACGGTACTTCTTTTATGGGTAGAGAATTGGAGGATTCTTACGAACTGAAACCTTTTCAAATCATAGATCCCAGACCGCATTTACTAACGATTGTTGGCGGAAAAAATATCAGAATTAGGGATTTAACCATTAAAAATTCTGCTTACTGGACTTTACATTTAATTGGTTGTAATGATGTTGCCATTGATAATCTAACGCTTCTAAATAATTTGAAAGTCCGTAACAGCGATGGCATTGATTTAGATCATAGCAAAAACGTACGTATCAGCAATTGTTATATTGAATCAGGCGATGATTGCATCTGTTTGAAAAACCGGCGCGAATACGAAGAATTTGGCGTTTGCGAAAATATTACAGTAAGCAATTGTACCATGACTTCCCGTTCCTGCGCCATCAAAATCGGCTCTGAAAACATGGATAGCATTAGGCATGTGGTTTTTAACAATTGTGTCATCAAAAAAAGCAATCGTGGCTTAGGCATTCAGAATCGGGATGAAGGAACTGTTACGGATGTTATATTTTCCAATATTTTAATTGATTCTCACCTGTTTTCTGATGTTTGGTGGGGGAAAGCAGAACCTATTTACGTTACCGCTTATCAGCGCGCAAAGGGAAATAATAAAGATGCTGGCTGGCGTTTCCCAAAAGGACAAACAGAAGGAAAAGTTGGTGCAGTAACTAATATTTTTTTTAGCAATATTAAATGCACCAGTGAAAACGGTGTTTATGTGAGTGCAGAATCAACAGATAAAATTTCAGGAATTTACTTTGATCAGGTGGATTTGTTTATCAACAAAACCACTTCAATTCCCGGCGGCGTTTACGATAGGCGGCCAAGTCGGGCAGAAGGTTTGGTAAAAGGCCGGACATCTGGTTTTTATTTCGATAAAACAAATCGTATTACCATTAGAAACAGTTCTGTTAGCTGGGGCAATAATCTGCCGGTTTACTTTGCTCATCTGTTAGAAACGCATCACACAGAAAATTTGAAAACTTTTAATTTAGAAGGAAGTTCAGCATTCCCCGGAAAAGTTGAGACGGTTAAACGCTATGATAATAACTGATGATAGGAATTCAATAACAGGAATTTACAATCAAAATTGAAAAACTAATTTTTATACAGTTGGATATCATTCAAACTTTATGCTGATAAAAGCAGCATGATACTCTTTTTACCGGCATAAACTTGGGTTTCTGAAATTGATTATGTAAGAGAAAAAAACGAAACAATATTAATTTTTATAGGATAAAAGAAGCATCATCAATATCAACCTTAAACCCTAACTATAATGTGTTTACTTAAAAAAGAATGAGAATTAAACTACTTACCTGTTTTGTTATTTGTGTTGAATTTGCTTTCGGACAGATGCCTGATAGTTCAAACCATAAACAGGCATTAACGCCGCCGATGGGTTGGAGCAGCTGGAACACGTTTAAAAAAGAACCGTCTGAAGTTGTAATTAAGCAAACTGCAGATGCGATGGTAACTACCGGTTTAGAAGCAGCCGGTTATCAATACATTAATATTGATGATTTCTGGAGTAAAGGCAGAAATGAGAAGGGTGAAATTATAATAGATTCAGCCAAGTTTCCGCATGGAATGAAAGCTTTGGCTGATTATATTCATAGCAAAGGATTAAAAGCTGGAATTTATACCAATATCGGTACAAAAGCAAATTATCCAACCTTGGCCAGTGGTGGGTATTACGAGCAGGATATGAAAACTTTTGCAGACTGGGGTTATGATTATGTAAAAGTAGATGTCAATTTTGCACCAGAACGAACAGAAAGTGCTTACAAAAAAGAGTTTACAGAAGTAGCCGAAGCAATAAAAGATGCAGGCCGGCCGATGGTTTTTAGCGTTTGTAATCAGGGCGGCAGAAACTACTGGAACTGGGCGCCACAGCTTGGAAACAGCTGGCGGGTAGGCGCAGATATTGATCATGCGCCAAAAGCTAAAAGTCAGTGGGAAGGCGTAATTTATGAGTTGGAACTTTCTGCCGCACATCCGGAAATAGCAGGTGCCGGGCATTGGAACGATGCAGATATGATGCTGGTGGGCGTGGGCAGCGATGGAGGCCGGTTAAAAGTGATGACCGAAGAGGAACAAAAAGCGCATTTCTCAATGTGGTGTATGATTGCTTCTCCTTTAATTATGGGTAATGATATCCGTTCTGTATCTAAAGAAACATTAGCTATCCTTACCAATAAAGAAGCTATTGCTATTAATCAGGATGCATTAGGCATGCAAGGAAGGTTAGCAGATGAACCATCGTCGGGGTTACAGGTTTGGGTGAAGGAATTAAAATCTGGAAACAAGAAAAAGTATGCCATCGCCTTATTTAACCGGACAGAAAAGCCTGATAATATTACGTTAAATTTTAGTAAAACTGGTTTGCCGGTCAAGCTCCAAATGAGGGATTTATGGAAGTATAAAAACTTAGGCAAATTTAAGCAGAAATATTCGGCAAATATTTCTGCTCATGGCGTGCAGTTGTTGGTTGTAGAATAATTATAAACTTATTTTCAATTATCATTTAACGAAGCCTTAAGCTTTATCCTGTCTCAAATAGAATTGATATTTTTCTTAAATAATCTCGTTATGCACCTAGTGGGTAAAATTTTAATCATAACCATACTATTATTTTCATCTGCTTTCCAGGTTAATGCCAAACCACTACCTGCAACCGTTAGCAGTCCGGATAAAAAGTTGAAAGTGAGCTTTGTTTCTGTCAAAGGACAAGGTGTAACTTACCAAGTCAGTTATTTGGGAGCAACCGTATTGCAAAATTCCAAATTAGGTATAATTAGATCTGATGCTGATTTTACAAAAAGCCTTACGATTCTCCATGTTTCTCCTGTACAAGCAGTTATCGATAATTATACAATGCTTTTCGCCAAAAAAAGTAAAATTTCTTATAAAGCCAATAAAATAATCCTCCATTGTATAAATGGCTTAAAAATGCCAATGGATATTCTCTTCCAAGTATCTAATGATGGCGTTGCGTTTCGGTACTATTTTCCTGATAAAAAAACACCGGTAAAAGAAGTATTATCAGAAGTTACAAGCTATCAATTTCCGGTAGAAACCAGGGCCTGGCTGCAACCGATGCAAGTTGCAAAAACTGGCTGGCAGCAAACTAATCCTGCTTACGAAGAATATTACAAGCAGGATATTTCAGTAAATACACCACCGCCTACAGAAGCGGGATGGGTTTATCCCGCTTTGTTTAAGCAGCATAACACATGGGTGTTAATTACCGAAGCAGCTTTGGATAGTAATTATTGCGCCACCCGTTTAATTCCTGGTGCCGCTAACGGAGAGTATCAGGTAGGATTTCCATCGGTAAAAGAAGTATTTACGGGTAAAGGTAATTTACCGGAATTTAAACCGCCCTTTTACACGCCCTGGCGGGTTATTGCTATCGGCAGTTTGAAAACATTAATGGAATCTACTTTAGGTACTGATGTTGCATCGCCCCAGAAAATAAAAAATGTTTTTTACGCGATACCGGGGAAATCTTCCTGGAGTTGGATTAACTCAAAAGATGATTCAATTGTGTATTCCGAGCAAAAACGTTACGTTGATTTTGCCGCCAATATGCACTGGAAATACTGTTTGATTGATGCCGATTGGGATCGTAAAATAGGATATGAAAAAGTAGCTGAACTTGCAGCTTATGCCAAAACAAAAAATGTAGGCTTATTACTTTGGTACAATTCTGCCGGAGATTGGAATACGGTAAAATATACACCTAAAAATATTTTGCTTACAGCCGATAAACGCCGCCGAGAGTTTCAGCGTTTAGCGCAAATGGGTATTAAAGGTGTAAAAATTGATTTTTTTGGTGGTGATGGCAGCTCCATGATCCAATATTATATTAATATTCTTCAAGATGCTGCAGATTATCATTTGATGGTGAATTTTCACGGCACAACACTTCCACGCGGTTTGGAGCGCACTTATCCGAATTTGATGACAGCAGAGGCGGTCAGAGGATTTGAAAACATAACTTTCAGGCAGGCGGATGCAGATCAGGAAGCTACACATTGTGCTATGTTGCCCTTTACCCGAAATATTTTTGATCCCATGGACTTTACGCCTATGAACTTATACCAGATTCCTACTAAAGTAATCAGAAAAACAAGCAGTGGTTTTGAATTGGCTTTATCTGTATTGTTTTTATCAGGAATACAGCATTTTGCAGAATCGCCTGAAGGCATGAAACATGTTCCTGAATACGTACAAAACTTTTTGCGTAATCTGCCCGATAAGTGGGATGATGTTAAATTTATTGATGGTTATCCGGGAAAATATCTGGTTATAGCGCGTCGTACAGGCAGTAAATGGTATGTTGCAGGTATTAATGGCGAAAATAAGGAAAAGGCTATTTCGATAGATCTTTCACTTTTTCATATAAAAAACTTGATGCTAATTACTGACGATATGGAACCATTAAGTTTTAAGCAGCAAACCTGGCCGGTAGAAAGACAGATGAAACTAACTTTAAAACCAAATGGAGGGTTTGTGGCAGTTAGCAAGTAATTATGATCAGGCAATTAATAAAAGTGCATTCAGTATAAAATACTGGTTATAACAGAAAGCTTATTTATTACAAAAGTAGCTTGTTAAAAATACTATCGATTTTTTAGCATTGATCAAAATGAAACATACAATTTTTTTATTTGCTTTAGCTGTTTTTTCCTATGTAGTAAAAGGACAGCAAAAATCAATTGCTAATCCTCCCGGCTCTGGTTATAAATCAGCAGTATGGACGGCCGATCAAGAAAATGGAACGTATAAAAACCCAATTTTAAATGCTGATTATTCCGATCCGGATGCCATTCGGGTAGGTGAAGATTTTTATTTGATTTCATCCAGTTTTGAAGATATTCCTGGCTTGCCTGTTTTACATTCTAAAGACTTGGTGAACTGGGAAATTATAGGACATGCCCTATTACGGCAACCACCTTTAGATCATTACAATACACCTCGTCATGGAGAAGGTGTATGGGCACCGTCTATACGTTACTATCACAATGAGTTTTACATCTATTATCCCGATATTAACTATGGAATTTATTTGATTAAAGCTAAAAATCCGGCCGGTCCTTGGAGCGAGCCAATTTTGGTTTATCCAGGCTTAGGTTTGGAAGACCCTTGTCCCTTATTAGATAATGATGGACAGATGTACTTGGTACATGCCTTTGCGGGTAGCAAAGCTGGAATTAAAAGTGTAATTGTCCTTAATAAACTTAATAACGAAGGTACAAAAGTGATCAACGAGGGTGTTATTATTTATGATGGGCACGAAACTGATCCAACCATTGAAGGGCCAAAGTTTTATAAACGTAATGGTTACTATTATATATTCGCTCCGGCAGGCGGGGTATCAACCGGATGGCAATTAGTGTTACGATCTAAAAATGTTAATGGGCCATACGAGCGAAAAATAGTGATGGATCAGGGAAATACTTCGACTAACGGACCTCATCAAGGTGCCTGGGTAAATACACAAAAAGGTGAGGATTGGTTTCTGCACTTTCAGGATAAGGGCGTTTATGGCCGCGTGTTACATTTGGAGCCTATGCAGTGGAAAAATAATTGGCCGGTAATTGGTGTAGATAAAGATGGCGATGGTAAAGGCGAACCTGTATTGAGTTTTCGCAAACCTAACGTTGGCAAAACTTACCCTATAAATACACCCGTTGAGAGCGATGAATTCAATAGTAGCAGCTTAGGTTTACAATGGCAATGGATGGCTAACTCTAGCGCAACATGGTGTTATTTGAATCCAAGCCAAGGTATTTTAAGATTATATTCTGCCATGACTCTTGGCCCGACACCTAATTTGTGGTCTGTGCCCAATTTGTTGCTCCAAAAGTTTCCAGCAGATGAATTTATGGTAACTACAAAATTAACATTTAAGCCTAATCTAAACTCTGAAAATGAAAAGGTCGGGTTAACTATTATGGGTTTTGATTATGCAGATATTGCTATAAAAAGCTCAAAAGATGGAAATGATTTGATTTATGGAATATGTAAAGATGCCAGTAAGGGTAGAGTAGAAGATGAAAAAAAAATACTTAAACTTTCTTCACCAACGCTTTACCTACGTGTAAAGATAACCGCTGCTGCAAAGTGTAGCTTTAGCTATAGTTTTGATGGAAATAAATTTATTACAGCTGGCGACGAGTTTCAAGCAAGAGTTGGGCAATGGATTGGAGCCAAAGTAGGCATATTTTGTACACGGCAAGACCAAACGAATGATTCAGGATATGCAGATTTTGACTGGTTTAGAGTAACACCAGTAATTAAGTAAATAAAATGTTTACTAAGAGCCAGGTCAAATTTTATCGAGATAAATACTAATGCTTCTTCTATAGCTATAAATTTAGTGCTGATCTATTTCTATCAGTAGAAAATTTTCCAAATTTTAGGTGATAAAAGAAGCATATGAAAATATTAGAATTAATTTTAAATAGTCTCTAACATAAATGTATTTTAGAGATTCAACTTGGTAATGAATAGAATTTCATGTAAAAAACTTTCTTAATTCATACTAATAATATTGTGGAAAAATGAAGGAATTCCTGTCATCCAGGTTCAGGAGTCAGTTGCCTATTTTCTTCTCTTTTAGTTGTTACATAAAGCTATGACACGGATTTCATTACACGTAATAGATGTATTTGTAGGTTAAAATTAACGGTAGCCATTCCATAAAACCTTCGTGGCTGTTGCACAACTCCTGGGAAATAAAAAGGCTTGTAAATATGGCCTGGTAACTGCCTGAGATTTGCACAAATGCTATTTGAACAGACTTGCTTCGTAATTATCCAATTCTCAGGACTTCAAACCATACAAAGATCGCTCATCTAAAATGATAGGGTCGTTGTGCAACATGCCACCTTCCTTAAATGATAAAGATTATTCTATAGTATTTTATGTAAGTTTAGTGGTATTTATTGGAAATTATATCGATAAAATTAGCTTTACATACCAATCAACAGGCTTGCGTCTATTTATGAGTTGTGTGATTTTGATCCGCTGTAGCAACATAAAACTATGAATGTTAAATCTATTGTAATTCTGTTTATAATCTTTTTAATGATTATAAATACCGCACAACTAAAGGCTCAAAATAATGAAAATAGCAACTCTTTAAATAAGTATTCATTTGATTTATATCGTGAAACAAAAGCCGAGAATGAAAATCTTTTTCTTTCACCGCTAAGCACCTATTATGCCCTTTTGGTGGCTTATAAAGGGTCGAAAAATAAGACGAAACAAGAATTTGAAAAAGTATTATATCTAAAAAGTTCGGGTTCTTTAATAAATGACTACTTGTATAATCTTGCCAGTAAATCGGATAGTTGTTCCGGTTTTAAAGTTTCTAATGCAATTTGGGTAGATAAAAGTCTTCAAATAGAAGAAGGATATAAAAAGACTGTAACAAGCAAATATTTCTCAGATTTCATGCAAACTGAGTTTGCACATACAGAATTGGCGGTTTCAGCTATCAACAGGTGGGTTTCTGAAAAGACAAACCAGAGGATAAATGAAATTGTAAGCACAGCAAATATAAATTCAGATACTAAAATATTGATTTCTAATGCTGTTTATTTTAAAGGCGAATGGCTTAATAAGTTTGAAAAACAAAGGACAATTTCGGCTCCCTTTTTTACAAATGCTGAAAATCAATATAAAGTTGATTTTATGAATATGACTGAAAGTCTTCCATATTACGAAAATGATGATTATCAGGTTATTTCTAAGCCCTATAGAAATTCAGATTTGTCGTTCTGTATCATTCTTCCAAAAAAGCTATTTGGTATAGAAGAAATTGAAAAAAAGATGAATAATGACTTTTTTAAAAAAATCTTAGATAGTACAAATTCTACAGAAACAGCTCTTTCCATCCCCAAATTAAAACTGGAATCAAGTTACATGTTGAAAGACGCACTGATTAATGCAGGTTTAGAATCTGCTTTTACCGATAAAGCTGATTTTACAGGGATAACAAAAGAACAACCTTTGTGGCTTGGGCAAGTAGTGCACAAAACATGGATTGAACTGGACGAAGAGAAAACAGAAGCTGCCGCTGCGACAACGACTGTAATGATTAAAGGACTACCATCCTATAAAGTATTTAAAGCTGACCATCCATTTGTGTTTTTTATTATAGATAAAAATACCAAAGCTATCTTATTTACGGGGAGATATATTAAACCTCCTCATGGGAAAACGATCGAGAAAGAGAACTTAACCTATAATTTGGAAAAAAGAAAAAATGAAAAATTCTCAATTGGTAGCGCTAATAAAATACTGTATGTAGTTGGTAAAAAAATTATATCACAAACCGAATTTGATACAATAAAGCCAGGAGATATTGAATCTATCGAGGTGG
This sequence comes from Janthinobacterium lividum, assembly GCA_050954865.1. GTDB lineage: Bacteria > Bacteroidota > Bacteroidia > Sphingobacteriales > Sphingobacteriaceae > Mucilaginibacter_A. The sequence continues at coordinate 227 of JBPBQN010000101.1, read as the reverse complement.
TTAAAAATGAAGATATTAGTAAGTATTCATCTGGGAATTATAATGGCGTTATAGTAATTACACTTAAAAAGAAGAAAAATCAAGATAGAATCAAACAGTAGATAAAAAACTACACCCAATATTGTTAAGCTAATAAGCCATCCTAATTTACCCTCTCCATTTAACGACCGTGGCTGTTGCACAACTCAGATAAAGGGCATGTTTTTCTTTTATTTGGTTAGCAAAAT
>JBPBQN010000100.1:0-12834 GCA_050954865.1 Janthinobacterium lividum | reverse complement strand
AAAAGCTGTTTAAATTTTTGTGCTTGTATGTAATTTTGAAGCTTTAGGTTGATTTAAAGGAATACTGTTTTTACTGGTGTTTTTTTGAGGAGAGAAAAAGGATTTACCAAAGCGATCCATACTTCTTTTACACACCATTTTTTCAATTATATTTGGCTCCTATGACAGCCAGAAACATTGCCCTGATGGCCGGAGGTTATTCCGGAGAATATGAAGTTTCGATTAATAGCGCGCGCAATATTGCTTCGACCTTAAATCCTGAAAAATACAAGGTTTACACGATTTTGGTGAGCCGCGACAGTTGGTTCTATAATTCATCAAATGGAGAAAAAATTGAAGTTGATAAAAACGATTTCAGCCTGACGATCAACGGCCAAAAAATCAAATTTGAAGCTGCTTTCATCACCATTCACGGCACGCCGGGCGAAGACGGCAAAATGCAGGGTTATTTAGATATGCTGGGCATTCCGTATAATAATTGCGATGCGGCTACTTCAGCCATCACCATGAATAAAGCTTATACCAAAGCGATTGTTAAAGATATTCCGAATTTGCATGTGGCCGGTTCGGTGCAGGTTTTCCGCCGCGATCAGGAATCCGTTTTACAACAAATTGAGCATTTAAAAATGCCCTGGTTTATCAAACCAAACAATGGCGGCAGCAGCGTGGGCATGTCTAAAGTGAACGCAAAAGAAGCTTTGCCGGAAGCATTACAAAAGGCTTTTGCAGAAGATGAGCAGGTTTTGGTAGAAGAATTTATCAAAGGCCGCGAGTTTAGCATTGGCATTGTACAATTTGGAAAAGAAACTACGGTTTTGCCGGCCACGGAAATCATCAGTTCCAAGGAATTTTTTGATTATGAAGCGAAATACACGCCCGGCGTTTCCGAAGAAATTACACCGGCCAACCTCAGCGAAGCTCAAAACGAACGCATAAAAAAGGTGGTAAAAGAAGCATACCGTTTGCTGAACTGCAAAGGTATGACGCGGATTGATTTTATTTTGGAAGAAGGAACCGACGATTTTTATTTCATCGAAATTAATACCACGCCCGGACAATCTGCCAACAGTTTAATTCCGCAGCAAGTACGTGCCGCCGACATGGATTTAAGCGAGTTTTATGGGAAGTTGGTTGAGGAAGCGATTAGCTGAGCTGATAGCCATCAGTTATTAGCTGTCAGCAATCAGCGGCTCTAAAAGCGATATATCATAATCAAGTTATTAGCTATCAGCTTTGTACACAAGCCGATGGCTGAAAGCTGATTGCTGACAGCTTCCTTCAAATTGTATAGCGCGCAATCATTTCATCGCTTACTTTTACGCCGCGACCGGTGGTGGTATCAATCAGTGTATAATCAAACCAGCCATCACAGCACACTTTTTTGGTTTTTTTGTTGATGATTTCAAACTGCACGCGACAACCTTTATCAGCAAAACTCTCGATGCCGGTACGCACCGTAAACACATCGCTCATGGTTAGTGCGCGTTTATAATCAACATAAGCCGTGCGCACTACCCAGCCAAAACCCTGGCTCATAAATTCTTCCATTGGCATACCGTAAAAGCGTTCCATCTGGTCGTAGCGTGCAGCCAGCACGTAATCAAAATATTTGCTGTTGTGCACATGCTGATACATATCAATATCATCCGGCCTAACTTTAAATTCAGTTTCAAATATACTGTACGGAATGTTCATGCTGGTTTTTTAACAGGGAAGCAAAGATAATTGCGAAATGTTTAGCTTGAAAATGCCTGATGCTTCTTTTACCGGTATAAATTCAGGCTATAATTTCGGTTTTAGAATAGTTTTAAATAGAAGACAATTTCTTGCATCAAAAATCCAAAGCGTACTTTCGCAAGAAAAAACTAAAACATGGCAGCAACAAAATTAACCATCAACAACAATGGTTCTGTAAAAATAGAAGGCGATTTCGAGATTGTAGATATGCAGGGAAACGCATACGGTTTGCAGGGCCGCAACATAGTTTCTGTGTGCCGCTGCGGATTATCCGCTAATAAACCGTTTTGTGATGGCGCGCATAAAGGGCATTTTGAACACAATGCCATCGCTTTTGATTTGCCGCCGAGAAAAGTTTAATTTGCTAATTATTTAGATTAATTGTTATGATAATTACTATATTTAGCCCAAACAACAATAATATTTGCAATAAAACCATCCAAAATGATACAAACAACCTTTCTGAAAACTAAAAAAGTTTGTAAAGTAAAGTTTAGCTTTAATGGTGCTTTAGCTGAAAAAGTAGAATTATTTGGTTTGAACAACGACTGGCAAACACCAATTGAGCTGACAAAGAAAAAAGACGGTTCTTTTGTGGCAGAAGTTTCTTTACCAATTTACTCCAAACAAGAGTTTAAATATCTGATAAATGGCACCGATTGGGCAACCGAGCCGGAAGCGGAAGAAAGCTGGAACGAATTTGGAACAACCAACAGCGTGATTAATCTTTAATCAGCTGCTGGTTGTTTTTATTTTGAAGAAATACTGTTTTTATACCGATAAAAACAGTATTATTTAACTGTCTGAAAACGTTGCAGTTGTACGGTTTTCCAATCGATCATTTTGTTATAATCAGCAACAGATTGATCTTTTTTAAAATCTTTCATTCCGGCATCTGCATCGGCCAGCGTTTTCCAAAAAATCATCATTAGCCGTTGTCCGTTTTCAGCAACACCAATCCGGCGGGTTATATAACCATTTTGCCTGCTGATGTAATCTGCTTCTACCTGCATATCGCGTTTTTCAAAAGTATCACGCTGCACTTGCGGGTTTTCTTTAAAAGTTGCAATTTCAATTACATAAGGCTTGCGGTCTTTTAACGAGGCGCTGTGGTCATCTTTAATAAAAAAACGTTTCCAGTCAACAGTAGCCGTATCAATAATTTGCTCAAAATTTTTGGATAAAGGGTTAGCTTTAAACGCTTTCTGATCAGCATCTGCATGCGCGACATTGTCCCAAGACAACACGATCAGCCAATTGCCATCCTGGTCTTTTCCGCTTTCATTGCTGATGAAACCAGGTTGTTTTTGCGTATATCGCTGCTGCACTATAGAATCTAAACGAGTAAATTCTTCTTCTTTTACGCCTTTTTTTGTTTTGTAAGTAATCACTTCAACCACATAATTGGCGTAATTAATTGGCTGTCTTTTTTTATCTTTTTTTATGAGGCTGATGCTCGGCGTTTGGTTGCATCCAACAGAAAGTGCAATTGCAACCATTAATAAAGTATAGGATTTTTTCATTTGAGAACTAATAATATTTAAAGCTACTACTTTTATTAATCGATTGATTAATAAAACCTGTTTCGCATTGTTAATTTAAAATGAGATGACAGTAAGCTTAACACACATCAATAAAAAGCTTATGTTCCGGCAAGTTTGTAGCAAAATCCAAAAGAACAAAATCAGCTTAAAAACACTTTGTTATTTAGCAGCATTTTAAATTGGATGCTTCTTTTATCCCTGTAAGACCAATATGTTATACCTGATTGCTGCAATAATTATCCTGTTGATCATTGGATACCTGATATTTTCCAACCGAAAAAAAACTGCTCCCACAAATCCGAATCAAGAATCCGGCTACAAAAAGCTGCTAAATCAGCATGTAACTTATTATCAAAAACTTAATGTGGCAGAACAGCAAAGTTTTTTATTGCAAATGGAGAATTTTTTGCAGGAAACTGTGATTGAAGGCGTTGGGCTGGAAGTTGAAGATTTGGATCGTGTGCTGATTGCGGCAAGTGCCATTATCCCGATTTTTGGTTTTAAAGATTGGCGTTATCCAAACCTTACCAGCATAATTTTATATCCGGATACGTTTAACAATGATTTTCAGTTTGAAGGCGGAAAGCGCGAAATTGCAGGCATGGTTGGCAGCGGTTTTATGAACGGGCAAATGCTTTTATCCAGAGCGGCTTTGCGGACAGGTTTTTCTGCTTCTGCCGGAGAGAATAATACGGCCATCCACGAATTTGTGCATTTGCTGGATAAAGCTGACGGCGCGACAGACGGTTTGCCAGAACAACTTATTCCGCATGAATATGCTGCGCCCTGGGTAAAACTAATGCACCAGGAAATCAAAAAAATCGAAGCCGGAAAATCAGAAATCGACCCGTATGCCAGCACCAACGAAGCCGAATTTTTTGCCGTAGTATCCGAATATTTTTTTGAGAAACCAGATAAACTTCGTCAAAAACATCCTGAACTGTATGAAATGCTTTGCCGGATATTTCTGCAAAAACCGGCCTGATAATTTTTAAGAAAGATAAATATTCTTCAGCACAACAAAATTTACCCGATAAAAACAGCATGTCAGCGGTAAGTATAATCTGTTAATTTCAAACTTCAGTTCTTTAAAAACAGTTTACTTTGCAGTTCCATGTCTTTATTTATCGCCTCTTTAAATTCCGGAAGTAACGGCAATTGCTACTACGTTGGCAACGCGCAAGAAGCGGTTTTGGTAGATGCCGGGATTTCCTGCCTGGAAACAGAAAAACGGATGAAACGCCTCGGTTTAGCTTTATCCAACGTAAAAGCTATTTTTATCTCGCACGAACATTCTGATCATATTCGTGGCGTGGAAGTGCTTTCGCGAAAATATCAGCTGCCGGTTTACATCAGCGATAAAACGCATTCAAACAGCAGGTTACAGTTGGAAATGCATCTGCAAAAACCTTTTCAAACAGCAGAAACGGTGCAAATTGGCGATCTGCAAATCAAAGCTTTTTCCAAACGCCATGATGCTGCCGATCCGCACAGTTTTGTGGTTTCGGGCAACAGCATCAGCGTTGGTGTTTTTACAGATATTGGTTCGGCGTGCCAAAATATGATCCAGCATTTTAAGCAATGCCATGCTGTTTTTATGGAGGCAAATTACGATGACGAAATGCTGCTGAAAGGCCGCTATCCGTATCACTTGAAAAATCGGATTCGCGGCGGCCATGGACACTTATCCAACGCGCAGGCTTTGCAGGTTTTTGCTGAGCATCGTGCTGTTTTTATGAGCCATTTGTTGTTGTCGCATTTATCAAAAGACAATAATTGCCCTGATTTGGTGCAGCAATTGTTTGATGCAACAGCAAACGGAACGGAAATTATTGTAGCTTCACGTTACCACGAATCTAAAGTTTACCAAATTGATGGCTTGTTTATGATGGATTTGCCTTCTAAAAAAGCAGATGAAACGATGCAACTGTCTTTGTTTTAACAGAATCTCGTTTTTGTTATACTTCAATTTCTTCTAAAGTTTCAGCATAATGCGCAACATCCAAATAATGTTGGAGGGCACTTTCAAAATGTGGCAGTTTGATTCCTTTTTCGCTTTGCAAAGTCATATTCTGCGTTAATGAAACGGATTTTTTCAACGGCTTGGCTGGTGCTTTATCAATCAGAGAACCATCCAGCCAGGCAATTTTGGCTATTTTATGAGCTAATGCGGCCGCAGTTGTAACACCATTATTGGCTACGTAAAAAATTCCAGATTCATCATCCAGCAGCATATTTAAACTTTCCTGAACCAAATCCGGAATATAAGTAAGCGAAAAAAACTGATCGCGGGCAACAATAATTGGCTGTGCTTCTTTTAACTGATTAAAAATTGTAGATACCAAACTTATATTTTCCCAGCAGCTAAAACATATTCCGGTACGGATGATTAGGCTGTTTGGATTTGCTTTCAACACAATTTCTTCGGATGCAGCCGTGTTTTGGCTGGATATATTTATGCGTAATGCAAAATCATTTTCTATATAAGCAGCTTTTTTATTGATATCAAATACTGTTTCCGATGAAAATGTAAGGAGCTTGATTTGATGTTTTTTACAGGTTTCTGCCAGAAGTGCTGTTATTTCAGCGTTGATTTTTAAGTAATCTTCTGATTTTTCTGATGATGAAAAATCTGCGGTATTTATGATTGCCCAGGGATTGTATTTCTGAATAATATGGGAAATAGTTTTTGAATTGTTTAAATCTAAATCACTGTTATTCAGCTGTACAGCATGAATATTTCGTTCTTTGCAGATTTTGCTGAAACCTGTTCCGATCATTTCAAAATTGCCTACAATCAAAACAGGCTGTGTTTTCGATATCGACTTTTTATTTTCATGGATAAAAACAGTAGGATCAGGATAAGCAATTCTTTTTTCCTGCTTCCACCAGCCCTTAGCTTTTAAAACCGGATGCTCATAAGCATTATTTGCAGACAATTTTTGCATCATCAAAGCAATAGCTGTTGGCTGGGGTTTGCCTGATTTCAAATCAAAAACACCCGACTCATACATGCCTCCGGGTTTTGTTACCAGCTGATTCCAGCCAAAAGTTCCTAATAAAGCCCATGCAGTAAGTGCGCGTACATCAATACCTTCTGTTTTTAATTGATTTAATGTTAGCCACATATCATTAAACCAGCGCATCTGTTCTTCGCGGCTGCAATGGATATGGCATTCTGTAATTGCAATCGGCAATCCAAACCGTTGCCAAGCTTCACGGATTAATACCTGAGGTCCGGTTTCTCCAGTATAAGGTACTCTAACCACTTCTACATCAGCATATTGATGTCTGCCATTGCCTCCGTGCACCTGTTGCGGATAGCGTTGCAAATCTTCATCCAGATACCGTTCTGAAGTAATATAATAGTTTAAACCGGCAATGTGCGGCTTGCAATTATTTTCCAGAAAGTAATGCAATTCTTCTTCCCGAATGCCGATGTGCAACAAAAAGCCATACATCGTTTTTTCAGGCGTCAGCGTTCCGGTAATCAGATCATAAGATAACCAGCGGCGTTCATTCTCAAAATCAGCCTGATATTGCAATAAAGGTGTGCTGTAAACTTTCCCCAGATCTTCGGTTTGGATCAGCTTGGCATCAGGATTAATTTCCCGGATGGCTTGCATCGCCATTACCGTTGCCTTGCATTCACTTAAAAGTATCTTGTAAAAACAGTATTCGTTGCTTTCGTGCGGATACCAGTGTCCATACAAACCGCAAAATCGAGCTGTGGTAAGTGGCTCATTAATAGGCGTATAATACTCCAGCCAGGGAAATTTTTTGGCAACCAGTTTGGCATAATCTGCTACGCCGGATTCAAAACTTCCATCAAAAAAATTAACAAATTTTGGTCCGCTGCCATGATGCACCAAACCAGCAATCGGTTCAACATTCAGCTGTTTTAAACGCAAAAGATTTTTCTCGGTGAAAGTCCAGTCAATAACCGTATTTTTTTCAGGCTGATGTTTTTCCCACAAAACCGGATAACGAAGCATTTTAATGCCGAGCGAGGCAATTAAATCAATATCTTCTTCCCGTTTATAATGGCCGGAATATTCCGATTGGTCCAGGTATTTATCTCCAACGCGGTTAATTGTAGCTTCAATACCGCCCCAGATTTCAATTGGTTTTTGAATAAGCATACCCATTCTGTTTTATAAGTGTTGAAATTGATACACTAATAATTTAACTTATTTGCCGCCTTTTGGTTTTTTTTAATGCCGGTTGTTGAAAGATGTATGCAAATTGCAACCTTCGCTGGCGGCGTAATGCTTCTTTTATTAACCTTTTTTTATTAAACAATCAATCTTTAACTTGCATCATTATCAACCGATTTTACGCTTAAAACTTCAACAAAATGAAACTCTTTCACCTGTTACTGGCGGCCGTGCAGTTTGCGCCGTTTGCCTTGTTCGCACAAAATAATTCATCTAAACCGCCGCTTGTTCAGGTAAAAACGACAAATGGCGTTTTAGAAGGAACTACAGAAACTTCCGGCATCCGCAGTTTTAAAGGCATTCCGTTTGCCAAAGCTCCCGTTGGTGATTTGCGCTGGAAAGAACCACAGCCCGCAGAAAACTGGGCCGGCGTACGCAAAGCCGATCATTTTGGGGCGAATGCCATGCAGAAAAAGATTTTTGGCGACATGCTTTTCCGATCTTCCGGCATGAGCGAAGATTGTTTGTTTCTGAATGTGTGGACGCCAGCCAAATCCTCCACAGAAAAACTGCCTGTTTTGGTTTATTTTTTTGGCGGTGGATTTGTGGCCGGTGATGGTTCTGAAGGCCGATACGACGGAGAAAGTATGGCTAAAAAAGGCATCGTTACGCTTACGGTAAATTACCGGCTGGGCGTTTTTGGTTTTCTGGCGCATCCGGAACTTACCAAAGAATCGCCGCATCATGCTTCCGGAAATTATGGGTTGATGGACCAAACGGCAGCTTTAAAGTGGGTGCAGCAAAATATTGAAGCTTTTGGTGGCGACCCAAAACGGGTGACGATTGCCGGAGAATCTGCCGGTTCTATTTCCGTTTTTGCGCAGATGGCTTCTCCTTTATCCAAAAACCTGATTGCCGGTGCCATCGGCGAAAGTGGCGCGATGATCAACCCGACTGCTGCGCCAATTTTGCTGGAACAGGCTGAAAATAAAGGCGTTGCGTTCGCCCAAAAAGCAAATGTAACTTCCCTTGCGGCTTTGCGCGCTATGCCTGCAGATGATTTATTGGATGCCGCTTCCCAACCTGGTGCTTTTAGTGTGAGTGCTGCGGTAGATGGTTATTTTTTCCCAAAATTGCCGGTCGAAATATTTGCAGCAGGAGAACAGGCGCGAGTGCCGTTGCTGGCTGGCTGGAATTCTACCGAAGTGCAATACCAGTCGTTGTTGGGAGGAGATGCGCCAACGCCGGAAAATTATGCCAGCAAACTAAAACAGTTTTATGCGGAGAAAAGCGATGAAGTTTTGAAATTGTATCCAGGCAAAACGCAGGAAGAAGTTATCCAGTCGGCCACGGCTTTAGCCAGCGATCGCTTTATCGTTTACAGCACCTGGAAATGGCTGGATCTGCATACCAAAACCAGCGGACAACCTACATTTCGGTATATTTTCTCCAAACCAAAACCACCCATGACAAGTGAATTTGCCAACGCAACGCCCGGTTTGGCAGGAGGAATCACCAAAAATACCGCTCCACCGGTGGTGAAAACTCCTGTTGCGGCAGTTGGTGCGCCACATGCTTTTGAGATTGAATATGCAATGGGAAATTTGGCCACAAATAAAGTATACGCCTGGACAGCAGAGGATTATAAAATCTCAGCAACGATGCTGCAATACTTTGCCAACTTTATAAAAACCGGAAATCCGAACAGCGGAAGTTTGCCTGCCTGGCCTTCCCTCAACAAAAACGGGAACTTTCCGTACATGAATATCGGTTTGCAAACTCAGGAAGAAAAAGAGCAGCACCGTGGCCGGTATTTGTTCCTTGATCAGGTTTATCAGAAATAAAAAAATTTGGCGATGCTTCTTTTATTGATGTTTTTTTAAGACTTGTTTCTAAAAAGCATCGATAAAAGAAGCATTCATTATTTATAAATTCCGTGCAAATCCTTTTCAAACAAAGTATAAGGATCATTAAAAAACTGCATGAAATCTGGTACTGATTTCTGGCCGGGAAATGGTGCATAAAAATGTGTTGCGCTGCTGCGATCGTTTCGCCAAACCAATACGTAGCACAAACGCATCTTGCTGGTTTTCATGGTTTTAAGCAAGGTTCCTGTCCACCACGTTGGGTTTGGGATAGTTTCCAGACCGGTTTCTGTAAACGCGGCCAGCTTGCCATGATTGATGGCATAATCAGAAATTATTTTCAACTTTTTGGCCGCTGTGGGCAAATCGTAACGGTCGCGGCCCATATCGCCGTAATTGTCCATGCCCAGCATATCCACGTAATTATCGCCGGGATAACGCTCTAAATAAGCGGCTTCGGTAGTGAATTTGGCATCCGGAGAAAACGCATAAATAAAATTGTGCACGCCCAGGCTATCGCGCAAATAGGAAACTGTAAAACGCCAGATGGCCACAAAATCTTCCTGTTTGGTATGTTTTCTTCCCCACCAAAACCAGTCGCCGTCGTTTTCATGAAAAGGACGGAAAATGATCGGAACCAGTTTCCCGTCTGCACCGCGAACCGAATGTGCCCAATCTCCAATGCCTTTTAAAATTTCTTTGTATTGATTGTTGGCACTTCCGCCTGGAATTAAATCCTGAACGGAAGCTTTAGAAAGCGAATCAACCCAATAAAAACCACCTTTAGAAAGCGGATTGTTAAAATGCCAGCAAGCCGTGGTTACGCCGCCGCGATTGTATGTATCGATCACATTTTGGCGCACATCAGCCTTTGCTTTTTCGGCTGCTTCTGCTCCACGGCCGGAAAAATCACTGAAATCAACGCCAATAACGGCAGGATAGGAGCCAGTAACCGATTTTACATCTGATCGATTGACATCGCCAAACCAGCCGTGACCGTATTGCGTGTCGTGCTGATGGCCGAAAAGCGTGTGTTTTTTGGATAATTTCCACAGGTTTTTATATAAGGCTTTGGTTTCCTTGGTAGCATGCGGATCAACCGGTTTTCGACTGGCTAAAGCGATGGAAGTTACTGATAATAAGATAATTACTAGTATTGGAACAGTTTTTAAAAAATTCTTTTTGCAGATCATAAGTTTGAGATAGGTGATGCTGTTTTTACCGGCATAAAATTAAAGCTATTTTCAGCATAAAAATAATGGCAAAATTTAGGTGATAAAAGAAGCATTGGTTTTGGTAAAATTTTTTCTTGTCGAAACCTTGTCATAATTCAGCTTAAAAACGCAAGTGGATAAACCAAACTCGGGATGACAGATCAAAATAAATCTATGAAAAAAATAAAGATAATGTTTTCCGTTTTGATTGCCGGCTGGCAGTTTGCTTCGGCACAAACTATTCAAAAAGATGTGGCTTACGGTGATGACCCGAAGCAGAAACTTGATGTTTACCTTCCGCAGCAAACCAACAATAAAACGCAGGCCATCATCCTGATTCATGGCGGCAGCTGGATTGGCGGCGACAAAATTAACATGACGCACTGGCTGAAACCGCTGCAAACGGCTTTTCCGGAAGATGCTATTTTTACGATTAATTACCGTTTGGCAAGCCGTGAAAAGCTGATAAATGCCTGGCCAGCGCAAATTAACGATGTGGATGCTGCTGTGGCTTTTATAAAAGAGCATGCAAAAGATTACAACATCAACAAAAAACAACTGATTTTGCTGGGCGAAAGTGCAGGCGCACAACTGGCTTTGGTGGAAGGTTTTAACCATGATCCGGACCATGATGTAAAAGTGGTGGTTGATTTATTTGGCCCGGCGGATATGGCAGATTTATACACCGCACACCACGAACTGGCCATTTTAATGCAGGGCACGCCGGAAAAAATTCCGCAGGTTTATGCTGATGCAAGCGTTTTGGGCCATGTGAATAAAAAAAGTCCGCCGACAATTATTTTTCACGGTACAGCTGATCCGATTGTGCCGATACGCGAAAGCGATAGTTTAAGTGTGCGTTTAAACCAGGCAAAAGTGCCTTCAAACTATGTTAAATATGAAGGAAAAGGTCACGGCTGGCGCAGCCCGGAAATACAGGATACGTACACTAAAACAGTTGCTTTTATTAAAGAGCAGTTGAAATAATTGACCAGCACAACAAAAAAATAACTGGTAAAAGAAGCAACAAAATTATTTTTGGTAAAAGACGTTTAAACGTATAATTGCAGAAAATTAGTGTTTGATAACAGTAATTTTACCTAAACAAATTTCTATATACGGCAGCATGAGAACTTATTTAATTCCTACAGATTTTTCCTCTTCATCTGTAGCGGCTGCACATTATGCTGCCCAATTGAGCACGCAAACCGGCGTTGGCAGATTGGTTTTGTTGCATGCATACTACATTTCCACATTTGAAAGCGTACTGCCAAATACCGAATTCATACAGATGCTGCCGCAGGATATTGATGAAACTTTCCGGCTAAAACAAGAGGAACTGGAAGGCATTAAACAAGAATTGCAGCAAATAGTTGACGCAAAAACAGTTATCGAAATCAGGATAAGCCGTTTGCCGTTGCTGCGCGCCATTTTAGAAGTGCAGGAACAAACGCCTGTTGATTTGCTGGTTTTATGCAGCAAAAAAAATGCGAAAGAAGATACGCAGGTTGGCCGTAATATCATCGAAATTTCCAAAATTAGTCCGGCGCCGGTGCTTGTTGTTCCGGATAAAGCAGTTGCCCAACCGTTGATAAAAATAGTGCTGGCCTGCGATTTCAAAAATGTATCAGCAGAAGTTCCGCAGCAATCATTGAAAAAAATATGGGACATGCTACAAGCCGAATTGCTAGTGGTAAATGTGGATACAAAAGGTTTACATCAGCAAAAAGACCCAAAAATCCTGGCTGAGGAATCTGTTTTGGCTGAAATGCTGACCGATTATCAGCCAAAATATTTCCACATCAATCATGCTGATACAACACAGGGAATCATCGATTTTGCTATAGAAAACCAGGCGCAAATGATTATTTCGCTGCCTAAAAAACGCAGGTTCTTTCAATCACTCCGAAGCAATAGTTTTACAGATCACCTCACGATCAAATCCACCTTGCCGGTTTTATTGCTGAAGTAGTTTTGCGTGGATGCTTCTTTTATCAGCCTAAATTTGAGGTGATAAAAGAAGCATTCTTAGTTAAATAAAAGTTGATTGGTTTGCTCAAATTAATCTGCATTGATTTAACAAATTTTAACCTAATTACTTATAAATTAAAGCTTTTTGCATATAATTAAATAATAGTTTAGCAGTTCAATTTTAAGCTATTTATATGAAAAAAAATTTTACTTTAATTCTTTTTTTACTGATTATCAATGTAACAGTAAAAGCACAAACCCAAAAAGGAAATCAATTATTAGGCGGAAGCGTCTCATTTGCAACATCAAACGGGAATAATAATTATTCGGATTATAACAATTCTAA
>JBPBQN010000099.1:0-13433 GCA_050954865.1 Janthinobacterium lividum | reverse complement strand
GCAGATATTTATAGGATGGATTTTTTACTTCCTCGCCGTATCTTATACCTCCACGCATCGGGTAATGTTTACTTAAAACAAGCAAAGGTGCGGGTAAAAGAAGCAGCAGCAGGAACAATAAATGATCTGTGCCTTCAGAAATATGCTGTATACCTAAACCAACCATACTTTTAAAGCCCGTCCAGATGCTGCCTTCGGCCTGATTAATAAGTAATGGCGGAATTACATTATTAACTACATCTAACCTGACTACGCCTGCTTGTACCGGATGACCAGAATACATCGCGTTGTCCCAATCTTGCCGAACCGAAACCAGCGTTACATGCGTTACAACCTGGTGAACAATTACATCATAATTTAATATAAAATTACGCGTGCTTGCGCCAGTAGGCGGCTGCAACCATAAATGAACGGTTAATTCATGGTAAGGGCCGCTTGGGCTTTGTTCTACCGGCTGAACGACCATATCATTGATGCTAACTGTCCAGGGCTTTTTATCCGCGGTTACAGGATGAATATGTTTAAGCAGGTAAGTTTTTAATTGCGGCCCTAATCTTTTTACCAGCGTTTCACTATTTGCATCATTTACATGGTTGCCAAAAGCAAGTTCAAGTTCATTTAATGGCAATTGCAGTTCTGCCGAAACTCCACTTGATTTTAAATCAAGCAAAACTACCGAGTTGGGCATTGGATGTGCAAAAAGTTTAGCCGGAAAGATGAATATAGCAATAGCAGTTAAGATAACCAGCCGCCTAACGTTCGTCAAGCGGCTGGAAAAACTATTTTTAATAATCATTTCAGGGTTAAAAAGTAAAATTGCCACCGTAATCACTGGTATGATCTCTCCAGATGCTATGATAGTGAATTTGGGTAGGATAAACTACACCAGTTTGGCAAACAAATTCTATCCAAACATGTGGGCCATCAATCCTTACATAATCTGTATTGGTGGTAAAGAACGTGCTGGCATCACCTGCTGTTCCGGAAGTGTTACTTCCGTAAGAAATATAAGTGTTAGCCATGTCGCTTGTATAGGTAGCCAGAACGGTAGCAGCAGTAGCATCATCAGTATCATAAATCCAGGGTTTCATGGCTGCAATTACCAATGCTTGCTGGGCAGATGTTAAAGCGCTGCCGGCAATACCCACTTTAGTTGCCGGGAATTTACCATCTGATCCTGGGCCTAACACAACATCGCTAAAAGTAGTGCTCACCTTTGCTGTTGCTAATTGTGCTGTGGTAAAAGAAGCAAGCATGGCAGCCATTACAGATTGTTCTTGTGCAAGCGGAGCATAAATAGTTGTTCCACTTGTCCAGCTTTTAGGCTCAACACCTCTAAAGCTTGGCGTATTACCCGTAACTACGCCGTTACTGTAAGTCTGGTTTACAGCAATATGGTGGCCGCCAAACTGTAATTGCCATGTGCCGGTTATGCTTGGCGTTCCAACAAAGGCAATATAATAATTACCGGAAGAATAAGTATTACCACCAGCAGTAGCAGCTAATATATCGTCAGCAGCAATAATTTGGGTTACCTCATCATAACCTTCGTTTGCAGTTGTGCCAGTTGCAGCAGCTACAACAGCTTTGGCAGCAGCGAGCTGAGTAGCAGTTAAAGAACTGAACACCAACCCTTCGCGACATTGTGCACCGCATGGAAGGTTAGACCACTTAATAGCATTGGAACTTAAATAGCTAAATTGAACACCGGCAAGCTGAGTAGCTGTTAAAGTAGCTTCAAATGCCTGTACAGCGCATAATACTTTTGCAGCAGTAGTCGTTTGCGTGCTGCAACCTGTTGTGGTAGTAGTAGTTGCCGCACTTACTGTTAAAGCAAAACTACAGGTTTGTCCGCCGAACGTAATCGGGAAGGTAGCCGTACCAGAAGTTGTTGGTGTACCGGCGATGGTATAAACCAAACTTCCTGCACCACTCGCTAAAGTTCCTGCCTGTAACGTAGCAGTTAAGCCAGTTACACCAGTTGAAGAAATAACCGAACCAGCCGAATAAGCAACACCAGAACCGCCGGTATAAGTAACTGTTGCCGTACCGGTAAAAGCCATAGAAATAACCGGCGTACCAGAAAATGTAGTGCCGGTACAATTTAAAGCAGTAACCGTTGCGCTGGTTGATGTCGATACATCTTTTTTACAGGACTGGATGAGTACCAGCAAAGCTGCTAACACCGCCAGCGGATAATAGATAAACTTAGTTTTCATAAAGATACTTAATTTAAGGGGGGTGCTTATTATAGGTTTGGTATAACCGGAGTAGTTTATGACAACTACTCCGGTCCAGATCGTTTTTTTATAAAGATCAGAGATATGTTCCTTTTAACGATAGATGTACCGATAAAGGTTTATTATGTACCGATGAATACCTCTTGCAAAAAAAGCACTGTACAAAACTTTGCTACCGCAAAACAGTAAGGCTGCCCGAGATTACATTTCTGCCGTTTTTCGGGTTGATGATGTAATAATAAACACCAACCGGCAAATCTGCCCCTTTATATTTCCCGTCCCAGGGGATTGGATATCCAACGGAGTAAAAAAGCCTTTCTCCGTATCGGTTGTAAATTTCTACCGTGCAACCCGGATAACTGTCTAAATATTTGATGTCCCAGGTATCGTTAACGCCATCATTATTTGGCGTAAAAGTATTGGGCACAACAGGTGCTTTTAAAACAGTTACTTCAACTTGGGCGCTAGCAGAACAACCGTGAACAGAAGTTACCGTTAAGGTATATTTTGTATCATTGTCCGGACTTGCGACCGGATCGAGGATAGTTGCACTGCTCAAACCAGCCGAAGGTGTCCACAAATAAGTCAGGCTGTCTCCCGTAGCTGTTGCTTTTAAAATTGCCTGGCCTCCGTCGAGTAATTCTACAGTAGCAGGCGCAGTTACGGTTGGGGTTGAATAAACCGTTACTTGTTGTGAACCAGCATAAGTACAACCACTTTGCGCCGTAAATAAATAATTGATTTTGAAACTTCCGGTTCCGGATTTTGCCGGATCAAACAATCCGGTAGCAGAAATTCCTGTTCCGGTAAACACGCCGGTTCCGGTGAAACCATTTTTATTTTCGGTGATTTGAACAGGAGAAGCTTCCTGACAAATTGTTCCAATAGTTGATAAAGTAACCAGCGGATTGGCATTAATGGTAATTGTATGGTCAACCGAACTAAAACAAGTCGCGCCCGAATAAACGATCATCTTAACATCGTAATTTTTAGCAAGAGGCGTATTAAAGGCACCATAAAAATGCGCATACTGGTTGTTTGCCGGTATCTGGTTCAGGCTTTTATAAAAAACGGTACTGTCGTTCGGCGCATTGGTATAATCGTAATAAAAAACAACTTTGGTAATACTGCCAAAATCAATGGTTGAGGTATTATCAAACTTAACGCTATCGCTGCTGCATAAACTGCCATTGTTTTCAGTGGTAAAAGAAGCAACCGGCACAGCGCCATTCACCGTAAACTTTTGTGTTTTCTGGATAGAAACACACCCGTTTAGAGAAGTTACCGTTAAACTTACCAGGTAATCACCGGTTTGCGAATATTTATGCTGAGGGTTTTGAACAGTTGATGTGTTCGGGTTTGCCGTGGTAGCGTTTTGATCGCCAAAATTCCACAAATAAGTAAAGCTTGCCTGCGTATTATCCGCAATACTGCTTTTATCGGTAAATTTTGCATAAGCATCCGAAAGGCAAACATCCGGCAAAGAAAAATCAGCCAGCGGCAAAGGAGAAACAACAATGGTTTGGGTTGATGCATTTACACAGCCTGCATCGGTTGTAACCAGCAAGGTAACGGTATAAGTGCCAGCCGAAGAAAAAGTATGGGTAAAAGAAGTATTGGTGGCTAGCGTTTGACTGGCTGACTGATCGCCGAAATCCCAAACCCATGAAGTGATGGTGCCTTCTGAAGTAGTAGACCGATCTGTAAAAGTAACCGGTTGCCCGGCACAGTTTGGTGTGGAAGCCGTAAAACCGGCCACAGGTTTTGCACCAATATGGATAGTTTTTGTAAGCGGTGTTGCTGCACAACTACTGCTGCCGGCGCTAACGGTTAATGTTACCGTGAAATTTCCTGCTGTAGTATAAGCATGTGTTGGATTTTGATTGCTTGATGTTTGTCCGTCGCCAAAATCCCAAAGCCAGGAAGAAATGGCTAATCCGTTTGAAACAGAGGTATCCTTAAAAACAGTAGAATCTCCCAAACAGGTGTTGGCAGCCACCGTAAAAGCAGCTACCGGAGCAGCGGTTACCGTTAAAACAAGTAGGTTAGAGGCCACCTGGCAGGAGGTAGAACCAATATTTGCCGCTTCGGCGCTAACCAAACGATATTGATAAGTGCCCGCAATGGTTGGCGAGGTAAGCGTATAAGTGGTGGTGGTGGCGCCTGCGATGTCTGTCCACCCGTTTCCAGAATTTACCTGCCATTGATAAGCCGGATTGGTATAACCGGTAGAAACTGCCGAGCTTAAATTAAAAGTCTGGTTTGCACCTGCGCAAGTGGTTTGTGTAGTTACTGCACTTGTTGAGCTGAAACTGGAAATCATGGTAGGGCCACAAGGGCGAAAGGTAATATCGTCCAAAGCTAAATCGTTAGCTGGCGCACCGCCGTTGCTGTTGTTAGTCATTTGGATAACTACATCCGAAACATTGGCTGGCGTAGTAAAATAAAAACCATACTGTTTCCAGTTTGCCCCACCAGAAGTTAGCGGGATGGCACCGGTATTGTATGTTCCTAAAACCGTACCGCTGCTGGTTAAGATAGAAAAGGTAATATCAGGCGGACTGATATCTCTCGACCGTAATAAATTAACCACCCAAGCAGCAAACTCGTAGGTTGTACCCGGACACAAACCGCTAACCGGGCTTTTATAAAAGTAATCAGTTTTAGATACGCTGGCATTTACAACCATCATATAGCCACCGGTGTTTCCGGTATGATCGGTAGTTGACCACCAAACATTACCGGCTCCGGCGGTAGTATTTTCTACGGTATAAGAACCATCGGTTGGAAAATCAGCGCTGCTGTAAGTATAACTCGTTTCGCCAGTAGGCAAAGCACCAGCATGGGTTGCTGTTCCAGAGCCAAAGTTGATGCTCACTACCGGGTCGCCCAGGCTTCCGGTACATAGCTGGGCATAACCCAAATTGGAGCAATAAAAGAAAAACAGACAGAAAAACAAAAAAACGTAAAACCTGTAACAGGTTCTGCTTGCGGTCATATAATTGATTTTGCCTCGTAAATTATGTTAAAAAAATAGGTTCCTTTAAAAATAAAGAGAACCTATCAAACAAATGCCACTACGTATTTTCGCTTCAACCTAATCAACTTTAACCACGGCATAGTTGTGAACCATAAAAGTGTAAAAAATAAATGTGTTTTTCGTTAGGTGTAGATGAACAGACGTTATGTATCGATAAAACAGGTTTTAAGCAACCTGTCAACAACTGCGCTTTGCAGGTCGGTTTGCTTCATCGATACAATGCTTTTGTTTACCGATACAAAGTTTGCCGTTACTTTTATTTGCAGGAGCTTTAATTTCATAACCGTAAATTATGATGAAATTATTAGCCCAACAAAAGCGGATACTGGTTTTAGATAATGAAAACCGTATTCAGCCCATAGTAGATGAAATAGAAATCTACGGCGACTATAACCTGGTAACGATTTATGACTCCAATGCTGTTTATGATAAAGCCAAAGTTTTTAAACCTGACCTTATTATTATGGATTATATGCTGCTTGATGGCAACTGCGTTCTGGTATGTGATGACCTGAAGCAAGATACGGAACTGCAAGCTGTTCCCATCATCATCGTTACCGCTTATAAAACCAAAATGGCCAATAAAGATTTGTTTAATTGCGACGCTCTTTTTATCAAACCTTTAGACATCCGGGTGCTGGCCTCCAAAATGGATTATTTAATGGCGGTTAAAATCGTTTGCACTTAAATTGTAAGTTTTACCAATTGTAATTAGTTATTGTTTTGTTCGTATCAGCTATTAAAAATGCTTCTTTTAGCAACCTAAAATTCAGTTGAAATCATGTTCTTCAAAATCAAAAACTTACCGGTTTTATGCCGGTAAAAGAAGCAACCATCAATTGCAAAAATTATGGTTGAAATACAGTTTCCTGCATTTAGCTTTTGCTGAATTTTGCATCTACGTTTATCCTGAATGAAAAAAAATGTACTACTATTTACCTTTTGCTTATTTACCAAATTCCTTTTTGCACAAACCATGCTAAGCGGTAAAGTTATAGACAGCACAACCCATGTTTCCGTTAACGCCTGCACGGTTTTACTTTCTCCGGGAAATATTGCTGATGAGACAGACGAAAGTGGACGGTTTTACTTTAAAAAAGCGGCCAGAACCGTAACAGAAATTACAATTACAGCAGTTGGATTTCAGCCTAAAACTATTTTGCTTGCTGATTTTAAAAACGGACAAAACATTCTGCTGCGTTCCCGCCAAATCCAGCTTTCAGATGTGGTTGTTACTGCCAATGCAACAAATCCTTACAAAATTATCAGCGAAGCGGATATTAAAATGCGCGGCGTATCCAACTCACAGGAAGTATTGCGCTTGGTTCCGGGGCTTTTTATTGGGCAACATCAGGGAGGAGGCAAAGCAGAACAGATTTTTTTAAGAGGATTTGATAATGATCACGGAACAGATATTAATTTAAGTGTGGATGGAATGCCGATCAATATGGTATCACATGCGCACGGGCAAGGTTATGCTGATAGTCATTTTATCATCCCGGAAACTATTGAAAATACAACCTATAAAAAAGGCATGTACGATGCCGAAAAAGGCGATCTGGTGGTTACCGGTTTTGTCAGCTTTCATACCGCAAACGCCATCAGCAATAATCTGATTAAAGTAGAAGGTGGACAGTTTAATACTTACCGCATTTTAGGTATGGTTAATTTATTAGGCGAAAAAGCCAAAGCAAAAAACCAATCCTGGTACGCCGCTTCAGAATATCGGTACAGCGACAGTTATTTTGAAAATCCGCAGCATTTTAAGCGCTTTAACTTTTTTACGAAATATCACGGCCAGCTTTCAGAAAACAATACGCTTACCGTTTCAGCTTCAACTTTATACAGTTCCTGGAATGCATCCGGCCAAATTCCGGAAAGCGCCGTAAATGATGGAACGGTTGGCTTTTACGGCGCGCTTGATCCAAACGAAGGTGGCGTAACTTCCCGTACCAACTTCAATGCGCAGCTTTTAACAAAAGCCGGCAATAACGATTTGATTAAAAATCAGCTTTATTATTCGCGGTATAAGTTTGATCTGCACACCAATTTTACTTTTTATTTGGTTGATACTGTTAATGGCGATGAAATCAGGCAAAAAGAAGCGCGAAATTTATATGGTTACAACGGCAGTTATTTGCATGAAGGTTACATCGGCAACATAAAAATAACAACGGATTTGGGTATAAACGCCCGTTTGGATGCCACTACCAATTCAGAACTTTCGCATACGGTTAACCGCTACACCTTAATCAATCGCGTAAAACTGGGCGATATTACGGAGTTTAGTGCCGGTGCTTATTTGAACGAAACTTTTCAGTTTAACCAGCAATTTAGTTTGAATGCTGGGTTACGTTTCGATCAGTTTTATGATCAGTACAACAACAAATTGGCCAGCGATACAACCTTAAACGGAGTCGGAATTTATACCGCTAAAAACAGTATCATCAGTCCGAAGCTTAATTTTTATTATCAGGCAACCGAAAAATCACAGTTCTATTTGTTCATGGGAAAAGGTTTCCACTCCAATGACGTGCGCGTAGTTGTGGCCGAAAAAGGCTTGCAAACGCTTCCGGCAGCTTATGGAACAGATTTGGGAACCGTTTTAAAACCGTTCAAAAGCCTGATTTTAAATGCGGCTTTGTGGTACAGTTATCTGCAAAAAGAATATGTTTATGCAGGCGATGGCGGAACGGTAGATTTTAGCGGCCGGACCCAGCGCGTTGGTTTTGATTTTTCTGCACGTTATCAGCCAGTAACTTCACTTTATTTGGATGCTGATATTAATTACGCACATGGAAGAGCTTTAGATGATCCAAAAGGCGAAAATTATATTCCGCTTGCGCCCGTTTGGAGCAGCACCGGCGGCGCAACTTACTTTTTAAAAAACGGGTTTAACGGCAGCTTGCGTTACCGTTATTTGGCAAACCGGCCCGCAAATGAAAATTACAGTTTAACAGCTGTTGGCTATATTGTAAACGATCTGGTATTGAATTATACCAAACCGAAGTATGAAGTTGGCTTAACTATCAATAATTTGTTTAATGTTAGATGGAAAGAAACTCAGTTCGAAACTTTAACAAGGCTAAAGGGCGAAGCCGCCATTAACGGAATTGCTTTTACAGCCGGAACAAAATTTGCCGCTTTAGCGCATATCAGTTACCTTTTTAAATAATAACGATACCAGACGCAGTATAAACAGATAGTTTTTTATGCTGTAAAAGAAGTATTAAAATAGTTTAAACGGATTTTAAAACGAGTTTAAGTGCAAAAAAATAATTTCTTTACGGTTGCCATACATTTAACTTGCTGGTTATTCTTCCTGAGTTTCCCGTTCATTTTTTTCAGCAGAAGCGTAGAAAGCACCCGTATTTTTTCCCTGGCATTAAACCGGTTTTACTGGCAGTTTTGTATCTGTTATATTTTGATTTTTTACTGTAACAGCCTTTATCTTGTGCCAGCTTTTTTCCTTAAAGGAAAACATTTCGGCTATTTTACGCTGGTGCTGATTTTATTAGTTGGCGTTTGTTTGCTGCAACCTTTCGACAGGCTGATTTCCACTTTACCTGCTCCGTCTGAATCTGGTGCCCGCAATAAACCTCTCTCAAAACCGGAAAGAGAAGAGCCTCCGCCTCCCGAACCCGAAGATTTTGGTTTTAATCATCCGCCTCGCCCGGAAGGAAGAGGACAGCCTATGCCTTACGAAAATACACCCGGACATTTGGGCTCACCGCAAGGCCCAGGCAGAAACCATATGGATACTACCAGCCTGTTTATTTTTATCATAATCATCGCTTTAAGCACCGCGGCAGAACTTAGCGCAAAGTGGCAGTTAACTGAGCAACGCGCAACGCAGGCCGAAGCTGAAAAAGTAAATGCCGAACTTTCTTTTTTAAAAGCCCAGATCAACCCTCATTTTTTATTCAATACATTAAATAATATTTATTCGCTGGCCGTTACCAGGAGTGAATACACAGCAGAAAGCATCATGAAGCTTTCTAACATTATGCGGTACATAACCGATGAAGTTAGTGAAGATTTTGTAGCACTCCAGAGCGAACTGGATTGTATTGAAGATTACATCGGGCTGCAACAGTTACGCGCAGGTAAAAAAACCCATATTGATTTCAGTATATCGGGCAACCCGGAAAATAAACGAATTGCGCCGCTGCTGCTGATGACTTTTGTAGAAAACGTTTTTAAACACGGTATCAGCAAACAGGAAGATTGTATTTTGCTGATCAGGATCAGCCAGGAGGCAAATGGAATTTCGTTGTTTTGCCAAAATCCGCTTTTTGATACCCAAACTTCTAAAACGCGTGAAGGAATCGGAATTGCAAATACCAGACAAAGGCTCGAACACCTTTATCCCGGCAGGCACCAGCTGAATTTAAATACGGAAAACGGCTTTTATACCGTAAAACTCAATTTGTACAGTTAATAATATAAGATGACCATGCTTCTTTTATCGGCAAAAAACAGTAAAATTGCTTTTGATAAAGCTTTTGTTTACAGATTTATGGTGATAAAAGAAGCATCACGTTAAAGGATATGACGATCAGATGTATTGCAATAGATGACGAGCCGCTGGCCTTGCAATTGATGGTTAGCCATATTTCCCGGTTTCCGGTTTTACAACTTGTTCAGATTTTTGAGGATGCTGTTGCCGGAGCAGAGTTTTTAAGAAAGACCCAGGTTGATCTGCTCTTTGTTGATATCAACATGCCTGATATTACCGGAATTGATCTGGTTCGGTCTTTGCAAAATCCACCCATTATTATTTTCACCACGGCTTATAAAAATTTCGCATTTGAAGGATTTGAACTGGAAGCGCTTGATTATCTGTTAAAGCCAATTGACATTAAACGCTTCACCAAAGCCGTTGATAAAGTATTGGCGCATTACCAATATAAACATGGAATCAAAGAAAAGGAACAGGATAAAAGCCTTGTCATTTATGCTGAATATCGCATGATAAAAATCAACCTGAGCGATATTGAATACATCGAAAGTATGGAGGATTACATCAAAATTTATACCCAGAGAGAAAAGCCTATACTCACCTTAATGCCGTTAAAAAAAGTATTGGAAAAGTTGCCTGCAGATGAATTTATGCGCATTCATCGGAGTTATGCCGTTTCTGTTAATAAAATTCGTTCTGTACAAAACCGTAAAGTACAGGTGGGCGATATGGAGCTTCCGATTGGTGAGACCTATTTGAATGAAGTACGTAATTGGATCAAAAAATAATTGTAAACATCATACCTCAGTCTGATTATGTGGTTGCCACTTCAATCAGTTAAATTACAAATTATTACTGAAGGCTTTAAGTTCTTTAGTTTTTAAAATATTAACTTTTGTGAAGTAAAAGCCAGTTTCAATTGGTTAAAAGTCATTGTTCTGCTTCTTTATCACTTAAAACTTAGTGTGCTTCAGATAGATTTTCGCACTAGCATCAACTGCAAAACAAAATTTACAGGCATAAAAGAAGCATAAGTTTTTTCAAATAAAAAACTTAAACAGCCTTTAAGTAAGACATTTTATTAATTACTAGAGAAGAGAAGCTTAAAATTTGCTAATTAACATGAAACTAATTGCAAGGCAACACAAGGTTGTTTAAATAATGGCTATAAGCATCTTTGGTTATGTAAGGTCAAAATATCTTATCGAATAAACCTTGCTATATGCAGTAATAATAATTAGAGGAAATCAAAGGCTTATTTAATATATAATCTTACTATAGAATAATTATTTTTAGGTTTTCGTCTAATCGGCTCAAAATTAACACAAAAATTATTCTAAGAATTAGTTGGTTAAATGATAATTTAAAATATCAATTAGAACTGAAGTAAAATAGCAAAACAGAAGGAGATGTTACTTTTATTAATCGTTTTTTTGCACAGTTCGTGTTAGGTGCCGTTTTTATTTGTTAGATACTGTTCTTCAAGTTCTAACATAAAGTCTAATTCATATTTATCTATAATTATTATTTTGATTTTTTCCCAATTTTGTTTTGCAAGATTTGTCAACTTAATCAGTCGTTGTCTTCTAAAATATATTTGTCGCTCAACATTTTTTTATCTGGATGCTTAACATAACTATCGAGTTTATTATGAAAATCTGCAACGATGTCAAATTCTTGTTGAGTTACTAACCCTACTTTGATTAATTCGTCGTAACCTTCTTCCAAGTTAAGGTCGTTGAAATACTGGCAAACCGATTCTGTAGAATCACCAATTATGTCAGGATATATTGCTCCGAGCCATAAATTTCTTTGAAAGTCAAGATGTGCAAACTCAAAAAGAGAAAATAACCATTTTCGTCTGAGATTATGTCGTAGTTCGTTGTTAATGCAAAATGGCACCTAACTAGTAAATATACGCACCGTTTATATGCTTCCTTATATTTCAAACTGTGTAAAAGCAGATTTTGCTATTCCCTAAGCTAATAAGCCATCCTAATTTACCCTCTCCATTTAACGACCGTGGCTGTTGCACAACTCAGATAAAGGGCATGTTTTTCTTTTATTTGGTTAGCAAAATGTGTAATTCAAAGGCATGCAAGGCAAAAAGGATTATACCGAAAAGCTGTTCATGAGTTTCCAGTTATCTAACCATGTTCCGAAGGAAAACTTTTATAGAAGGCTCTGCGAAACGCTTGATCTGAGTTTTATTTATAAAGACACGAAAGAGCTTTACGGCAAAACGGGTAATCCGTCGATCGATCCCGTGGTTTTCTTCAAACTGCTGCTAACGGGTTATCTGGAGAATATTACTTCTGACCGGAAGCTGGTCGAGCACTGCGCCATGCGCATGGATGTATTATATTTTTTCGGCTTTGATATAGACGAGGAACTGCCCTGGCATTCTACCATCAGCAGGACAAGACAACTGTATCCGATTGCCTTATTTGAAACACTCTTCAACAAAGTATTTACGCTTTGTGTAACTGCCGGTATGGTCAGTGGCCACACACAAGCGGTGGATTCAGCACCAGTAAAGGCGAACGCCTCGATGGAAAGCCTGGTTTTGAAGCAACCTAAAGATTCGGTCGCAAATTACCTTCAAAAAGTAGAGGAAGAAAACCAGGAATCAAAAAAGAAGAATGATCCTCCCAGCTCTACCGTTTACATCACTGCTCCGGATCACCAGTTAAGAAAGTTAGCCAAGCATCAGCAAAAATTACTTGATAGTCCTGTTAGTGCACCCGGTGCCTCGCACGAAAAGTCCCAGCTTTTAAGTAACAAAACGCATTACAGCCTGCATGATCCGGATGCCCGTATATCAGTCAAACCTGGTAAAGCCAGAAAACTGAACTATCGGATGAGCATGGCTGTAGATACGGCTGAAGGCGTAATCAGTCATGTGCAGGCAGACTTTGCAGACGGAAGGGACAGCCAGTATTTGCCCGGGCTTACCCGTGAATTACAAAGCCGCTTGAAGGAAAACGAACTTCTAATGAAGAACTTATTAGCAGATACCGGCTATTCAAACGGCTCCAATTACAGTTTTCTGGAACAGAAAGATATTACCGGATGGGTGCCCGTGTTTGGCATGTTTAAGGCGGTTGTACCTGGCTTTACTTACAACAAAGAAAACGATGCATACATCTGCATGGCAGGAAAGCCATTACCATTCAAAGCCTTTGAACACACAGCCGATGGCAGGCTGCTGAAAAGTTACTGGGCAGCATCCACAGATTGTAACCGTTGCCCGCTCAAAGCTAACTGCGTACCAAAGTCTCCCTGCAGAAGAATCACTCGAACGGCTTATGACGAGCAGTATCTAAGGGCGCAGGCCAGGCAGCAAAGTAAAAGAGGTAAACAAATGAAAAGGCTGAGGCAAAGTACCGTGGAACCGGTCTTTGGCAGTTTAACTCAGTATTATGGTTTGAATAAAATAGGTGTGCTCGGTAAAGCGGGTGCCCACAAAGTCATGCTCATGGCCGCCATTGCTTTTAACCTCAAAAAGTACCTTAAAACAGGAGGAAGAAAGCCTTCGTGCGCCTACTTTAAAGACATTATACAGGACCTTGAACAAGCTTTACTTGGTTTACTCGCTTTTCTAAACAACAGATACCAGTTTTACTGAAAACTGAAAAACTACGCCTGAAATAAAAGTATTTGGAAATTATACCACTTGTGCAACAGCCAC
>JBPBQN010000098.1:0-14495 GCA_050954865.1 Janthinobacterium lividum | reverse complement strand
TCAAACGATAAGTGACGAGTTTGTAAGCTTCGAAAGCGTGGCAGCGCACACGATAAAAAAACAGCTTTCTCAAATCCGGCAGGCACAAGCAACTATTGTACAGAATTTTGAAGTAGCTGCTGTACAATTTCCACGTTTTTATCTGAATAATATTTTCCAGCATTTACTTGCTAACGCTATTCAATACAAAAATCCGGCAAAACAGCTTCAGGTGGAGTTTAAATCTTATCAGGATAACCATAAAACTGTGTTGGAATGCAGTGATAATGGTTTGGGCATAGATATGAATTTGTATGGCCACAAGTTATTTAACCTTCATGCCACTTTTCATCCAAAAGTTAGTTCGCGCGGTGTTGGTTTATATCTGATTAAAACGCAGATTGAATCTCAGGGTGGAAAAATCACCGTTACCAGTGAGCCGGGAGCAGGCAGTATATTTAAAGTTGTGTTTAAGTAGAAGCAAAAACTGGTGATGCTGTTTTTACCGGTAAAAAATTGAGCTGTAAATTATAGTGATAAAAACAGCATTCACTAATGTAAAAAGTTTTAAAATAAAAAATCCGGCAAAATTAATTTTGCCGGATTTCAATTTGATATCGATAAAAACAGCATTAGCAATATTGATCGAAAGCGTTGGCCAGGTTATCCGCAATCATTTGTGCCGGGCGGCCTTCAATTTGATGACGCTCGATGATGTGCACCAACTTTCCATCTTTAAACAAAGCCATTGATGGTGATGACGGCGGATAAGGCAACATATAATCACGGGCAGCATCAACCGCATCGCGTTCCATTCCGGCAAAAACCGTTACAAATTTATCAGGCGTTTTGCCGTTTTTGGTAACCATTTTTGCAGCCGGGCGCGCATTGGCAGCCGCGCAACCGCAAACCGAATTAACCATTACAAAAGTGGTTCCTTCGCCTTCAATTGCATTTTTTACATCATCAGCACTTTTTAATTCCTGGAAACCAACTTTGGTTAAATCTTCCCGCATTGGGGCAACTAAATATTCTGGATACATTTCTTCTTCATTTTAAATCTATACAAAGCTAATTATTTCAATCGATCAGCATAAATCGATCTAAAATATTAACACAGAACTGACAACGTTTCCAAACCTTATTTCGATGCAAACCTTTTAATACTTATTTTTGCACGATAAAAGAAGCATTTATGTCATTAGTAGAAACTTACGTACCTTACAAAGTAAAAGATATCAATCTGGCCGAATGGGGCCGCAAGGAAATTGGTTTGGCCGAAGCAGAAATGCCCGGTTTGATGGCGTTGCGCCAGGAATACGGCGCATCCAAACCATTGAAAGGTGCAAGGATTGCCGGTTGTTTGCACATGACGATCCAAACCGCAGTTTTAATTGAAACGCTGATTGAACTGGGCGCGGAAGTTACCTGGTCGTCCTGCAATATTTTCTCTACCCAAGACCATGCTGCTGCTGCAATTGCTGCTGCTGGAATTTCTGTTTATGCCTGGAAAGGAATGAACGAAGAAGAATTTGAATGGTGCATTGAGCAAACTTTACATTTTGGCGAAAACCAGGAGCCGTTGAACATGATTTTGGATGATGGCGGCGATTTAACCAATCTGGTTTTTGATAAATATCCGGAGCTGGTTGCAGCGATAAAAGGTTTATCCGAAGAAACCACAACTGGTGTGCACCGTTTATACGAACGCATGAAAAACGGTACTTTGCCAATTCCTGCAATCAACGTAAATGATTCGGTTACAAAATCTAAGTTTGATAATAAATACGGTTGTCGCGAGTCTTTGGTTGATGCAATTCGCCGTGCAACCGACGTCATGATGGCTGGAAAAGTAGCTGTAGTTTGCGGTTATGGTGATGTAGGAAAAGGTTCTGCGGATTCTTTGCGCAATGCAGGTGTTCGTGTAATTGTAACCGAAATCGACCCGATCTGCGCTTTGCAAGCTGCAATGGAAGGTTTTGAAGTAAAGAAACTGACGACTGCTATTAAAGAAGCTGATATTGTAGTTACCGCAACTGGAAATTGCAATATTGTACGCGAAGAACATTTCCGTGCTTTAAAAGATAAAGCCATTGTTTGTAACATCGGCCACTTTGATAACGAAATTGATATGGCCTGGATCAACAAAAATTATGGCAATACCAAAATTGAAATCAAGCCACAAGTCGATAAATATACCATTGAAGGTAAAGATGTAATTGTACTGGCAGAAGGCCGTTTGGTAAACTTAGGTTGTGCAACCGGCCATCCAAGTTTCGTGATGAGTGCTTCTTTTACCAACCAAACTTTGGCACAATTAGAACTTTGGATGAATACCGACAAGTATGAAAACAAGGTTTATACTTTGCCAAAAACATTGGACGAAAAAGTTGCAAGATTACACTTGGCCAAAATTGGAGTTGAATTAGAACAATTAGATCAATCACAAGCTGATTATATTGGTGTACAAGTTGACGGTCCGTTTAAAGCGGATTATTACCGGTATTAATTAGATCTCAGCTATGAGCAATTAGCTTCAGTATAAAAACAAAAAAAGGCTTCTGGTTTTAGAAGCCTTTTTTGTTTAACAAAATTTACTATCTTTAAACATGCAACGTACTTACCGTGTTTTATTAACTCCTGAAACCGAAGGAGGATTTTCAGTTTCTGTGCCTACTTTGCCAGGTTGTTTTACGCAAGGTGAAACAATTGAAGAAGCGATGGAAATGGCAAAAGAAGCAATTAGTTTGTATTTAGAAAGTTTAGAATTGAAGGGTGAAGTTGTACATGATGATAGTAAAATTTTTGAGTATTCGTTAATAATGGTTTAAGTTGATTTAATGTTTGAATAGTTAAGATCAATGAAAGTTATTTATAAAATCACTTATCCTAATGGTAAAATCTATATTGGTAAAGATCTCACTGATACTATTAATTACTTTGGAAGTGCAAATAGCAAACTAATTGAGAAAGACTTTACAAGAGAGGAAAGACTGGATTTTTCAATTAGAAAAGAAATTCTTTGGGAATCTGAAATTGCGACAGACAAAGAAGTTAACCAAATGGAAGTTCACTTCATTAATTATTTTAGGTCAAATTTTGCTGCTGTCGGTTATAACAGGTGGCCTAAATATAAGGAATTAGTTACAGTTGATCTAACTACTATAAAAAATATTTATAAAAATAGTGGAGCTACTTTAATAAAAGTAGTTCACAATAATTCTGCTGATACTTCTTTTATGACCAAAAAACTTACTTTCCTAATACTGTTTTTATCGTGCAAAATTGCATTCCAAGTATCGGCTCAAGATTTGCCAAAAACCGAAAAACCAATTAAAAAACGGTATGATCTGTTCCATCCAACACCAAAAGATTCGTTGCGGGAAATGGATCCGGATCGGCCAAATGTTACCGAATCACCTTATACGGTTGATGCCGGACACATTCAATATGAAGCTGATTTTTTACAATATCAATTTAAAACTTCGGATGAAAGCAGGGAACATGCTTTGTTGTACAATTACTTCAACGTTAAACTTGGATTAACAAACAGCCTGGCCGTACAGGTTTTGGTGCAAACTTACGCTCATCAAAATACCGTACAATTGGATACAAAAGAAAAAACAAGTGACGGTGGTTTTGGCGATTTAACCATCCGTTTAAAGAAGAATTTTTTGGGTGATGATGGCAATGTTTCACTTGCCGTGATTCCGTATTTAACTTTTCCAACCAATCATTATGAAAACAATGCCAAGTATGAAGGCGGCGTGATTGTGCCAGTTATGTTCAAACTTAAAAACAAATGGCAGCTGAGTACGCAAGTAGAAGGCGACCGCATAAAAGATGATGAAGGCGATGGTTTGCACAACCAGATTTTGCAATCTGTAAACATTACCCATCCAATTTTTAACAAAGATTTGAATGCTTTTTTAGAAACTTATTACACGTATGATTTCAAAGCAAAAACCGCAAACAATTATATTGATGCGGCTTTGCAATACGGCATTTCCAAATCAGTTATGTTTGATATCGGTTTTAATTATGGTTTACAAAAGGCTGCCGACCATGCTGTTTTTACCGGTATTTCTTTCCGGTTGTAGTTAATGATATTCTTCATCCAAACTTTCGCGTAAATCATACAATAACCACTGTTTTTGCACCACGTTTTTTTGTTCTGATTTTAATAAACTGATAAAATCATTTACGCCGATTGGTTCGTTTCCGTTGCCATGAATCAGCACAATGCTGCCCGGCAAAGCTCGCTGACCTTTTGCCAACCACGCATCGCTGCCAATCGGGATCAAACCAAAACCTGTAATTTCATACAATAATTTTGCATCAGAAACCAAACCCGGAAACCTGAAAAATACCGATGGCAGCAAGCCGTTTTGCAGCATCGCCTGTTCGGTTTCCAGCACTTCGTAATTGATATCGGTGCCCGGCTCTAGCAAAAAATTTTCTTTTAGCGGTTTCTTCGGATCAACGCGATGATTGTACGTGTGGTTAATCCAAGTGATAAAAATATGTCCGTTTAGATACTGTTGTTTCAGCCAGTTTAAATCCGCCTGATGATCTTTCATCCACAAACCCGAAACCGAAATTGCAACCGGCGGATGTGGTTCTACTTTGCTAAATTCCTGGAAAACATTTGTAAAAATCCGCCGGTCTAAAACTTTGTGCGACGGGCAAAGGTCAATCGTTAAACTAATTCCGGCTTCTTTTGGCATTCCCTGCACAATTCCCGCATCCTGAATGGTTGCAGATTGTTTTTCGGCAGCCAACAAAGCGTTGGTGTAAGCCGTATTTACAAAAGTTTTTCGCGCTTCGGCAAGTGTAGTGGTTTCAAGCTGATATAAATTGGCTTCCTCCACTTTAGTAGTTAAAGTTCGAGGCTGAACCAACAAAAGCCAGGTTTTACCCGAATCTTCAAAGCGGCGGATGGCCAGCCAGTTTTCCGTATTTCTTTTGGCCGAAGCATAATACATTTCATAATTGCGGATGGCTTTAAAAATTGGCGTTTGTGCCGATGCTTCTTTTATCGGTATAAAAATGGTGAGCAGTAGGAAGAATTTGAGTTTAGATATCATTTAATTTGTTAAATAAATACTTTAAACGCAGGAGTGAGGATAGTAGTTTTAAATTGGAAGTATCCAAGCCAAACCCATTTAAAGTTTATTATATTTGGTTATAAATCTTTCGATTATGCTGAAAAAAAAAATGTTGATGCAAACGATACAAAACATACCAGATTCATTTTCTTTGGATGATTTGCTGGACAGGCTTGTTTTAATTCAGAAAGTAGAAACAGGTTTGCAACAATCTGAAGCAGGACAAATTTTAACAACTGATCAGGCTAAAGAAAAACTGAAAAAGTGGTTGTAATTAATTAGACCATTCAGGCAGTTAATGATGTTGAAAATATTGCTGAGTTTATTTCTAAAGATTCAGAGCGTTATGCAGTTATCCAAACGCAGCGTTTTTTTGAAATCGTTTTAATTTTAGAAACAAATATTTATATAGGAAGGATCGTTCCAGAATTTAATAATGAGGTAATACGCGAACTGATTTTAGGAAATTATCGAATTATTTATCATGTAATTTCAGAAAACATCATTAATATTTTAACCGTGCATCATAGTAAGCGGTTACTTTCCAATAATCTTTTCAGTATAGATCAATAATTTACCTCCTCGGTTTTTAGCCGATAAAAACAGCATTCCTTCAAACATCTTCCCCAAATTCCTACTTTTACCGGCATGACGCATTTATCCGTTAACATCAACAAAATAGCAACGTTGCGCAATTCGCGCGGCGGCAATAATCCTGATCTGGTAAAAGTGGCGCTGGATTGTGAGCGTTTTGGTGCCGAAGGCATTACGGTGCATCCGCGGCCAGATGAGCGGCACATTCGATATCAGGATGTTTTCGACCTGAAAAAAGTAATTGCCACCGAATTTAACATTGAAGGCAATTGCCAGGAACAGAAATTTGTTGATCTGGTGCTGGCCAACCAACCGGCGCAGGTTACTTTGGTTCCTGATGTTTTAGGTCAGATTACTTCTAACCACGGCTGGGATACGATTAAAAATCAGGATTATCTCAAAGAAATCATTGCTGTTTTTAAGGCACAAAACATTCGCGTTTCCCTTTTTGTGGATCCGGAAGTAGAAATGGTAGAAGCTGCGGCCACAACCGGAACGGATCGGATTGAACTTTATACTGAAGCTTACGCATCCAACTTTCACCAAAATAAAGAACAAGCGATTGCGCCTTACATTAAAGCCGCCGAAAAAGCAGTTGAATTGGGTTTGGGTTTAAACGCCGGCCATGATCTGGATTTGCACAATTTAAAATACTTCGCCCAAAATGTTCCGGGTTTGCTGGAAGTGAGCATTGGCCATGCTTTAATTGCTGATGCTTTGTATTTAGGCTTGGAAAATACGATACAAATGTATTTGCATTGTTTGGCTTAGATTTTACAGCCAAACATCAGTTGAAAAAGTATACAGCCGAATACTTTGCCACGTTCGGCTTAATGTTTTTTGGAACCGGAACGGTTGTGGTTAATCAGGAAATTCCGGGTTTGTTTTTTAAAGGAAGCGGCGCGTTGGCTTTTGGGTTAATTGTTACGCTGATGATTTACGCCTTTGGCAAAATGTCCGGAGCCAACATGAATCCGGTGGTTTCTTTTACATTTGCGTGGCTCAAAATGCATTCGTATCGGGATGCTGTTTTTTACACCATTTTTCAGTCGGCCGGTGCGCTCAGTGCTTCTTTTACCTTGCATTTTTTGTTTCCGAAGAATCAATATTTAGGCGGAACAATTCCTGCCGGAAGCGAACTACAATCTTTTTTGCTGGAAATTTTGCTTACGTTTTTGCTGATTTTGATTGTTTTGCTGCTGGATCATTCATCGCCCAAAATCAAAAAACTGGCAGCTATTTTAATGGGTTTTGTAGTTGGATTAGAAGCTTATTTCGGCGGCCCGATTAGCGGTGCTTCCATGAATCCGGTTCGGTCGATGGCGCCGGCCGTTGTTTCCAATCAGTTGCAGCATTTGTGGATTTATCTAAGTGCTCCTTTTATCGGTGCTTTTTTGGCCGCTTTTCTTTGGAAAGCTAAATTAAAATAATCAGGTTTTGTGTGGATGAAATCTTCCTGGTTCACCCAAAAAGTACGATAAAAACAGCATCAGAAATTTTTGTGTAACCGTGCTGTAACGATTGCCGGAAATATTGATCTTGAAAAGGCAAAAGCATACCTTTGCGCCTTCATTTCAGCCAGCTACATGAAGTTAAATATCGATTACCAGGAAAAATTTCAACATCGTCATATCGCACCAGATCAAACTGAAACACAGGAAATGCTGAAAAAGCTTGGCCTAAATTCGGTGGATGAACTGATTGCACAAACCGTTCCGGCCGCAATCCGGTTAAAAAATCCTTTAAATCTGCCGGTTGCTAAAAGTGAATTTGATTATTTAAATCAGCTTAAAATCACGGCTTCTAAAAATAAAGTTTTCAAAAGTTATATCGGCAAAGGTTATTACGATGTGATTGTGCCGGGCGTTATCCAGCGAAATATCCTGGAAAATCCGGGCTGGTACACGCAATATACGCCGTACCAGGCCGAAATTGCGCAGGGAAGGTTGCAGGCTTTGTTAAATTTCCA
This sequence comes from Janthinobacterium lividum, assembly GCA_050954865.1. Classification (GTDB taxonomy): domain Bacteria; phylum Bacteroidota; class Bacteroidia; order Sphingobacteriales; family Sphingobacteriaceae; genus Mucilaginibacter_A. Next base: position 6,845 of record JBPBQN010000098.1, on the reverse strand, counting down.
AACGATGGTGATTGATTTAACCGGAATGGAAATTGCCAACGCCTCTTTATTGGATGAAGGAACGGCCGCTGCCGAAGCCATGTTTATGCAATATAGCTTGCGGAAAAATACAAAAGCTAAAAAGTTTTTTGTTTCTGCGGAGGTTTTCCCGCAAACTATTGATATTTTAAAAACACGTTCGCACCCGCTGGATTTAGAACTGGTTGTGGGAGATCATCAAACAGCAGATTTGGATGACAGCTTTTTTGGTGCGATCGTACAATATCCGGCATCCAACGGTGAAGTTTTTGATTACCGCAGTTTTGCAGATTCGCTCCACGAAAAAAACATCAAGTTAACCGTTGTTGCAGATTTAATGAGCCTGGTTTTGCTAACGCCGCCGGGCGAATGGGGCGCCGATGTAGTTGTTGGCACCACACAGCGTTTTGGTATCCCGATGGGTTTTGGCGGTCCGCACGCCGCTTTTTTTGCCACAAAAGATGCCTATAAAAGAAGCATTCCCGGCCGGATTATCGGCGTAACCATTGATACAGCCGGAAATTATGCACTGCGCATGGCTTTGCAAACCCGCGAGCAGCACATCCGCAGAGATAAAGCTACTTCCAATATTTGCACGGCGCAGGCTTTGCTGGCTATTATGGCAGGCATGTATGCGGCGTATCACGGTTCAAAAGGTTTAACGCTGATTGCAGAAAGGATTCACGGTCTGACCGTTTTACTGTCGGATTCGTTGAAAGCATTGAATTACGAGCAGCAGAATGAAACTTATTTTGATACGCTGACTTTTGATGCTGGCCAGATCATAAACACCATTCATGCAGAAGCATTGAATCAGGAAATGAATTTTTACTACAAAGATTCACTGGTTTCGATTTCGTTGGATGAAACCACTTCTGCGGAAGATATTCAAACCATCGTTAAAATATTCGCAAAAGCGAAAGGAAAATCTTTGGCCGAGGTTAATTTTGAGGCGATAAAAACAGCATTGCAATCTCCGGTTGCTGCGGATTTACAGCGTACTTCCGGGTTTTTAAATCATTCTGTTTTTAATTCGCATCATTCGGAACACGAAATGTTGCGTTATATTAAATCCTTGGAAGCGAAGGATTTATCGCTTTGTCATTCCATGATTGCGCTGGGTTCTTGCACAATGAAACTGAATGCAACTACGGAAATGGTTCCTGTAACTTGGTCAGAATTTAGTAAAATGCATCCGTTTGCACCAACCGACCAAGTTGGCGGATATATGCAGATTTTTGATGAACTAAATAAGTGGCTTAGCGAAATTACCGGTTTTGCGGCCATGAGTTTGCAGCCAAATGCTGGCGCGCAGGGTGAATATGCCGGTTTGCTGGTTATCCGTGCTTATCATCTGGCTAATGGCGATGCGCACCGTAATATTGCATTGATTCCTTCCTCCGCACACGGAACCAATCCGGCTTCGGCAGCAATGGCAGGCATGAAAATCATTGTGGTAAAATGTGATGATAACGGTAATATTGATGTTGCCGACCTGAAAGCCAAAGCTAAACAGTACAGCCAAGATTTATCGTGTTTGATGGTAACTTATCCATCTACGCACGGCGTTTTTGAAGAATCGATTATTGAAATCTGCAACATCATCCACTAAAATGGCGGACAGGTTTATATGGATGGCGCTAACATGAATGCACAGGTTGGTTTAACAAGTCCGGCCAGTATTGGTGCGGATGTTTGCCATTTAAATCTGCATAAAACATTTTGTATTCCGCACGGCGGCGGCGGTCCGGGAATGGGTCCGATTGGTGTAGCTAAACATTTGGTTCAGTTTTTACCCGGCCATGCAATGGTTGATATTGAGCAGGGGAAATCTATTCCGGCAGTTTCCGCAGCGCCGTGGGGTTCAGCTTCCATTTTGCTGATTTCTCATGCATATATTGCGATGATGGGCAGCGAAGGATTGACAAATGCAACAAAATATGCTATCCTCAACGCAAATTACATCAAAGCGCGTTTGCAAAAACATTATCCGGTTTTATATGCTGGTGCCAATGGACATTGTGCACACGAAATGATTTTGGATTGTCGTGCTTTCAAAAACTTTGGTATCGAAGTAACTGATATTGCCAAACGATTGATGGATTACGGTTTCCATGCGCCAACGGTTTCCTTTCCGGTTGCCGGTACAGTTATGGTTGAGCCAACAGAATCCGAACCAAAACACGAACTGGACCGTTTTTGCGATGCCATGATTTCCATCCGCAACGAAATTGAAGATGTAGAAAAAGGCGTGTCAGATAAACTTAACAATCCGCTGAAAAATGCACCGCACACGGCTGCTGTTATCACTGCAAATGAGTGGGAACATCCGTACACGCGGCAAAAAGCAGCTTTCCCGCTGCCTTATGTTTCGGCTTTCAAATTCTGGCCTTCAGTTGGTAGAGTGAATGATACGCACGGAGATCGTACTTTAATTTGCACTTGTCCGCCGTTGGAAAGTTATGCTTTTGAAGAAAGTTTAACTGAGTAAAGAAATTTTGTAAGAAAATTGCAAGGAAATATTATCTGTAACATCCGTGTGATTAAATTAAACGTTTATATTTTTATTTACCAGGTTTACCAAACGATATTATCTGTTAAAAAAATATAAAATCAAGAAATATAGTTATTAATCTTTTTCAAAAATTTTGCAGATACCGATGAAATTTAATTATGGATGCACAAAACCTTCATTCGTTAACCTTCGTACAAACACACATGAGTGTAATGCAGAGGCCTGTTAATATTATGTTGGTTGATGATGATGAAATTAATAATTTTATCACAGTTAAGTTGATCAAAAAGGCGTTTCCTGATGCAGTACTAGGTACTTATTTAAATGGAAAGCTGGCGGTAGATAAATTGAAATCTCTTTTTCAGGATAATCCGGAAAAAATACCGGATTATATCCTTTTGGATATTAATATGCCAGTGATGAACGGATGGGAATTTCTGGAAGAATACAAAGCCTCAAACCTGGATCCGGAGAAAAAAATCACCATTTATATTTTATCGTCTTCAGTTTTCAGTAATGACATTGACAAGGCAAAATCATACGAATCTGTAGCCAACTTTATATCAAAACCGCTCAATTTAGAGTCAATAAAAGAAGTATTCAGTTTGTTGAATTTTCAAAATCATTAATCCGTTATACTTTTTACAACAAAACCATTTTCGTTGCTAACCTTGCCAATGGCGAGGTTTTTTGCATGATAAAACAAGCATATCCAATCTTCGGCAGCTGCCTGTTTGCCAAACTGTTCGCGTAATTCCATGGCTTTGCGGCCATCAAAATCATATTTTGCAGCAAACTTCCGAATCAGTTGTTCTGGTTCCGGCAAAACATCTCCACCAAAAAAATAAGTTTGTCCTTCGGATTTTACTTTTAAAACCTGATGAAACTGGCAATGGCCGCCAGTCAATTCGTAAGTAATTCCTTCTTTCAGTGTTCCGCTTCCTTCCACCAGATTAATATTGGCTGATCGCTGCAAAACTTCAAAAATCGGTTCTTTATAGGAAGCTGATTTTCCTGAAAAACCAAATTCCCATTCGCCGCGCTGGATAACATGTTCCGCATCCGGAAACGCAGGTTCCATTCGTCCGTTACGCTCTAAAACTAAACCGCCGGTATGATCATTGTGCAGGTGCGACATTAAAACCAGCGTAACATCTTCCGGCTCAAAACCAGCGTGGCGAATGTTATCATGCAGCATCAGTTCGCCGTTCGGATTTTTAAAACCCAAACCGGCATCCATTAAAATTAAATCGTTTTCTGTTTGAAGCAAAAAAGGCTGAACGTGAATAAAAATAGAGCCTTTTCGGTCCTGCGGATGATCGGTAAGCGGATTAAAAGGAACGAATTTTTTGCTCGAATCCACCGAAAAAGAACCTTCACCCAACGCGTGTATTTTCATAAAAATGCTAAAATCTGTTAAAACCAACAGAATGATAAGTCAATAACTATCTTTACTGTTTGAACTTTTAAAAATATGCAAAAACGTTGGATAATGGAGCAGGAGGGCAACCGGCAGCAGGTTTTGGAGCTGGCGGAAGCATTGCAGATTGACGAAGTTTTGAGCAATTTATTAGTGCAGCGCGGCGTAAACACGTTTGAAGATGCGCGTTATTTTTTCCGGCCTGATCTGGGCCATTTGCATGATCCGTTTTTGATGCAGGACATGGAAAAAGCCGTTTTGCGGATTGAAAAAGCCATCGCCCAAAATGAAAAAATATTAGTTTATGGCGATTACGATGTGGACGGCACAACTGCAGTTTCTGTAGTTTACCAGTTTTTTAAAAAGCGTTACGAGCACATTTCGTTTTACATACCAAACAGATATACAGAAGGTTACGGAATTTCTACTGCCGGAATTGATTTTGCTGCGGAGAACGGTTTCAGTTTAATTATTGCGCTGGATTGCGGCATCAAATCCGCAGATAAAGTAATTTATGCCGATAAAAACAGCATCGATTTTATCATCTGCGATCACCATTTGCCAGGGGAAGAATTGCCCAAAGCAGTCGCCGTTTTAGATCCGAAAAGAAGTGATTGTGAATATCCTTACAAAGAACTTTCCGGTTGCGGCATCGGTTTTAAACTGATTCAGGCTTATGCCGAAAAAAATAATATTTCCTGGGAAGAAGTAAGTTGTTACCTGGATTTGGTAGCCGTTAGCATTGCCTGCGATTTGGTGCATATTGATGGCGAAAACCGCACGCTGACTGCTTTTGGTATGGAAAAACTCAACACAAATCCTTCCATCGGTTTAAAAGCTTTGATGAATGTTTCCGGCAGATCGAATCTTTATACGGTTTCTGATGTGGTTTTTTCCATCGGTCCGCGCATTAATGCCGCCGGCCGAATCGACGATGCCAAACACGCCGTTAACCTGTTGATTTCGGATTGCAGCAACGCCGCTTCGGATTTTGGCAATTCTATCAACTTAAAAAATACCGAGCGAAAAGAGTACGATTTGAGCATTACCGGCGAAGCATTGAACATGATTGGTCAAAATCCTGAAATGTTGAAACGCCGTTCCACGGTGGTTTATCAGGAAAACTGGCACAAAGGTGTAATTGGCATTGTTGCTTCGCGGCTGATCGAAAAATATTATCGCCCAACAATCGTCCTCACCCAAAGCAATGGACACGTAGCTGGTTCTGCACGTTCGGTACATGGTTTTGATTTGTACGAAGCATTGTGTAGTTGCAGTGATTTGCTGTTGCAGTTTGGCGGCCATAAATATGCAGCCGGTTTAACCATGCTGCCCGAAAACGTATCCGCTTTTAGTAAACGTTTTGAGCAGGTGGTTACTGCAGCAATTACGGAAGAGCAAATGGTGCAGCGCATTAAAATTGATGCAGAACTGAATCTGAACCAGATCAGCGGCAAATTTTATCGGATACTAAAGCAGTTTTCGCCTTTCGGACCAGAAAACATGACGCCGATTTTCCTAACCAAAAATGTGTATGTTAGCGGTTCTGCCAGTTTAGTTGGCCAAAACCATCTCAAAATGTGCGTACACCAGGAAGATTCGCCTGTTTTCAGTTGCATCGGTTTTGGTTTAGGCGAATATATTTTACCCCTTAAAAACAGTATGCCGTTTGATATGTGTTACACCATTGAAGAAAACGTTTGGCGCGAACAACGAACGCTTCAGTTAAATATCAAAGGAATCCGGATTTTGGATCAAGGCAGCATTTAAACCATCATGATTTTAAGAGCAGAAAATCTAATCAAAAAATACAAACAGCGAACGGTTGTTAACGATGTAACTTTTGATGTAAAACAAGGTGAAATTGTAGGTTTGCTTGGCCCGAACGGTGCCGGAAAAACCACATCTTTTTACATGATCGTAGGTTTGATCAAACCAAATGAAGGCAATATTTTTCTGGAAGATGAAAATATAACCGATGCGCCGATGTACCGCCGCGCGCAAAAAGGAATCGGTTATCTGGCGCAGGAAGCATCCGTTTTCCGCAAGCTTTCGGTAGAAGATAATATAAAAGCGGTGCTGGAAATGGGCAACCTGAATCCGGCGGAACAAAAAGACAAGCTGGAAGAACTGATTGAAGAATTTAGTTTACAAAAAGTGCGCAAAAACCGCGGAGATTTGCTTTCCGGAGGCGAACGCCGCCGTACCGAAATTGCACGTGCCCTGGCTGCCGAACCTAAATTTATTTTGTTGGATGAGCCTTTTGCCGGTGTTGACCCGATTGCGGTAGAAGAAATCCAGTACATGGTGGCTAAACTGCGCACACGCAACATCGGGATTTTGATAACCGATCATAATGTGCAGGAAACTTTATCGATTACCGATCGGGCTTATTTACTTTTTGAAGGAAAAATTTTGCGTTACGGCGAGCCGGAAGTTTTAGCTGAAGACCCAATTGTGCGCAAACTGTACCTGGGTTCTAACTTCGTTTTAAAAAGAAAAACTTTCGCTTAAAGCCGGTTTAAACTTTATTTATCTTCTATGCTTCTTTTATCCGGTAAAAATGTTAAGATCATATGCTTCTTTTACCGGCATAAAATACAGGCAAAGATTTTACCCGATAAAAGAAGCATTATATTTTTTCAAATAAACTTTAAACAGGCGCTTAATTTTTTATGACTTTCATCAATTCGTTGGTTACCTGGATTATGAAAAAGCGGATGCATCAGATCGAGCTTTTTATCAAATATCCGAATGAAGTGCAGGATGAATGGTTTAAAAACCTGATCGACAGTGCCGAAAATACCGAATGGGGCAAAAAATATGGTTATAAAAGCATTGTTAACGTTGATGATTTCCGGCAGCGTTTCCCCATCCAAACCTACGATACGT
>JBPBQN010000097.1:0-14998 GCA_050954865.1 Janthinobacterium lividum | reverse complement strand
TTTATTTTATTGTTATCAATATTTAACACCATAGTGCTGATTTGTAATCTTTTCTTGTACGAAACCAATTAAACCCTGGTTACAATCTTTTACCAATCAATGATTCTTTTTTGACTGAAAATTTAAAATATTAAGTTAAAAAAGGGATAACACAATTAAAGTGTGTTTTCAATTAAATAACTGATATAGAGTACGTTTGTTAGATACAAAGTTTAAAATATAGCGATAAAAGAAGCATCAACAAAGTTTGTATTAACATATAAGCCGTTTGCTGGTTAATACTTTTACCGTAACACCAAATGTTACTTAAGATGCTGGATGATTAAAAACAACTATTTATTTTACTTGATGGAAGCACTGGCATTAGCTGGTTTTGTGCTGATTGCTGCTTTTACCACTATTTTTTTAGAGCATCCGGATTCGCCGCTGGCACAAACGCAACTTGCTGTTCATCCGCTTTTGCGCGGCATTATTTTGGGTGCAGTAATGGGAATTTATATTACGGCGATGGCTACGGCCATCGGCAAATTATCTGGTGCAAACGCCAACCCGATCATCACCTGGGCTTTTTTCCGGATCAAAAAAATAAGTTTTGCCAATTTATGCGCTTATATGGCAGCTCAGTTTTTAGGTGCAATTGCTGCCATACTGTTACTTCATCTTACTTTTAATAAAATTTTTGAGCATCCGCTGATCAATTACAGTCTTACCAAACCCAAACCTGGACACAGTTTGGGCGCAAGTTTTATAGCCGAGTTTATCATCAGTTTCATTTTTGTAATTACCACTTTATTTGTGCTGAGTTCTAAAAAACTGGAAAAATACAACGCAGCCATTGCCGGTTTGTTGATTGCGCTTTTCCTGATTATCGAGCTGCCTTATTCTGGCATGAGCATGAACCCGGCACGTTCTTTTGCCAGTGCTTTGGTAGCCTGGAAATGGGAAGAAATATGGATTTATTTTGTAGCACCAATTATCGCCATGCTGCTGGCTACAGAAATATTTTTATGGTGGCAAAGATCTTTAGGCGTAGATGCCAACGGGAAACCTAAAGTTACAAATCAGCTTTTTGGTAGTCTGGCAATTCCGGTTTTGCCTTCGGAAGAAAAGTAATGATGCTTCTTTTATCGGTATAAATTCTATCGTCAAAAAAACATCGATAAAAACAGTATGGTTAGTTTTTTCATGCTGATTTGGGTTTCAAGCTATCCAGATTCCAGATTTTTTCAGCTCTCCTTCCGATCAGCCAGAAAGACAAACCTAAAATGGCAAAAAACAGTGTTTTGTTGATGTTGTCCCACAGATATTCGGTGTAGCGCGTGTAAATGTTGATGAGCAAAAACGTGATGCCAAACTCACGTGCCACTTCGTCTTTCTTCTTCAATCCGTACAAAACAAAAGAAACGGAAGCAGCAATCGAAATCAACGCCCAATAATATAAACTGATTTGTTTTACGCGCAGCCAATCATTTATCGTACCAAAATTGCCAAAAATAGACAGCAGCCAAAGCGAACAAAACAAGTAAGCCATACCCACGATGTAAGTAAATTCACGAAAATATTCCAGCCATTTTTTCCGCCGCAGCACAAAGCAAAACGCAACCAAAATCGCCCCGAAAACTACAAAACGCAGCGGGTAATTCATGCCCAGAAAATAGTGTCGCCAATCGGTTTGGTAACCGGTTTCTGTGCCAAACCAGCTTCCCAGAGAAATTAAGGCAAAAAGCCAGATCAGGTGCGAATTGAGTTTGTAGGCGATGAAACCATACACAAAAACCGACAGTAAAAACAGCAGCGAATAATGCCCGGAACCGTTATCAAACGTTTTGCCCAAGTAGGCGATGCAGTTGGCAGTAAACAAAATCCCCAGGAAAATAATGGCTTCGTTGCTGTAAACTTTTTGGGGTGAAGTTTTCTTCAATTTCCGTCCGCGGATGAACAGAAATGCAGCCAAAATGCCTGAAAATAAGCTGATTAAAATATCCGGCGTGTTGTATAATTGTTGCAGCCAGCGGATCACATTATCATCAATAATCAGCGAAGCAATGGCAATTAAACCGCAAAATAAAGCCACCCAAAAAGAGTATTGTGCCAGCCGTTTCCAATCAAAACCTTTTACATCGTAGCTGTTGCGCAGGTTTTGGGCGAGGTTTGGATCGATTAAACCCTGTTTTTCCCAGTGCGAAATGGTTTCGTCCAGAAATTCACTTTCCTGTTTATCGATATCCAGTTTTTCCAAAGCCATAATTTAGGAATGGAAGATACTGTTTTTATCGGTTAAAAAACGACAATACGCTTTCTTTATCGCGGCCAAGTTGCTTGGTCAATTCTTCTAATCCGGCAAATTTTACATCATGGCGGATAAAAGCATGGAAGTTCATTTGCAGCGTTTGGTTATAAATATCTTCCTTAAAATCAAAAATATTCACTTCAATATTCCGCGTCATGCCGTTAATCGTTGGCCGATGGCCGATGTAGGCCATACCAAAAAGTTGCGTGTTATCAGTTGCCGGTTGCAAGTTTTGGGTTGAAATAGGTGATTGATCAGAACTGGCAACTGGCAACTCGGAACTGGCAACTGTTACCGCATAAATTCCATCTGCAGGAATCAGTTTATAGTTTTCCTCGATGAACAAATTGGCCGTTGGATAACCTAAAGTGCGGCCGATCTGATCGCCACGAATCACTTTTCCGGTGATAAAAAAAGCATAACCCAAAAACTGGTTGGCCAGCTGCGTTTCATCACTCAACAAAGATTTCCGGATTTTGCTGGAACTTACGGCAACTTCATTCAGATCCTGTTCCGGAATTTCCTCGACTTCAAAACCATATTGCGGCGCAAACTTTTGCAGTTCTGCCAATCCGCCGCTGCGGTCTTTACCAAAACGATGATCATAACCAATCACAATTTTTTTGGTGCCGATGCGGTTCACCAGCATTTCGCGAATATATTCCTCCGCAGAAAGGTTGGAAAAATCACGCGAAAAAGGTGTGATGATCAGGTGATCAATGCCCAGTTCTTCCAGCAGTTTTGCCTTTTCAGCAATGGTTGTCAGGAGTTTCAGGTTCTGATCTTCCGGATGCAAAATCAGTCTCGGATGCGGAAAAAAAGTTAAAATCACGGTTTCGCCGCCGGTTTGCCGGGCAACTTCCTGCAATCGATCAATAATTTTACGGTGACCTAAGTGCACGCCGTCAAACGTGCCAATGGTTACAACAGCGTTTTGCAGCGGTTTAAAATCCAGAATATCGTGGTAAATCTGCATACTGTTTTTAGCACATAAATTTTAGGCAGGTAAAAGAAGCATTAACCCGCAGCTTCCGTTTGGGTTTTTGTTGATCGGATATGATTTACCAGTTCCATCACTTCGTATGCATCTTTTAAGTGGAAGTTACCGCTGCGGGTGCGCGTTAGTTTGGATAGAAAAGCTCCGTTTTGCAAAGCCGCACCAAAATCATGCACCAGCGAACGGATGTAAGTTCCTTTACTGCAAACCACGCGGAAATCGATTTCGGGCAGTTCTATCCGCGTAATTTCAAACTCGCTGATGGTAACTTGTCGGCTTCTGCGCTCCACTTCTTCTCCGCGGCGCGCTTTTTCGTACAAACGTTCGCCGTTAATTTTTATAGCAGAATGTGCTGGCGGAAACTGATCGATCTCACCCAAAAACTGCGTTACGTTTTCGTTTATTTTTTCTGCGGAGATATTGTCTAACGAAAATTGCTGATCAACTTCCGTTTCCAGATCATAAGATGGCGTAGTTGCGCCCAAAACCATTGTGCCGGTATATTCTTTTTCTTCCGCCTGAAAAGTGTCGATTTGTTTGGTAAGTTTTCCGGTACAAATGATGAGCAAGCCGGTTGCCAGCGGATCCAAAGTTCCGGCGTGGCCAACCTTCAGTTTCAGCGGTTTCATCGAGTTGCGGATTTTGCCAACCACATCAAAACTCGTCCAGTTGTAAGGCTTTTTAATTAGAAGAAGCTCTCCTTCGGAAAAATTAAAATCTTTGAAAATGCTGTTTTTATCAGACAAAATTTATGTTTTTACGCAACTAAATGTCCGGTGTAATACAAGGCAATCAGCACCAAACCAGCCATAATACGATAGATACCAAACAGTTTAAATCCTTTTTTCTCTAAAAATGTGATGAAGGTTTTGATGGCCAGCAACGCTACCACAAATGCGATCACGTTACCAATCAGCAAAAATTTAAGCTGCTCGCCTTCCAGCATTTGTGCATGATGCTTGTGATAATCCCAAAGCTCTTTTACGGTTGCACCAAACATGGTTGGCACAGCCAGAAAAAATGAAAATTCGGCGGCTGCCTTGCGGGAAAGTTTTTGGCTCATTCCGCCTACAATCGTAGCGGCAGAACGGGAAACGCCCGGAATTACAGCCAAACATTGAAATAATCCTATTTTAAATGCAGTTGGATAATCAATTTCCTTTTCTTTATCTACCACCGGACGGTTAAACCATTCATCCACAAAAAGTAAAATCACACCGCCGATAACCAACATAATGGCTACAACCAACGGACTTTCCAGCAAAATATCAATCTTCTTTTTAAACAAAAGACCAACAATTACTGCCGGAATTACACCTGTAATCAGTTTTAGATAAAAATCTATGCTGCGAAAAAAGCGTTTAAAATAAAGGATGACTACAGAAAGAATGGCTCCTAACTGAATACAAACTTCAAACAGTTTAACAAAATCGTTTTTGCCGATACCCATAAAAGCACTGGCTATAACCATGTGGCCGGTGGAAGAAACTGGTAAAAACTCGGTTATTCCTTCAATGATGGCCAGGATGATGGTTTGGATTAAATTCATGCTTTAGGTTCGGGTTTCTTTAAAATCGAATAAAAACCTAAGCCAAAACCAGCCATCACCACAATCGGCGCCAGCACAATTTTGCGGAAATCATAAATGTCGGTATCACCCGTCATCAGTAAAAAACCAAGAACTACAACCGCCATGCTAATCAGCATCCAACGGTAATTGCTTTTGCCGAACACAAAGTGCAGCGGCTTGATTTCTGTAGGTTTTAAAGCCATAATTATCTGTATAAATCGTAAATTTTTAAACGTAAAAACTTGTTAACGGCCAGGAAAGTGCTGAAACCAGAAATGAACATGCCTAAACCGATGATGCCTAAAAAGATGATGCCGAACTCATAATAGTTACGCAGCAAAATTAAATCCGGCACTTGCTGATAGCCAAAATAAAGGCATCCAACCAGCAAAATGATCGCGATAAAACCGCCTAGCAACCCGTGCAGCAAGGCAAAACCTACAAATGGCCAACGAATAAAACCTTTTGTGGCGCCAACCAACTGCATGGATTTGATTAAAAACCGTTGCGAATAAATGGCCAGATTGATAGTATTGTTAATCAATGCCACCGAAACAAACAGGAAAATGGCAGCAAAAGCCAAAATCACGATGCTGATAGAATATATTTTCTGGTTCATCAAATCCACTAAAGATTGCTGGTAAATTACTTCTTTTACGAGTGGATTTTTGGTGAGTTCGGCCTTAAACTTAGTAATGTTGGCGTTGTTGGCGTAATCTGCTTTCAAGTAAACATCAATGGAAGAAAGCAGTGGATTGTAACCTAAAAACTTTACAAAATCTTCGCCCATATCTTTCTGTAAGTTTCTGGCAGCCAGCTCTTTGGTAATATATTGCGTTTGTTTAACCTGCGGTTTTAGATCAAGTTGTTTTTGCAGTTGTAATATATCAGCTTCTTTGGCGGCATCATCTACAATAATGTTCAACACAATATTTTCTTTTACATAACGCGATAAATTTCTGGCATGCACCAAAATCAACCCAAGCAAACCTACCATCAGCAACACCATGGCAATGCTGATTACGGTTGAAATGTATATCGTTTTTGTTTTTCTGGTTGAAGTGCTTGCTTCAAATTCTTCCAACATGATCCGAACCTTTTTGCGAAAATAGAAAAAGCCTGTTCAAAGGTAAAACAATATCTGTTTTAATTTTTCTCCTCCGCAGCAACCCCAATTTTTTTAACAATTATTAACAGCTTTGTCCGGAATATTTTTTGCAGAACTATTTGCCGCGATAACAGTTTTAGGTGGATAAAAACAGCATCATGGAAAAAGCAAATTCAAGTAATAAACCATCTCCATCCGACGAAAAAACCTTTCCGAAAGTAGATGAAGGGCACGATAGCATTGTGAAAAAAGAAGATAAAACCTATCACGAAGATGATGCCAAAGCGAAAACCGAAAACCCGGCTGAATATTATCAAAACGAAGAGCAACCTGTGCAACCCATAAAAGATGCGCCGAAAGAAGATTGATTGAATGCTGCTTTTAGCAGTGTAAATTTAGGAACTCGTCATGCTGAATCAATTTCAGCATGACAAACAAAAATCCGATCTTGAAAAAGACCGGATTTTTTGTTATATTAAAATGAATGGCCAAAGAAACAAGAAATCGCATCAACCAACAGGATATTACTTTTAAAAAACGTTTTGCTGCGCTGGGCAACCTGCCGCAATTTTTTAAGTTGGTTTGGCAAAGCAGTCCCTGGAAAACTTCTTTAAGTTTTTTGCTGAGATTGATCCGTTCGGCGATGCCAGTGGCTTTGCTTTATGTGGGAAAACTCATTGTAGATCAGGTAGTTTTACTTAATCATAACGCTTCCAGCCAAAACGATCACCACTATTTATGGCAATTGGTTGCTGCGGAATTTGGCTTAGCTTTGCTAACCGACGCGCTGAACCGACTGATCAATTTGCTGGATAGTTTGCTGGGCGATCAGTTTTCTAACCACACTTCCATCCGTTTAATGCGTCACGCGGCCACGCTGGATCTGGATCAGTTTGAAGATTCTGTTTTTTACGATAAACTGGAACGAGCGCGCCAGCAAACGGTTGGCCGCACGGTTTTGCTTTCGCAGGTGATGAGCCAGGTGCAGGATGTTATTTCGATGGCTTTCCTGATTACCGGATTGATCGCTTTTAGTCCCTGGCTGATTTTGCTGCTGCTGATTTCCATTATTCCGGCTTTTTTGGGCGAATCTTATTTCAACAATCAAAATTACGCTTTAACCCGAAGCCAAACGCCCGAACGCCGCGAACTGGATTATCTGCGTTATTTGGGTGCCAGCGATGAAACCGCCAAAGAAATCAAGCTGTTTAACCTGGCTGATTTTGTGGTTAACCGGTTCAAAACTTTGTCGGATAAATTTTACGCGGATAACAGCAAACTGGCTATAAAACGTTCGGCCTGGGGCACGTTTTTTTCGGTTTTGGGAAGTGTGGGTTATTATTCGGCCTATGTTTTTATCCTGATAAAAACAGTAAACGGCAGCATTACGGTTGGAAGTTTAACTTTTTTGGCAGGTTCTTTCCGGCAACTACGTACGCTTATGGAAGGCATTTTAACGCGTTTTGCAGCCGTTTCGCAGGGAGCCATTTATTTAGTTGATTTTCTGGAGTTTTTCGAGATCAAACCCAAAATTTCGGTTGCGCAACATCCGCTGCCGTTTCCAAATCCGGTTAAACAAGGTTTTACGTTTGAGAACGTAGGTTTTCGATACCATAATTCTGAAAACTGGGCCAACCGGAATCTGAATTTTACACTTCATCCCGCAGAAAAACTGGCTTTGGTTGGCGAAAATGGTGCCGGCAAAACCACGTTGGTAAAGTTATTAGCACGTTTATATGATCCGACAGAAGGCCGGATTTTGCTGGATGGCATCGACCTGAAACAATATAAAATTGAAGATTTGCGCTTTAACATCGGCGTAATTTTTCAGGATTACATTCGTTACCAGATGACTTTATCGCAAAATATTGCTGTTGGAAATATTGCGGAGATTAATAATTCTTCCCTGATCAAAAAAGCAGCACACGAAAGTTTGGCTGATACTTTGGCCGAAAAACTGCCCGGCGAATACAACCAATGGCTGGGCCGGAAATTTAACGATGGCGTAGAGCTTTCTGGCGGCGAATGGCAAAAAGTTGCGCTGGCGCGTGCGTATATGAAAGATGCGCAATTGCTGATTTTGGATGAGCCAACCGCTGCGCTGGATGCGCGTGCAGAATATGAAGTTTTTCAGCGTTTTGCCGGACTAACGAAAGGAAAATCTGCCGTATTGATTTCACACCGGTTTTCTACCGCGCGCTTGGCCGACCGGATTTTAGTTTTAGAACGCGGCCAGATTTTGGAAATCGGTTCGCACAAAGAATTATTGTTGAAAAAAGGAAAATATGCAGAATTGTTTCAGCTGCAGGCAATGGGTTATCAGTAAGAAATTTTTACTTATTTGATCAATACATCACCAAACTAATCGTTTCGATCAAAAAAACACCTTCTTCAAACTTAAATAAATCTGTGTTCCAGAAAGTTACTGTGGCATGTGTATCAGTAAGTTGGTTGATCGTCATCTGCGGACTTCCGGAATTTAAAAATACTACATCACCAATTTTAAAGTCTTTGTCTTCCATTGTCTTTTTTTCGGGTAAAGATAAAAATATTCATAAATCAATAATTGGCAAATGCTTCTTTTATCGACTAAAAATCTATTTTTAAACATTTTAACATATAGACAAAAGCAGCGCTATGCGTTTAAACTTGCTTCAACCTGTTTAATTGCAATCGTTTTTTAATTGGTTTAAACTGAAATTTACCTAAAAAATATTCAAACGCTGCAAATGATTTATGAAAACCGGCGATTACCTTTTACCAGTTATTTTGCTGACAGGAATTTTTTTCAGCGTAAAAACTAAAAAACTGACTTTATCCGCAGCATTAACAGCTGCTTTGCTGGGCATATTTTTATATCTCGGAACAAATTATTACGGCATATTAATGGCGGCCGTTTTGTTTTTAATGTCAGCTTTGGCTACTTCCCAAAAAATAGCGGTAAAAGAAGCATTGGGCGCAGCCGAAAAAAACAACGGCCGGCGCAACGCCAAACAAGTTTTAGCCAACGCCGGCGTGGCCGGTTTAATAGGTTTGCTATGCTTCTTTTATCCCTTAAAAATTGAGCTGTTCAGGTTGATGATGGCCGCCAGTTTAGCTTCAGCGGCGGCGGATACCATTGCTTCGGAGCTGGGCACGGTTTACGGAAAACGGTTTTATAACATCATCAGCCTGAAACCTGATCAGAAAGGTTTGGATGGCGTAATCAGTTTGGAAGGAACGCTTTTTGGTTTGGCCGCAAGCACCATCATCGCCACAGTTTACAGTTTTAGTTTTGGCTGGAATTTTAATTTCTGGCTGATCATTTTAGCCGGAACGATTGGAAACCTAGCAGATTCTGTCCTCGGTGCTACTTTAGAGCGGAAAGGTTTTGCCGGAAACAATGCAGTTAATTTTTTAAATACATTAGTTGGAGCAGCGGTTGTTTGGATGTTATCGGGTTTATAAATGAGTTTAACTTTTCTGAACAATCCAACCGTTTTCGGCTACTGCGCTGTTAAAGTTATGAAGATTTTTTGATTGAATGTATCATTTAAGAACTCGGTGAAATCGAATTTAAATAATCAATCCAAAAAACCTACGATCTTTGTTTTCGCTAAATTTATCTTATAATTTTTTACACCAAACTAACTACCTTCCTTTTCTCTACAACTTCTCTACAACCGCCTCGCTCCAACCCCATCCTTCGTAATCACCACCGGTTTAATTAATCCATTTTCATCAAAATATAACTTATCAATACACGTTACCCGATGATTGCCATCCGTTTCGCCAAGCGGACGGCGATGGTAAACAATATACCATTCATCTTTTCCCGGAACCTGGATTACAGAATGATGGCCGGCGCCGGTTGCCACATTTGGATCTTGTTTCAAAACCACGCCAATGCGCTCAAAAGGGCCGTTAATAGAGTTGGAAACTGCATAAGCCACACGATAATTTGGCCCAGTCCATCCGCCTTCGCTCCACATTAAATAATATTTGTTTTTACGGGTGAAAAGCACCGGTCCTTCCACATAATCTTTTGGGGTGATGGATTTGTAAACCGTACCATCCGCAAACGGAATTAAGCCGGTAAAAGAAGCATTCAATTTAGCCATATTGCAATGTCCCCAGCCGCCGTAAATAATGTAATACTGCCCATCATGGTCTTTAAACACAAACTGATCAATTGGTTGGGCGCCGTTTACAATTTTGCCAATCAGCGGTTTGCCCAAATAATCTTTAAACGGACCTTCCGGTTTATCCGAAACTGCCACGCCGATACCGCCCGTTTCGGTATCTTTCTGAATATCATTCGCCCCAAAAAACAAATAATATTTGCCGTCTTTTTTGGTGATGGCTGGTGCCCACATCGCGCGTTTGGCCCATTTTACATTCATAGAATCCAGTACATGTGGATGTTTTGTCCAATGGACCAAATCCGGTGACGAAAACGCATCCATAAAAACCTGCTCATCATACGGCGCAGAATAAGTTGGATAAACCCAGTATTGCTTGCCGAAAACCTTTGCTTCCGGATCTGCATACCAACCCGGAAAAATCGGGTTTCCACTACTGTTTTTACCGGTGTTTTTTTGTGCTGATAATGAGCCGTAAATCCCCAAAAAACATAAAACCAATGCTAATTTTTTCATCTTTAATTTTCTTGATACTTGCTACTAAATACTTACTACCTCTTCTAAAACTGATTGCTGACAGCTAAAAGCTGATCGCTTTCCTCACACACCCAACTCCTTCATCAATTTATCCAATGCTTCTTTTAGCACCGAATAATCTTCCTCCAATTTTGCTACGCGCGCTTCCAGTTCGCCAACAGATTTTCGGGCTGGTTCCTGCGGCGTTTCTTCTTCCTCGAAATCAATTTCTCCGCCTAATAAATGCGTATAACGAACTTCCTTTTGTCCGCTGCGGCGCGGTAGCTGTTTGATAAACGGCGTTTCGGGCTGAGCAAGTTTTTCTAAAACCAACTGCACTTCCTCCAACGATTCAAACGCATACAAACGGCCGGAATTGGTGTTGATTTCGCCTGGCGTTTGCGGCCCGCGTAATAGCAGCAGACAAATTACCGCAACTTCCGCAGGAACCACCGGAAAAACGATGGCAAAATTATGCTTGTATTTTACGCTGCGGATGGAGCCGCCGGTTGCCGTGGAAATTAAACTTTTCTTTTTAAGCGAATCCAAAGCTAAAATCACCGTTTCTTCATCATAATCCACCACTGGTTTGCGGGAAGATTTCTGGTTGCAAGCCGTTGTTAAACCATTTAAAGTCATCGGATAATAATCGGGCGTAGTTTTGCTTTTCTCCATCAGCGCGCCCAAAATGCGCAATTCTTCCGCAGAAAGTATGGGTAAATTTATTGCTGAATCCATTTTTTAAAAGTAAACATCTGTTTGATCGCGCAAAATAATTTTTATTTTTTTGGTTGCTGAATTTAGGTCGATAAAAACAGCATAAGTCTAAATCAACTCAACATAAACTTTAATTATTTAATGTTTTGTTTTAAATAATATTTGTTTTGTTTTAATTATTGTTTAGGTTTGATTAAAATTAAACGCCATGAAATCATTAAAAACCAAACGCATTTTTGTATTGATCTGGGTGATATTAGCAATTTCCGCATTTGCCTCCGTCAGCACATTGGTAAAAGGTATCCTGCAATTTTCCAGTAACCAATTACTGTTCTGGATGACGACTGTTAAATTTTTGATAATGAGCATTTTATTGCTTATGAGCCTAAACCTTTGGAAAATTGTAAACGCTTACACCGGCAAAAGCCAATGGCAACCGCTGTATTATCAAAAAGTGCGACAAACTGGCTACTGGGCAATTGCACTAGCTTTGTTTAACGCCATATTTCAATTAGGTTACGAAACGCTTTGGGCAACCATGAGCCATTCGTCCGTTTATCACAGCACAATATTCTGGATACGAAGGTTTTATGCAATTTTATTGATGGAATCTCCAGCGATGTGGGTACTCGCGCTCAGCATATTTTTATTTGCCGAATTGCTGCAAATTGCCAATCAATTTAAAACCGAAAACGAATCAATCATATAAATATGCCGATCATTATTAATCTTGATGTGATGATGGCCAAACGTAAAATGTCGTTAAATGAGCTGTCGCAAAAAGTTGGCTTAACCACTGTTAACCTTTCCATTTTAAAAACCGGAAAAGCCAAAGGTGTGCGTTTTGATACGCTGGAAGCCATTTGCAAAGTGCTGGATTGCAAACCCGGCGATATTTTGGATGTGGAGTGAGAAAAAATCGATATTAAAATTTAGGTCGATAAAAACAGCATTCATCAAACCAGTTTCTATTCCACACAAAAAATGGCTAATATGTGTTGATTTTGAAAACGAAAATATGTCGATAGAAGATAAAAACATCCCGCAGCAGGAAAAGGGCAACCATGTAGATATTCAGCATGAAACCACATTAAACAATCGTGAAACGGCTGAGCAATTGTTTGAAGCTGCCAAAATACGTTTGCTTGATGTTTCCCGATGGGGAGAAATTGCAGATGGCATATCGGCAAAATTTCAGCTGGTAAATGCGGCAGGTGCGGAAGTGAACCGGCCGGCGCAAGTGGATGATTATTTTAAAATCCATATTCCGGGCGCGCCAAGTTCGGAAAGCGGCGAGGGCAACGATTGGGTGCGCATTGAAAATATCCAGGATGAAACCAGTGATACCGATGATCTGCAAATCGTTTCGATCCGCGTGCGTACGGCTTCCAATCCGCAAAAACCGGAAACCGAGCCGTCGCATTTTTTTAACGAAGAAGCCACTAGCACGTTTGTAATCAAGCGATTAGGCAACACCGTAACCGCTGAAGTACACGGGCGAAATGAAGTGCCCAATCTGCACGCTGATGGCATTTGGGATACGCTGCGCCACGTGGTTGTAGCCGTGAGCGCGATCATCGGTTTTTCCAACCAGCAATGGAACCACCTGGTAAAAGGACTGATCGAACCCAAAAAATAGGGGCTAAAAACAGCATTGGTGCAAAGCTATTTTTGCACACCTTTTTCTTTTTGCGGCCGCTCCTGTACACCCACTTCTACCAGTTCCTGCTCTGCTTCCACGGCTTCGGTTTTGGTGGCGTAATTGAGTTTCCTGAAACGCCAGGTAGCAAAGGCCGGTTCCTGGTTGCGGCCCAGCAGCTTAAAATATTTAGGCAGGTTATATACTTCATCCAGCAAAATGCCGGGCACAATGCCATTGTTATCTAAAATCTCGCGGACGGTGTATTCTTTATCTCTGGTAATCCAGATTTCAAAATCTTTTGCAATTTCTTCCGCTTTTTCTGGGTCGATGGTTGCATCAATACAAATTACTTTATCTCCTGGTCTCATATTATTTTGCTTTTGAGGCGATGCAAAGTTATCGGTTTAAGGCTTTCTTCCGATATTTTTTATCCTGAATTTAGGTGGATAAAAACAGCATCTGGTTTTTACGTTCCGCTAACAATCTGCCCAAAATCATTCTGATAGTTTTTGTCGTATATCGAAACATCAGCAGGGAAATTTGTATCGGTTTTTATCTTAAAATTCACTGATTAAACCAATAAGCACAGTACTTGTCTGAAAACGAGAACTAAATTTAGAAAAGTTAATGTCGAAGCAACATACTGATTTTGATGCAGTTATTATAGGTTCTGGTCCGAACGGATTGGCAGCTGCCATCGAGTTACAACAGCACGGACTTTCGGTTTTACTACTGGAAGGCAAAGCAAAAATTGGCGGCGGTTTGCGCACGGAAGAGCTGACTTTGCCCGGTTTTAAACATGATATTTGTTCGGCCATTCATCCGCTGGCGGCAGGTTCGCCGTTTTTTAAAACGTTGCCTTTGGAGGATTTCGGACTGGAATATATTTATCCGCCGATTGCCGCAGCACATCCTTTTGATGATGGCCACGCGGCTGCACTTTTTGGTTCCGCCAAACAAACGGCCATCAAATTAGGCATTGATTGCAAACCATATTTAAAACTGTTAAAACCGCTGGAGCGCAATTTCACCAAGTTAGCACCGGATTTGCTTGGTCCGCTGCATTATCCAAAATATCCGGTCAAATTTGCGCGTTTTGGGTTGGATGCGATTCCTTCAGCTTTGCAGATGGCCAAAAAATTCAGGACAAAAGAAGCACGTGGATTATGGGCAGGCATGGCGGCGCATGGTATTCAGCCACTGTCCAACTGGGCTACGTCAGCCGTAGCACTGGTTTTGCTGGCCACCGGAAACACTAAGGGCTGGCCCATGACGAAAGGCGGTTCCATCAAAATTGCCGATGCTTTGGCTGCCTATTTTGTTTCTCTGGGCGGAAAAATTGAAACCAATTTCGAGGTGAAATCTTTGCAGCAGCTACCATCATCTAAAACGGTTTTATTTGATATCACCCCAAAACAACTGCTCAAAATTGCCGGACACAAATTTTCTGATATTTACAAATGGCAGCTCGAAAAATACCGTTACGGCATGGGCGTTTTTAAAATTGATTGGGCCTTGGACGGACCGATTCCTTTCACTGCGCACGAATGCCGCCAGGCCGGAACCATCCATTTAGGCAATACTTTGGAGGAGATTGCTTTGGGCGAAAAGCAAACTTCTGAAGGTAAAATCATACAAAAACCATTTGTTTTACTGGCGCAGCAAAGCCTTTTTGATCCATCTCGTGCTCCCGAAGGGAAACACACAGCCTGGGGTTATTGCCACGTACCCAACGGTAGTAAAGCTGATATGACGGCCGTTATTGAGCAGCAAGTAGAACGTTTTGCGCCCGATTTCCGCGAACGGATTTTGGCCAGAAACACCATGAATACGACACAGATTGAGGCTTATAACCCCAATTATATTGGCGGCGATATTAACGGCGGAATTTTAGATATCCGCCAGCTTTTTACGCGTCCGGCATTGCGCTGGTCGCCGTACAAAACTTCTGCAAAAGGATTATATATCTGTTCGTCTTCCACGCCACCGGGTGGTGGTGTGCATGGCATGTGCGGTTATTATGCCGCAAAAAGAGCG
>JBPBQN010000096.1:0-15501 GCA_050954865.1 Janthinobacterium lividum | reverse complement strand
CTATTTTAAAACTTAAATTATGACAACCAGACGTTCGTTTATCAAATCCTCGGCTATTTATTCTGCCGGACTATTAGTTGTGCCATCTTTGCTCAATTACGATCATAAGTATATTGGTTTACAGCTATATACCGTTCGTGATGCAATGGAAAAAGATCCGGTATCAACTTTAGCAAAAGTTTCCAAACTTGGCTATAATTCTGTTGAAGGAGCCACATATACCGGCACAGAAAAATTTTACGGCATGGAACCGGCTGAGTTTTCGCGCTTGCTAAAACGTAATGGTTTAATTATGCCAAGCAGCCATTATCGTTTAGGTGATGAAAAAACGAATGGTGAAATACCAAAAGGCACCATCATGCAGGATTGGAGCAAAGCTGTGGATGATGCCGCAACCGTAGGCATCAAATACATGGTTTGCGCTTATTTATCTGAAGCGGAGCGCGGCGGAACTGATCGTTACAAACACATTGCCGAGCAGTTTAATAAAGCTGGCGAAACTTGCAAAAAATCAGGCATTCAGCTGTGTTACCACAATCATGATTTTGAATTTAAGCAAGAAAACGGCAAGTTTATGTATGAGGTTTTGCTGGAAAATACCGACAAAAACTTAGTAAAAATGGAAATGGATTTATATTGGGTAAACAAAGCTGGTCAGGATCCGATTGCATTGATTGATAAGCATCCGGGCCGTTTCCCGCTGTGGCATGTAAAAGATATGGACAAAACGCCCGAACGTGCTTTTACAGAAGTAGGCAACGGTTCTATCGATTTCAAAAAAATATTCAAATCTGCGGATAAAGCCGGTTTAAAATACTTTTTTGTTGAGCAGGACAAAACTCCAGGCGATCCTTTCAATAGCATTTCTCAAAGTATTTCTTACATCAAAAAAAACCTGGTTTAATTTATTTTTCTCAACCTTAAGCAAGTGGTGCCATGCTAAAATATCCATAGTGTGGCACCATTTTTTTATCGATAAAAACAGTATGAAAAAAAAATTTCTATTTCAAACAGCTTTACTTGTATTGGCGTCGCTGTTTCACAAGCAGGTATCGGCACAAAAAATCGGCATTTTTGATGGTCAGACCGATGTGGGCAAAAATGTAAAACCGGGTTCGGCAACTTTCATTCCGCAAACGCAGCAGTATGTAATTTCTGGTGCCGGAACCAATATTTGGACTGATCATGATGAATTTCATTTTGTGTGGAAAAAGATGAAAGGCGATTTTATCCTGTACACCAAAGCTGAATTTTCCGGCTGGAACGGCGTGGAAGAACACCGGAAAGTTGGCTGGATGGTGCGTAAAAGCCTGGATGGAAATTCGGCACAGGTTAATGCGGTAGAACATGGCGATGGCCTGACTTCCCTGCAGTTCCGCAAAACGGATGGCGCGATGACGGAAGAAACACGCTTTAAAATCAATCACGCCAACATTATCCAGTTAGAGCGAAAAGGGAAAATCTACACCATGCGCGCCGCAAAATACGGCGAGCCGTTTGCAGTTGAAGAAGTAACCAATATTGATCTTGGTGATGAGGTTTATGTAGGCATATTTGTGGGTTCGCACAACCCGGACGTTGCAGAAACAGGCGTTTTCAGAGATGTTCGCATCACTGTTCCTTTTCCCGGTATTGCCGATCAACGAACACAAATGACTTTGGGCAGCAACCTGGAACTGCTGGAAGTTGCAACCGGAAACCGGGAAATTATTTATACGGTTCCAAATTCTATCCAGGCTCCAAACTGGAATAAGGATGGCAAAAGCCTGATTTACAACGATAGCAAAGGTTTGCTTTACAATTTTGATCTGGCCAGCCGCCAGCCAACTTTATTGAACACAGGCGAAGTAAAAAACAACAACAATGACCATGTGCTTTCTTTCGATGGCAAAATGATTGGGTTAAGCAGCTCGGTACAAAACCTGGGCGGCTCTATTGTTTATACGATGCCGGCAACTGGAGGAACACCAAAGCAAATTACACCGAAAGGGCCGTCTTATATGCACGGCTGGTCGCCGGATGGCAAAAGTCTGGTTTTCTGCGGAGAGCGCGACGGTGAGTTTGATGTGTATAAAGTTCCTGTAACTGGCGGGAAAGAAATCCGGCTGACTACTGCGAAAGGTTTGGATGACGGACCGGAATACACGCCAGACGGCAAATACATTTATTTCAATTCGGTACGTTCCGGTTTGATGCAAATCTGGCGCATGAAACCTGATGGCAGCGAACAGGAACAGGTTACCAAAGACGATTTTGACAACTGGTTTGCACATATTTCTCCAGACGGAAAATCAATGGTGTTTTTATCTTTTTTGAAGACGGAAGTAGAACCGGGAATTCATCCGCCATACAAGCATGTGGCAATCCGGATGCTGCCCATAAGCGGGCAGGGAACACCAAAAGTGCTGGCTTATTTTTATGGCGGGCAAGGTTCTATCAACACGCCTTCTTGGTCGCCGGACAGCAAGCACATTGCTTTCATCAGCAACAGCGATATGAATCAATAAAATTACATTGGTAAAAACAGTATCAAAAATCCGGAACATGTTAATTTTTAGCATGTTCCGGATTTCTATTTTTATTATAATGTTAATTTTTTCAAATAAAATCAACTTAAATGTTTAAAATTACTTGTTTAAGTAATATTTCCGATCCAAAACTTACTCAGTAACCATTATTACGTATGATAAATGTTTTATTAGCCGAAGACCATAATGTTGTGCGCAATGGTATTAAATCTTTGTTGGAAAAAGAGAAAAACCTGGACGTAATTGCTGATGCTACAAACGGCAGGCAAGCACTTAATTTGTTGGATAAAATAGCGAGTGTTGATATTATTTTAGCCGATATAAATATGCCAGAGTTAAATGGTATTGAGCTGGTCCTGGAAATAAAGAACAAGTTTCCTAAAATCAAGGTGATTATTTTATCAATGCTTGATCATGAAAAATACATTTTAGAAGCTTTTAAAGCAGGTGCATCAGGTTATATTTTAAAAAGTGTAACGGCTGATGAGTTGATTTTTGCCATCAACCATGTATGTAACAATAACGACCGGTACATTTGCAGCGAACTTTCGTTGCGGATGCTTGATAAATTGCTGCACAAACCGGAAGTTAAGATTTCTGCCGAGCTTGTAGAAATAGAATTATCCAAACGTGAGTTAGAAGTG
The DNA here is from genome assembly GCA_050954865.1 of Janthinobacterium lividum. Classification (GTDB taxonomy): domain Bacteria; phylum Bacteroidota; class Bacteroidia; order Sphingobacteriales; family Sphingobacteriaceae; genus Mucilaginibacter_A. The sequence continues at coordinate 12,329 of JBPBQN010000096.1, read as the reverse complement.
CTGGCTTTGATTGCCGAAGGTTTTACCAACCATGAAATTGCCGATAAACTGTTTACCAGCAAACGTACCGTAGAAGGTCATCGCCAAAATTTAATCGATAAAACAAGCACCCGCAATACGGCCGCCTTAATCCGTTATGCTATTGTAAATGGTTTGATTAGCTGATCTTACTTCTCCAAAAACTTCTTCCCAATCAGTTTCTGATTTTAATTTTCAATTTTTCTGATCGTTTATCCAATCAAGATAAGCTGTTGGTTAAATTGATTTGCCTTTTTATTCGGTATATGTTTTTCTATCGAATAATACATCTATTGTATTTGCTTTTTTCTGGTTAATGTTTAAACAGGTATTTATTCGGTACAAATACAGTATAACTACTACGTATAATAAAAAATATTATCCTGAATTTCAGGTTATTAATCAGAAGCATATGAAAACGAAACTGACCCCGCGTTTATTAGGTTTTTTGATCAGGAAAGGATACAAGTTTTTTTTATCGCAAACTACTTGTATTGATCAGGCAGACGCTTATGTAGGCATCACCTTAAAGCCAGTGAGGAAGCATCCTTTGCTGCAAAAATTACCCAAACCTTTTAATGCGTATTGCAACATTATTCAGGAACCTGTGCAAATGGCACTTGGGATAAATAATACTGCAATTATGGTTGATCTGGCGTTAAGCGATGCAAAAAATTTTGAAAATTCTACAAAGTAAAAACTAAAATAACATGTTAAAAAGAGTATTAGTTCTGGATAATGATCCGGGAATATTAGAAGTGATGGAGGAAGTTTTATGTTATGAAGGTTTTAGTGTAAAAACTTTTGAAGAAACAGATGATATCATTTCTTTAATTAAGCAATATAAACCCGACGTATTAATTACGGATTACATTTTAAAAGGTATTAACGGCGGCGAGCTTTGCAAAACAGTTAAAAGCACATCGGCTACTGCACATACGCCTGTCGTAATTTTTTCGGCTTACTCCAAAGTGCTGTTATCATTGGGTTATTACGGCTGTGATGCTTATCTGCCTAAACCTTTTGATTTAACAGAAATGGTAGATTTAATAAAAAACCTGGTAGGCAGCCAATTTAAAATGGGTATTAATACGCCGGTTTTTGGGTATTAATACAGCCTGACGGATTAATTTAACGGATTATAATTACAACTAAATAAATACACATCGTTCACCTTAAAAACAGCTAATCATATGTTTACAAATTCAGGTATAAATAAAGTGTTTCTTGTTGGTAGCATCGGCAAAGATCCGCGCTCGCACAACTTTCAGGATCAGCAGGAAGTATTATGCTTTCCGTTGATTACCAATGAAACCATCAAAAAAAATGGAGAAGATTTTGAATTAACAGAATGGCATAACATCAAAATACCAAAAGCGATAACTGCCATCAATTCTCAGCTACCAAAAAAAGGCGATTTGCTTTATATAGAAGGCAAAATACAAACCCGCAGTTTTTATGATGAAGAACAAGTGAAAAAATACAAACTTGAAATTATAGTAATCAAATTTCAGGTTTTAAGCAGTGTGCCTGTACTGGAAACAAGTTTGGTAAGTTAAGTTGATTGGGTTCTGGTCGGCGGGAAACTGCTGGCCATAATTTTATCTTTCTACCCCAAATAATGCTGTTAATTTGCTTTAACGGCTTTTTTTTTGGGGTAAACTGAATTGAGAAATCGATTGGTTTTGGTAAAGTACGATTTTCGGTTTCAATTTAATCAATCGTAATCAAATTGATGCCACAATTACAGAACAGCGGAAGCCATTACCTGTTGCTGCTATACAATTCTGATCCAAACGTTTATTCCAGCCGAACCTCGGCAATTTGCTTACCCAAATTTACCCTTATAAAAAAAGCATTAATGAAGAAACAAGAAATATACCTGGAAGACATTAAACGAATATTATTCGGCCTGGCACCGCCAGAATTTTTGCTGGAAGTATTTGTGCGTACCGTAATTACTTACATCGCGCTGCTTTTTATCGTCCGCTGGCTGGGCAAACGCATGAGCGGCCAGCTTACCATCATGGAAATGTCGGTAATGCTGGTGATTGGCGCCGTAGTATCTGTGCCGATGCAAGTGCCAGACCGCGGACTTTTGCAAGGCGGAATATTGCTGCTTTGTATCGTTTTATTTCAGAGAGGCATTAGTTGGCTGGGCTTTAAAAGCGGAAAAATTGAGGATTTAACCCAGGGAAAAGCCAGTATGCTGGTTAAAGACGGCGTGTTGCAACTAACCGATATGGAAAAAGTAAGGGTTTCGCACCAGCAGCTTTACGGCGAATTGCGGCAAGAAAACGTGTATAACCTGGGCGCAATAGATCGGGTTTATTTAGAAGCACATGGTTTATTCAGCATTTTTCAGGCTGATGAACCAAAACCTGGCCTGGCCATTTTACCGCCAGACGATCAGGACATGTTAGCCACCAAAAAACAAGCTTTTACCAAAGATACATCGCCTGTTGAACTATTAGCCTGCATCAATTGCGGTTGGGTAAAACCTAAAACCGATGCAGAAAAATGCAAAATTTGCGGTCATGATGATTGGACTAACGCGATTAACTAAACCAGCATGAAACCTAACGAAATAAAATTAACCGACTGGCTGCGGATTTTGGTTGGAGAAGTGCCGGCCAGTTTTTACATCGAATTATTTATCCGCGCTTCTTTAATTTACCTTTTACTGCTGATTGCCATCCGGTTTATGGGCAAACGCATGTCTGGCCAGGTTAGCCGCAACGATTTGGCAGCCATGGTTACACTTGCCGGAGCCATTGGTGTTCCGCTGCAATCTCCGGACAGAGGACTTTTGCCCGCTTTAATTATCGCAATTATCGTTGTGTTTATTGCCAGATGGATTGCCAATAAATCGTTTAAAGATCAAAAATTTGAAAAGTTTTCTCAGGGGAACATCAGCATGCTGGTTAAAGATGCTGTGATGGATTTGGAAGTGATGAGAAAAGCACGTATGCCGCGCGAACGGCTGGTGGCTCAGCTTCGTTCAGAAAGCATTAAACAGTTGGGCAGCGTAAAACGGTTTTATATGGAAGCCAGCGGTTCTTTTACGTTGATTGAAGAAGAAAAACCACAGCCCGGATTATCCATTTTGCCACGTTGGGACAAAGATTTCAATGCACGTTTTAAAAAACATTCCGAAATAAAAGTTTGCCAAACGTGCGGTTTCACTCAAAAAGAACCTTTTGACAATAAAAGTAAATGCCCGCATTGCGGAGATTCTGCCTGGACGGAAGCCGTAGAATAACGCAATCAGCTCAGCTTAAAATTGTACATGCTGTTTTTATCACCTTAAATTTGAGGTTGATAAAAACAGCATCAGCATAAATCCAATATTCAAAAACAGCTTGTGCTTTTAACTGAACTTGTAAAAATTATGCTGCTTTCAAAAAATAGCTTAATTTTCCTGCTGTTCGGATGCTGTTTTTATCGCCTGTTTTTTGGGTTGAATACAATGCTCGGACACTTCTTTTATGGATAATAATTTTTTACAGTTAAGAACCGTAAACGTTACACGTTATGTTACGCCCTTGCGCGAAGGCGGTTCGTTGCCAGCCATTGCCGAAGCAGACGATGGCTTTTTATACGTATTAAAATTTCGCGGCGCAGGGCAAGGCGTAAAAGCTTTAATTTCCGAATTGATTGGTGGCGAAATGGCCAGATTACTTGGTTTAAAAATTCCGGAACTGGTTTTTGCCACACTTGATCCCGCTTTTGGCCGAAGCGAAGCCGATGAAGAAATTCAGGATTTATTGAAGTTTAGCGTTGGCTTAAACCTGGCCTTGCATTACCTCAGCGGAGCCATTACTTTTGATGCCACAGTTACGGTTGTTGATCCGAAGTTAGCTTCACAAATTGTATGGATGGATTGTTTGTTAACCAACGTTGACCGCACGCCGCGCAACACCAATATGCTGATCTGGCATCAGGAATTATGGCTGATCGATCACGGTGCAGCCTTGTACTTTCATCATTCCTGGGAGAATTGGAAAGAGCAGGCCATGAGGCCGTTTGTACAGGTTAAAGATCATGTTTTATTGCCGTTTGCGTCAGAATTGGATTTGGTTGATCAGGAATTTCGTGCCATTTTAACGCCCGAAAAAATACAGGAAATCGTCAGTTTGATTCCGGATGAATGGCTCATCAACGATAACGATTCCATCTCCGCAACAGAAAAAAGACAAGTTTATACTGAGTTTTTATTGTTGCGGATTGCTCACTCCGAAGTTTTTGTAAATCAGGCTAAAAATGCACGTATTTGAGTACGCCGTTGTTCGCGTAATGCCCAGGGTAGAGCGGGAAGAATTTATCAACGTTGGCGTAATTTTATTTTGTGCTAAATTAAAATATCTGCATGTTTCATTTCATGTAGATGAAAAAAGGATTACTGCTTTTGCGCCGGACTTGGATCTAACAGAAATCAAAACCAACCTGCAAGCTTTTGAACGGATTTGCTTAGCCGAACCAAATTCCGGTTCAATCGGCCAGTTAGATCAGGCTTCGCGTTTTCGCTGGCTTACGGCCACGCGCAGCACAGTTGTGCAATCTTCCAAAGTTCATCCGGGATTATGTACCGATGCAGCAGCAACATTATCAAACTTGTATCAGCAGTTATTTTTATAGTATAAAACCCTGAAAAATAGTCGATAAAAGAAGCATCGCCATTATTCGCCCCAAGCCGTAATAATCAAATTTCTGGAACCGCCGTGGTTGCGGTGCTCGCACAGGTAAATGCCTTGCCAGGTGCCTAATCCAAGTCGGCCGTTGCGTATCGGGATCATCACAGAACTGCCCAGCATGGCCGCTTTTAAATGCGCCGGCATATCATCAGAACCTTCATCGTTGTGTAGATAACCGGGATCATTTTCGGGCACATGCTGGTTAAAAAACATCTCAAAATCTTTCCGCACGGTTGGATCAGCATTTTCATTAATCGTTAAAGAAGCAGAAGTATGCTGAATAAAAACCTGCATCATCCCGGTTTTCAGATCAGTTATTCCCGGCATCGCATAAACTACTTCCGAAGTAATGATGTGGAAACCGCGTGTTCTGGCTTTAAGCTGAAGGGATTGCTGGTAGATTTTCATGTGGTAAAAACAGTATTGGCGATAATAGTTTTTAAATATGCTTGAAAAACTTATTCAATCAAAACTTAGTTCTTAGTTAAATAGCAGTTTGTACCCAGCGCTGGAGTAGAACCAAAAACAAAAAAACCCGATAAGTAATTATCGGGTTTTGTACTCGGGGCGGGAATCGAACCCGCACTCCTTTAACGGGAACAGGATTTTAAGTCCTGCGTGTCTACCAGTTCCACCACCCGAGCAGGTGATTAACCTTTTCAAAAACAAATCCCTTCTGCTAACAGAAAGGATTTAGAGCGAAAGACGAGGTTCGAACTCGCGACCTCAACCTTGGCAAGGTTGCGCTCTACCAACTGAGCTACTTTCGCATTGCGGTTGCAAATATATACACATTCAGAAAAAATGCAAGCGTATTGAAAGTATTTTTTGAAAGTATTTTATAAGTCGCTGTCTTTCAAAATCTCAGCTACTAAATTTCCTTCATAACCTTTGCCAAAAGCATACGTTTTAAGCTGATATTGGCGTTTGTAAGGTTCTTTTTCTTTCAGCACCGCTGCTTTTTTCTCCAGAATTTGTTTCAGCTTGATTAAATAATCACTCAGATCAATCTGCATCAATGCTTTTTTGATGAGCGTATCCGGCACACGTTTCAGTTTTAAAGCCTGCTTAATTTTAATTTTGCCCCAGCCTTTTATCCTGAATTTGCCCAACGTATAAGCAATGGCAAAACGTTCTTCGTTTAAAAAATTATTGCTGATCAGTTCCGAAATAATCTGCTCCACATCCCGCGGGTACAAACCCAGATCAAACAGCTTTTGCCGCACTTCCTGCTGCGAGCGTTCCTGGTAAGCGCAGTATTTTTCGGCTTTTTGCAAACCTATTTTCGGGTCGGTTATTTTAGGTTTACGTTCTTCAAATTCCATCTCTTCAAAAATCGTTAAAATTTCTTCTTATTGGCAGAAATATCTTCAACTTCGCAACATGCCCGGCAAATATTCCATCACACAAATCAGCGAAATTTTAGGTGCTAAAAACAGCATCCGGCAGCAGGCAACAATTGAACATTTATTAACCGACAGTCGCAAAATCAGCAAGGCCGAAACTTCCTTGTTTTTTGCTTTGGACGGAACCCGAAACGGACACGATTTCATCCCGGAATTATATGCCGTCGGTGTGTTTAATTTTGTGGTGAAGGAAAATTACCCGATTCCTGAAGAATTTGCCGACGCCAATTTTATATCGGTAAAAGAAGTATTGCCGGCTCTGCAAAAACTGGCTGCTTATCATCGTCAAAAATTTGATTATAAAGTGATTGCGATTACCGGAAGCAATGGAAAAACCGTAGTTAAAGAATGGTTATATCAGTTGCTTTCTGCGGATAAAAAGGTAGTTCGCAGTCCTAAAAGTTATAACTCGCAAACCGGTGTGCCGCTTTCTTTGTGGCAGATGGACGCGCAGCATGAACTTGCTATCATCGAAGCCGGAATTTCTTTGCCTGGCGAAATGGAAAAGTTGCAGGAAATGATCCGGCCAACCATTGGCGTGCTCACGCATTTTGCTTCGGCGCATGACGAAGGTTTTGCCAATCGAACCGAAAAATTACATGAAAAATTAACGCTTTTTAAAGGTGTTGATCTGCTGATTTATAACCTGGATCAGGCGCCGCCGGAAACTGCAAACGAAACCCAAAACCTCAAAACTTTTACCATCAGCAAAAAAACCAATCAGGCTGATTTATATGTTTTTGAGCAGGAAATAAAAACAGATAAAACTATTCTGAATGCTGTTTTTGAGGGTGAAAAATTAGTCTGCAACATTCCGTTTTTAGATGAAGCATCCGTAGAAAACGCTTTGCTTTGCTGGGGAACATTACTGGCTTTAGGAACAAATCCTGCTGTGATCAGTGATCGGATGGAACATTTGAATCCGGTTAGTATGCGGCTGGAACTGAAAAATGGCATCAATAACTGCTCGGTAATTGATGATTCTTACAACTCGGATGTCAATTCACTGGAAATTGCATTGAACTTTTTAGACCGGCAAAAACAGCATCCAAAGAAAACGCTGATTCTTTCGGATATCTATCAATCCGGTTTAAAAAGTGGTGAATTGTATCAGCAGGTTGCAGACCTTATCCAGCAAAAAAATATTGACTGTTTGATTGGTGTAGGAGCGGAGATCACCCAAAATCAGAAACTTTTTAAAACGCCGGAAAAGTATTTTTTTGCAGATACGCAAAGTTTACTTTCGCATTTATCATCCATTCAGTTTCGCGATGAAACGATTTTATTAAAAGGCTCGCGGCTTTTTGAGTTTGAGCGCATCAGTCGGATTTTAGCACAAAAAACTCATGAAACAGTACTGGAAATCAACTTAAATGCGCTTCAAAATAACCTGAATCATTATAAATCAATCCTGAAACCGGGCGTAAAATTAATGGCGATGGTAAAGGCTTTTTCTTACGGAAGCGGAAGTTTTGAAATTGCCGGAATTTTGCAGTTTAACAAAGTTGATTATTTGGCTGTGGCTTATGTGGATGAAGGAATTGCTTTGCGCAAAGCGGGCATTACATTGCCAATTATGGTTTTAAATCCGGAAGTTTCTGCGTTTAACGAATTGCTCGATTATCAGTTAGAACCAGAGATTTACAGTTTTAACATGCTCGAAAAATATGCTGTTTTTATCGATGTAAAATCAGCAGAACAGGTTCCGATTCATCTGAAAATTGATACCGGAATGCATCGTTTGGGTTTTGAGTTTGAAGAAGTTGAACAGCTTTGCCGGGCACTCAAAAGTAATCCGCAATTGCAGGTGAAATCCGTTTTTTCTCACCTTGCCGGCAGCGGTTCTGCAGAACATGATGAATTTACCTGGCAGCAGTTTCATTCGTTTCAGAAAATAGGTAATTTGCTGCAAGATGCGCTGGGCTATTCATTTATCAAACATATTTCCAACACATCTGCAATTAGTCGCTGGCCCGAAATGCAGTTAAATATGGTTCGTTTAGGCATCGGTTTGTATGGCATTGATTCGGCTGCAAAACCGCAAAATAATCCTTTACAGCCCGTTGCTGCGCTCAAAACCAGCATTTCTCAGCTTAAAAAAGTGAAAGCCAGAGAAACGGTTGGTTATAGCCGGAACGACAAAATGGAACACGATGGCGTAATTGCTACCGTGCGCATCGGTTATGCCGATGGCTATCTGCGGGTTTTTGGAAACGGAAACGGCAAAATGCTAATTAACGGAAAACTGGCGCCAACCATCGGCCATATTTCGATGGATATGTGTATGCTGGATGTAAGCGGAATTGAGGTGCAGGAAGATGATACCGTAGTTGTTTTTGATGAAAACTTACGTATTGAAAACCTTGCAGATCAGGCTGGTACAATTCCTTATGAAATCCTGACCAACATTTCCCAGCGGGTAAAACGGGTATATTTTTATGAGTAAAAACAGCATCAGCATGAACCGTATTTTTAGAGCTTTAGTTAACTATTTTATAAAAGGTGTGCTGGTGGTGGTACCAATTGGTGCAGCCATATTTTTGATTTTATGGGTGATTACTTCAATTGATAAATCGCTAAACCTAAGTGATTTAATTTTGACAGACACCAAAGGCCGGCCAATTTATATTCCAGGTTTGGGCATTTTAACCATTTTAGTGGTGATTATGCTGGCCGGCGTTATTGTAACCAATTTAATTACCGCACCGATTTATAACTGGTTTTCGCGCCTGTTTCATCGGTTGCCGCTGTTTAATTTTGTTTACACTTCGGTTAAAGATTTAACGGAAGCTTTTGTAGGAGATGAAAAGAAATTTAACGAACCGGTTTTGGTTACGATGGACGAATTTGGCTTGAAACGAATCGGTTTTGTAACGCATAAAGACCTGAACATTTTAGGTTTACCTGATGATGTAGCCGTTTATTTTCCTTTTTCCTACTCTTTCACTGGTCAGTTGGTAATTTTGCCAGCAACACGGGTAAAACACATTGATAAAAGTGCTGCTGATATGATGAAGTTTGTAGTTTCTGGCGGTGTGAGCCATTTGGAATAAATATATTTCTTTTGAGGAAAGTATTTTAAATATTTATTGCATTTCTGCAAAAACTTCTTTAATTTCCTAAAAAATTAGTTAGTATGAAAAAATTGACTTTATTTCTTGCATTGCCAGGATTTCTGACAATGCAAAACGTGCTGGCGCAAACCAATGCACACCTTAATCTTTCGGATGCTTATCCTTCTTCTGGAGAAAAAATTACGGTTACTTATGATCCGGAAGGAACGCCACTTGCAGACCGAAAAGATCTGAGTGCGGCTGTTTACTTTTTAGATAATAAAGATTATCCGGCTGTCGATCTTAACTTAAAACCAGCCGGAAAATTGTTAAAAGGAGATTTTACCATTCCGACTACGGCAAAAGCTTTTTTTGTAAAAATAAGTAAAGATAATGCTATAGATGATAACAATGAGCATGGTTATTTATACATGATTTATCAAAATAAAAAACCAGTTGCCGGTGCTTATGCTTCTAAAGCTTACGTTTTGTTTAGTGGCATGGGAATGGCACTTGCCAAGATAAAAACGGATCCGAACGAAGCATTTGTTTTATACAAACAGGAGTTTCAGGCTTATCCGCAAAGTGAAAAGGAATATCAGTCGATGTATTATGCTTTATTAGCTTCTGGCAAAAGCCCGAATTTTGCGCCTGTTCTCGATCAGAAGTTAACCAGCCTGATAAAAAGCAATGATGAAAAAGACTTGATTTTAGCTTCCGGTTTATTAAGAAGATCTAAAAAAACGGCCGCGGCTGATTCTTTGACTGCTGTTATAAAAGCTAAATATCCTGACGGTGAACTGGCTAAAAACGAATTGGGAATGGCTTTTAACAAAGAAAAAGATCTGGTTAAAAAGGAAGCTTTATACAATGAATATGTAAAGAAATATCCTGAAAGCACAACTGAGAAAAAAACGATTCAGGATAATTTTAGATTCCAGTTAGCAGGTTCTTATTTGCGGGATGGAAAAATAGATGATTATCACCGTTGGGAAAGTCAGGTAAAAGATAAGTCTTCTTTAGCTATGGGTTTGAATAATGTTGCTTTTGAATGGGCCAAAAAAGGAGAACATTTGGAGGATGCAGCAATCCTATCAAAACAATCATTAGATTTTACAAAGGAAAAAATAGCTAATCCTGGTACTCAGTCTTTTGCATCACCAGCAAGGCTTAAAGAAGGGTATGAATCAACTTATAACATGTATGCCGATACGTATGCATTTATCTTATTCAAACAAAATAAATTTAAAGAAGCTTTAAGCTATGAAACGCCTGTTTTTGAAAAATCCAAAGAGGTAGATGCAGAAGTTTCTGAGCATTATGCGTTAATGTTAAAAGCTACCGGAGAAGATCAAAAAGCAAAAACAGTTATAGAAAACGCTGTAAAAGCCGGTAAAAGTTCTGATGTTATGGATGTGGCTTTAAAAATGGTTTATGTTAAAGCAAAAGGTTCTGATGCTGGGTTTGATCAATATTATACTTCTTTAAAAAATGCTGCGGTAATTGCAATGCGCGCTGCTTTGGCTAAAGAAATGATTAATCAGCCTGCGCCTCTTTTTACGTTAAAAGATACAAGTGGTAAAGCGGTTTCTTTGGCCAGCTTAAAAGGTAAAGTAGTTGTAGTTGATTTTTGGGCAACCTGGTGCGGGCCATGTAAAGCCTCTTTCCCGGGAATGCAACTGGCGGTGAATAAATATAAAAATGATCCTAACGTAAAGTTTATTTTTATTGATACCTGGGAAACAGATAAGAATTATTTAGCAGGCGTTGAAAAATTTATTACTGATAACCATTACAGTTTTGATGTTTTAATGGATGAAATAGGTAATGATAACCGGCAATCTAAAGTAGTTAGTGCATTTAAAGTTGATGGAATCCCAACTAAATTCGTGTTAGATAAAGAGGGAAATATCCGCTTTAAACATGTAGGTTTTTCTGGAAGTGCCGAAGGTTTGAGAGATGAAGTTGCTGCCATGATTGAAATGACAACAAACCCTGACTTAGCAAAAGGCGAAAAAGTCACCATGCTTAAATAAACCACTAATTTTTAGTCGATAAAAGAAGCATTGTTCAAAACACCAATGCTTCTTTTATACCATTAAAATTGGTGAGTTTAAAAATTCGGTTTCAACACATATTTGTTATAAAACCTGAAAATATGTTCAACTGCTTCTTCGGCAGTATCTACTACGCGGTATAAATTCAAATCATCCGGACTGATGTTTTTTTCCTGTCCGAGCATTTTTTCTTCAATCCAGGCAAATAGTCCTCCCCAATAATCTTTTCCCACAAAAACGATCGGGAAACGGGCAATTTTACCGGTTTGGATCAAGGTGATGGCTTCAAAAGATTCGTCCATCGTGCCAAATCCACCAGGCAAAATGATGAAACCCTGAGAATATTTCATAAACATTACCTTACGGATAAAGAAATAATCAAATTCCAGCAGTTTATCGCGGTCAATGTATTTGTTATGAAACTGCTCAAAAGGCAACTCAATATTTAACCCGACAGATTTTCCGCCAGCTTCGTAAGCACCTTTGTTAGCCGCTTCCATTACGCCGGGGCCGCCGCCGGAAATCACGCCGTAACCACCTTCACTTAACAAACGTGCGCATTCTTCGGCCAATTGGTAATATGGGTTATCATTGTGCGTTCGGGCAGAACCGAAGATGGAAACACAGGGGCCGATTTTGGCCAGTTTTTCAAATCCATCTACAAATTCAGCCATAATTTTAAATATCTGCCAAGAATCGGTTACCTTAATTTCGTGCCAGTTGCGGTTTTCAAAAGCGTGTCTTATTTTTTCGTCGCTCGTCATAATTCTCTCAAAATAAATAATTTAAAAAGCCACCGTTTTGGCAGCATGCATTGATACGGTTTTGGTGCGAGAAGTTACAAGCAGGCCTAAAAAAGTAATCAATCCGTTTACAATAATCAGTTCATTATCAAAAACGTATCCGCCCAGAAAAGTTTTGGATTCTGTACTTAAAAAATAACAAACCAGCGGACTCACCAAGCAAATAAACGGTACTAAACGATCAGCCACCAGCCTGTTTTTTATAAATAAACCGAAACTATACAAACCCAAAAGCGGACCGTAAGTATAGCTGGCTACTTTAAAAATGGCACTTACTACGGCATCGTTGTTTAAGCTG
>JBPBQN010000095.1:0-16393 GCA_050954865.1 Janthinobacterium lividum | reverse complement strand
TTTGAATGAAGAAGAATTTATCAACTTGAAGTCGCAAAATGCGACTTCAAGTTGGGGCGGCCGCAGAAAATTACCAAACGCGTTTACAGAACATGGCGTACTGATGTTATCAAGCGTATTAAACAGCAAACAAGCAATTCAGGTTAACATTCAAATTATGCGGATCTACACCAAAATCAAGGAAATGATAATTGCCCACAAAGATGTTTTTTTACGGGTTGAACAAGTAGAAAAACAAATGATGAAACACGACGAAAAGATAGAACTGCTTTTTAACTACCTCAGTAAATTTGTTGAAAAAGAAGAAACGCCCCGAACACCAATTGGCTATAAGTTTGAAAAAGGAGAATAACAGATGCTTCTTTTATCATACAAATTATGATGTACTCATGTTCCAAAATTATAAAAACTGCGATTCTTTTAAACTCACCTTTTAAACCGATACTTCTTTTACCACCTAAAATCTGCACCCTTTCACGTTCAAACCTTTCTTCCCATCATTTTTCCGCCTTTCGCCTCAAAATCCTACTTTTGCAAGCTCAAATAAAAAAGCATAACATGCTCAGAACAAATACTTGCGGCGAATTAACTTTAAAAAACCTTAATAAACATGTTACTCTTTGTGGATGGATACAAAAAGTACGCGATTTTGGAGGAACAACTTTTATAGATGTACGTGATCGTTATGGTATAACTCAAGTTGTATTAAATCTTGCTACTGATTTAGCTTTGCGTGAATCTGGCCGTCAACTTGGACGTGAATTTGTAGTACAGGTAGGTGGTTTTGTAAGAGAACGATCTAATAAAAATTTAAAAATTCCAACTGGCGAGATAGAAATCGAAATAGATGAGTTAGAAATTTTAAATCAATCCAAAGTTCCGCCTTTTTTAATTGAGGATGAAACCGATGGTGGTGAAGAGTTGCGCGCTAAATACCGTTACCTCGATCTCCGCAGAAACCCGATCAGGAACAACATGGTTTTGCGCCATAAAATGGCACAGGAAGTGCGTAAATATTTAGACGAACTGGATTTTATTGAAGTAGAAACACCGGTTTTAATCAAATCCACGCCGGAAGGTGCGCGTGATTTTGTGGTGCCGAGCCGCATGAACGCTGGCGAATTTTACGCTTTGCCGCAATCGCCGCAAACGTTTAAGCAATTGCTGATGGTTTCCGGTTTTGATCGTTATTTTCAGATTGTAAAATGTTTCCGCGATGAAGATTTACGGGCCGATCGTCAGCCGGAATTTACGCAGATTGATTGCGAAATGTCTTTCATCACACAAGAAGATATTTTGAATGTGTTTGAAGGTTTGGTTCGTACATTATTCAAAAATGTAAAAGGCATTGATTTGGTGGAAGTGCCGCGGATGACTTACGCGGATGCCATGCGTTTGTACGGTTCTGATAAACCGGATACGCGCTTTGAGATGGCTTTTGTGGAATTGAACGATCTGGTAAAAGGCAAAAATTTCCCGGTTTTTGATCAGGCAGAACTGGTTGTTGGTATCAATGCAAAAAACTGCGCTTCCTATACGCGTAAGCAGCTGGATGAGCTGACGGATTTTATCAAACGTCCGCAAATTGGTGCAACCGGTTTAATTTACCTGCGATATAGTTTGGATGGAACGTTAAAATCATCCGTAGATAAATTTTATAACGAAGACGATCTGAAAAACTGGGCCGAAGCTTTTGATGCGCAGCCCGGCGATCTGATGCTTCTTTTAGCAGGTAAAAAAGATAAAGTGCGCAAGCAATTGAATGAGTTGCGTTTAGAAATGGGTACACGTTTAGGTTTGCGTGATAAAAATACCTTCTCGCCGCTTTGGGTTTTGGATTTCCCGTTGCTGGAATGGGACGAAGAAACCGAACGTTACCATGCGATGCACCATCCGTTCACTTCACCAAAACCAGAAGATATTGCATTGCTGGAAACCAATCCGGGCGAAGTTCGGGCGAATGCATATGATTTAGTGATCAACGGAACAGAAGTTGGCGGCGGTTCCATTCGTATTCACGATAAAAATTTGCAGGCCTTGATGTTTAAACACTTGGGTTTCTCGGCAGAAGAAGCGCAAAATCAATTTGGCTTTTTAATGGATGCGTTTGAGTTTGGCGCGCCGCCGCACGGTGGTTTGGCTTTTGGTTTTGATCGTTTGTGTTCGATTTTTGCCGGTTTGGATTCGATCCGTGATGTGATCGCTTTCCCGAAAAATAACTCAGGAAGAGATGTAATGATCGATTCGCCTTCCACCATCGACCAAAAACAAATGAATGAACTCAAAATAAAAACAACTATTTAGCCGTTACCAACACAAATTTCTACATGAAAAGATACTTATTATGCCTTGCTGTTTTTACCATGTTTTTTTCGGCCTGTAAAAAAACCGCAACTGTTGATCCTACTGTACAGGCTGCGACTGATGATGCCGCAATCAAATCATACTTGGCCGCCAACAATATTACAGCTACAAAAGATGCTTCTGGGTTGTATTATCAAATTATAATTCCGGGCAGCGGTGCCACAGCATCTGTTACATCCACTACTTCATCTACCATACGCGTAGCTTACACTGGTATTTTATTAGATGGAACACAGTTTGATACCAATGCCAATTTTACAACACTATTAAGCGGTGTAATAAAAGGCTGGCAAATAGGTATCCCGTTTATAAAACCAGGCGGCCGCATCAAACTCTTTGTTCCTTCGGCTTTAGGTTATGGCAGCACAGTTACAGGCTCAATCCCGGCTAATTCAGTGTTGATATTTACAATTGATTTGTTTTCCGTTCAGGGTTAATCAACAATACTGTTTTTATCACATAAAAAAAGCAGCATGATGATGAGTCATGCTGCTTTTATCGTATAAATTTTACTGAGATTAATTTAAAGATGCGGTTGCTTTTGGCAATTCTTTACGCGGCATCATTTGTTCGCGTTGTGAAGTATTGTACACGAAAGAGGCAACAATTGTAGCAGCTTGTTTCAAATCATCTTCCACCAAACGGTCATACGTATCCTGATTACTATGATGTGTTCGTGCAAAATAATCCATCGGATCCTGAATAAACTGAAATCCTGGAATGCCAACGGCATCGAAAGAAACATGATCGGTACTTCCGGTGTTCCGAATGGTTAAGGTTGATGCGCCCAAATCTTTAAACGGCTCCAGCCAGGCTTTAAAAATCGGTGCAACGGCTTCATTTCCCTGCATAAAAACACCACGGATTTTGCCGGTTCCGTTATCCAGATTGTAATAAGCGGATAATTTTTCCTGTTCCGGTTTCAGCTGCATCGTTTTTGGATCACCAAAATGATTTAGTACGTAATTTCTCGAACCGAATAGTCCTTGTTCCTCGGAACTCCACAACGCAATCCGAATGGTGCGTTTTGGTTTAAAATTGATAGATTTCAGGATGCGCATTGCTTCCATCATCACTGCACTTCCGGCGGCGTTGTCTGTTGCACCGGTTGCGCCATGCCACGAATCAAAATGACCACCAATCATCACTACCTGATCTTTCAGTTTTTTATCCGTTCCAGGAATTTCGGCCACCACGTTATAACCCTGTAAATCATTGTTGATAAATTTGGTTTTGATATTGGCTTCCATTTCCACTTTTTGTCCGGCTTTTAACAAGCGCACAATCCGCAGATAATCTTCGCCGCTCGTCTCCAGTTCCGGAGCCACAGCTTTTGCAGTATCAGCATACGAAGCACCGTTTGTAGTAAAAACGGTTCCGTCAGTTCCGCGCGCCTGGCTCAAAATCAAACCAACATTTTCATCCTTTAAAAACGCACTTAATTTGTTGCGGAAAGTCCGCATCCGCATCATCGCCGCCATTTGCGGGTTTGCCGGCCGGCGATTTCCAGCAGCTGACTGCGCGGTTGCTTTGGCCATCTCGTCCAATTGTGCATCCGTATAACGCAAAAAATCTGGTGTGGCACCGGCGGCCAAAGTCATGCTGGCTGGTTCGTAAATGATGATTTTACCTTTCAGTTTGCCTTTATACTGATCCATGTTCATGCTGGTATCCGCTTTAATCAGCATAACTTCACTTTTAATCGGTCCGTTTGTACCGGGCGTCCAGGCTTTTGGAATAGCAATAATCGCGTGATAATACGGAACGGTAATGGCTGCATAATTTTTTTCTACGTCCCAGCCTTTGCCAAATTTGCCCCAGGGTTCCAGTTTTACGTTGGATAATCCGTAACTTTTTAACCGGTTAACCGCCCAGTTTTGCGCGTTTTTGAGGTTGGTTGAATTGGATAATCTTGGTCCGCTTACATCGGTTAAATAAAAAGCGGTTTCCATCACTTTAGAATGCGTTAAACCTTCATCTCTTATTTTTTGCACGATGGTTGCATCCGGCACATCTTGCGCCAGCAGGGCAGAAGACAGACCAAAAGTCAGTGCGACTGACAGTAGTAAATTTTTTTTCATGGTTGATGCTGTTTTTATCAACCTAAATAAGTGTTTTTATCTAAATCAATAAATATTTTACCTGCGCTTAACAAATTTGTTACAGCTTGCTAAAATTTTTAAGTTTTAATTTGGGTTGATGATGAATTTTAGGTGATAAAAGAAGCATTGCCGGATTCTTCATTCCTTCAACAATAAAAATCACATGAAAAAAACAATACTCAGTACATTTTTGGTTGCCTCTTTTGGTGTTTCTGCTTTTGCGCAAACAGCAATTATCCGGCAGGATCAGCAAATCAGTAAAATGGTGGATGAAGTTTCCGCTAAAAATATCGAAACCATTGTGCGCAAATTGGTGAGTTTTAAATCCAGACATACTTTAAGCGATACCACCAGCAAAACTACCGGCATTGGCGCCGCCCGAAACTGGATCAAAACAGAAATGGAAAGCTACGCCAAAGCTTCAGGCGGAAGGATGAAAGTAGATTTTGATACGTTTACCCAACCTGCAGGCGGACGAATTGATAAGCCAACAATACTCAAAAACGTGCTGGCTACGTTAAAAGGAACTGACCCAAATGATACACGGATTTATTTAGTTTCCGGCCATTACGATTCTCGTGTAAATGATGTGATGAACGCCAACGCCGTAGAACCAGGCGCGGTGGATGATGCTTCCGGAACGGCTTTATCCATGGAAATTTGCAGAGTAATGGCTACGCGAAAATTTCCGGCTACGATTATTTTTATGGCTGTGGCAGGCGAGGAGCAGGGTTTAAACGGATCAACCAACGTGGCCAAACGCGCCAAAGCCGAAAACTGGAACATAGATGCCATGCTGAACAATGATATTGTGGGCAACACTTACGGGATGGAAACCGGCCTGAAAGATAACCGCAGCATCCGCGTTTTTAGCGAAGGTGTGCCATCTACGGCCATCGCTTCCAAAACGGATACTTTGGCTGCGCGCCGTGCTGGTATCGCTATTAATTCTTTGGTTGGAAATGGTGGCGAAAACGATAGTCCGTCGCGACAATTGGCTCGTTACACCAAAGAAATCGGCGAACGTTATGTAGCGCAGCTGGATGTGAAAATGATTTATCGTCGCGATCGCTTTTTACGTGGCGGCGATCAAACGCCTTTTTTACAGCAAGGTTTTACGGCCGTTCGTTTTACGGAGATGAACGAGGATTTTAACCGCCAGCACCAGGATATCCGCAAAGAAAAAGGGGTGGATTATGGTGATTTACCGGATTTTGCCGATTATGATTACACGCAGAAAGTGGCGCGGATGAACCTTTCCGTTTTGGCAAATTTAGCTTTGGCACCAGCCGAACCGCAAAATGTTGGCGTTGTTACCAGCGGCCTCACCAATAAAACGCAACTGAAATGGGAAGCACCAAAAGCCGGAAAAAAGCCAGCGGGATATTATGTGCTGATGCGCGAAACCATCAGCCCGTACTGGGAAACCAAAACTTTTGTAACCGATACCAAGGCAACGATGGATTACTCGAAAGATAATTACTTTTTTGCGGTACAATCGGTGGATGAATTGGGGCATGAGAGTTTGCCAATTGTTCCGAAGCCGATTCGGTAACGGTTTTGATTTTAGGTAGATACTGTTTTTATCGACCTAAATTTTGTCTACCAAACCTGTTCTTTAACCACTTCGCAAACGGTTTGAAACAGGTTCATTTTGCCGGAAAATAAAGAAATCGTATCAGCACTTGCTATTTGAAAAGAGCGTAAATGTTCCATTTCATAGTTGATGCCCAGCAGTAAAGCCAAAATTACAGGTGCTAAAAGAAGTATGAATGGATTGCTGTTGCTGATGAAGTTTTTCATGATCTGTCGGTTTGATGAATCAAAGAAAAAACTAATCGTTGATGGGATAAATAGGTATTAGGCCAAGTCGTAAAAATTGCCGGTAAACAGCATTTTTTTACCGACGAAAATTTTTACCGAAAAAGGAAATACCAGGATTAAACCTTTTTTTGCAACGCTTCCCGAATGATCACTTCTGCTTTTTTAACCAGAATTTCTGCGGATTCCGTTGGTTCGATCATTCCTAAAACTTCAAATTCCAGCTTTAAAAAAGTTCCTAACGGGAAAGTGCCGAAACGAACCATTTTCCAAGAATTGCGGATCACAATTGGAACCAGCAAAGCTTCCGGGCATTTTTTGAGTAAAGTTGTTATGCCGCCGCTTTGAAAATTTTGTACTACACCATCTTTTGCGCGCGTTCCTTCCGGGAAAATTACGGTCGACCACGTATTTTCCTTCATTCTGACACCTAATTTTGCCATTTCTGTGAGCGCTTGTCGCGGATCTTTTCGGTTGATATTAGCACCGCCGCCATGTTTTAAATTGTAGGAAATGGAAGGAATACCTTTGGTTAGTTCGATTTTGGAAATAAATTTGGCGTGATATTTTCGCAGAAACCAGATCAGCGGCGGAATATCATACAAACTCTGGTGATTGGCCACAAAAATAATGGAGCGGTTTTGCGGAAGATCAAAACGATTGATAAAACGGACAGAATTTCCCAGCAAATAATAAGTAGAAACTAGGCAAGCATTCAAAATATCAACCACAAATTTGTGTGCTTTATACCCAAAAACACGGAAAGTAATCCATTGCAGCGGATGAAAAACTAGCAGAAAAAAAGTAAAAGCAATATAATGCAGCGTCGTTAAAAAATAGCTCAACAGTTTTTGCATGGTAAAAACAGCATTAAGGCAGTTTGTTCTCCAGCAATAAAATATGCACTTTCAATACGGCTGCAACGGTAATGGCATCCGTAATTTCGCCGCGGCAAACCATTTGATACACTTCTGCAAAAGGTAATTTTTTGATAATCAGTTGCTCGGTTTCTTCCGGTTCGGCTTCAAACTGTTGCAGGTTTTGGGCGAGATAAATAATGGCTTCTTCATCACAAACCGAATTGGATAAATACATGCGCAAAATTTCGGTCCAGTTTTTCGCTTTTAAACCGGTTTCTTCCAAAAGTTCTCGTTTAGCAGAATCCAACGGAAGTCCGGATAATGGTCCGCCGCCTTCCGGCAATTCCCAGCTGTATTTATTGATCGGGAAACGGTACTGGCCAACCATATAAATATGTTGGTTTTCATCCAAAGCCACAACGCCGATGGCTTTGTTTTTAAAATGAACTTTGCCATAAATTCCCGGATTGCCTGCAGGATTGAGCACCTTAAATTCGGTTACATTGATCCAGGAATTATCATAAATGTTTTCTTCGGAATTGATTTTCCAGGGATTTTCTTCGGATTGCATATCTACACTATCAGCCTAAAAAAAGTATGCTAAAAGAAGCATTGGTTATAAACCGAATGCTTCTTTTACCTTGTCTAAATAATCCAATTTTTCCCAGGTAAAAAGTTCAACTTCTACTTTGGTTTCTTCACCATTTGGGGTGAAAAAAGATTTGGTTACTACTTGCGGAGATTTACCAAAATGTCCGTAAGCTGCAGTTTCAGAATAAATTGGATTACGCAGTTTTAAGCGGGTTTCGATGGCATAAGGCGTCATATCAAAAATGGCAGAAACTTTTTCGGCAATTTCGCCATCATGCAAATCAACATTGGCTGTTCCGTAAGTATTTACGTAGATGCCCATCGGCTGCGCCACGCCAATTGCGTAGGAAACCTGCACCAAAACTTCCGTACAAACGCCGGCAGCAACCAGATTTTTAGCAATGTGGCGCGTTGCATACGCTGCAGAACGATCAACTTTTGAAGGATCTTTTCCGGAAAAAGCGCCACCGCCATGCGCACCTTTTCCACCATAAGTATCAACAATTATCTTCCGGCCGGTTAAACCGGTATCGCCGTGCGGACCGCCAATTACAAATTTTCCGGTTGGATTAATGTGATATTTGATTTCGGCATTAAAAAAGTGTGCATATTTTGGATATTTTGCTTGTACACGCGGAATCAGGATGTTAATCATATCTTCCCGAATTTTACTCAGCATGGATTTTTCTTCATCAAAATCATCATGTTGCGTAGAAATAACGATTGCATCAATGCGTTGTGGCTGATTTTCATCATTATATTCTAAAGTAACCTGCGATTTTGCATCCGGGCGCAGGTATTTAATTTCCGTATTCTCTCTGCGAATGGCTGCCAGTTCAATTAACAAAGCATGTGCGATATCTAAAGTTAACGGCATGAAATTTTCGGTTTCAATAGTGGCGTAACCAAACATCATTCCCTGATCGCCGGCACCTTGCTGTTGTTTGTTTTCCCGATCCACACCTTGATTGATATCCGGCGATTGCTCATGAATGGCAGATAAAACACCACAAGAACTTCCATCAAACATGTAATCACCTTTGGTATAACCAATTTTATTGATCACATCGCGGGCAATTTTCTGCACATCTAAATAAGCTTTTGATTTTACTTCTCCGGCCAAAATAACCTGTCCGGTTGTAACCAATGTTTCGCAGGCAACTTTAGAATCAGGATCAAAGGCTAAAAAATTATCAATAAGCGCATCGGAAATCTGGTCTGCAACTTTATCAGGATGTCCTTCCGAAACAGACTCGGAAGTAAATAAATACGGCATAACGATTTTTAAATAAAAATTAATGATTTATAAAACAGCCGATCAGGGAGATTGCAGTACAAAAAGAATATACATTTAGCACTTTTTTTCAGGTGGTTGCAATCAATTCAAATCAGTCCACTTTGCAGCAAAATTAAAATTATTTTATAAAATAGACGGTTAGAACCAGATTTCTTTTCAGCAGAAACAATGCTGTTTTTATCGACCTAAATTCATTGAAATAAAAGTTTGTGGTAAAAAATTTTATCATCATAATTGCGTTTAACTAATTTTATAAGTCAAATTCTGATTTGATAAAGGTGAAATTTAGGTCGATAAAAACAGTATGCAAAAAATAAGTTGAGCAAGAAAAGCAAAAGTATTTCCGGTGTAGTTTATTCTACTGATCCTGATTTTGAGTATCAGGAAGAAAGCAGCTTTGCCCAAAGTTTACCGGTGCAGCAACAGCAGCTTAAGATTTATTTGGATCGGAAAGGCGGCGGAAAACTGGTAACGCGCATCAGTAATTTTGTAGGAACGGAAGAAGATTTGGATAAACTGGGCAAAAAACTGAAAACAAAATGTGGTGTTGGCGGCTCGGCAAAAGAAGGCGAGATTCTGATTCAGGGAAATTTCAGGGATAAAGTGCTCGAAATCCTATTGGCTGATAATTATAAAGCAAAAATAGCCGGCGGATAAGCAAAAATGTTTATGCAAAGTATGCATGTGTATATTTTACACTTAACATTTGCATAAATTGATTTTTTTCATTTTCATTGTAAAAGCAAACAGACAATAATTTACAGCAATTAGTAGTTTTATAAATCATTAACAAAGTTGGTTTATAATCTAAAAATAAAAATGTCGAGATGTTGTTTATACTTTTTGTTAATCATTGAAAAACTTTAAATTTGTTATTGCATTAGTACGAATACCATTATTAAAATCTATATTTACTAAACTAAAATCTAACTAAACTAAACAAACTTAAAAATGGCAACTACTCCACCAAAACCAACAACAGTAACTAAAGAAAGCTCTGGTTCGAGCATCTTTGCAACCTTAGTAATCCCAATTGCATTTGTTGTAGCTTTATTAATATACATGTTCATTTTAGGCGATCCAAGTCATTACAAAGGTGGAGATCCAAGTGCTGAGCCTGCTAACGGTGATTATTTTGGTGTTGTTCACAAAGGCGGCCCAATTGTACCGGTATTGATGACGTTCTTATTATGTGTAATTATTTTCTCTATTGAAAGATTTGTTGTGATCGGCAAAGCATCAGGTTCAGGTAATGTTGATGCTTTCATCAAAAAAGTACAATCTAACTTAAACGCTGGTAACATTGAAGCAGCAAGTGCAGAATGTGATAAACAAAAAGGTTCTGTTGCTAATGTGATCAAATCTGGTTTGAAAAAATACCGTGAAATGGAAACTGAAACTAACATGGATGTTGATCAAAAATGTCTGGCGATTCAAAAAGACATTGAAGAAGCAACATCTTTAGAAATGCCAATGTTAGAGCAGAATTTAACAATTATTGCAACTTTAGTTTCTATCGGTACATTAACAGGTTTGTTAGGTACAGTAACTGGTATGATCAAGGCATTTGCGGCTTTAGCATCATCAGGAGCGCCTAACCAGGCTGCATTAGCAACAGGTATTTCTGAAGCTTTGATTAACACAGCTTTGGGTATTTTTACATCAACTTTAGCGGTTATTGCATACAACTATTTTACTTCTAAAATAGATACTTTAACTTATGCTATCGATGAAACAGGATTCAGCATTGTTCAAACTTATGCTGCTTCTCATAAAAACAAGAGTTACTAAACTCTTGTTTTTGAAACATTAACCATATAATTAAAAGCATATAATATGCCAAGAGCACATGTAAAAAGAAAAAGTACCGCGATTGACATGACGGCAATGTGCGATATGGCTTTTTTACTACTTACTTTCTTTATTCTTACTTCTAAACCTAAAACCGAAGATTTAGTTCCGGTTGATATTCCTGGATCATCTGTTACAATTAAAGTTCCGGATGACAATGCAACCATAACAATTGGTGAAAACAAGGTTTTCTTTGGTATGGAAGGAGAGGAAATTAGAAAGCAGACTTTAGAAAGTGTTGGTCAGAAGTATAACATTACTTTCACACCTGCTGAAAAAGCTACATTTGGTGGATTGTCATCATTTGGAGTTCCAATTCAAAATATGAAGCAGTTTTTGGCTTTATCTCCTGATAAGCGTAAAGAATTGAAACAACCAGGAATTCCTACAGATTCTGTAAGTAATGAATTGTTTAACTGGGTTCGTGAGGCGCGTGTTTCTGCGAAAGCTCTTGTTAACAAAGAACTGCGAATTAGTATCAAAGGTGATAGTAAAGAAGAATATCCAGTTATCAAAAAGGTAATTGATATTTTGCAAAAGCAAAAAGTAAATAAATTTAGCCTGATTACTTCTATGCGGGCTGCAAACTAATTTAAACTAATAAAAAAATGGCAGAATTAGATACCTCCGGGGGTGGTAAGAAAGGCGGAGGAAAAGTACGAAGTAAAAAAGCATCCACCCGTGTTGATTTAACAGCCATGGTAGATTTAGCATTTTTGCTAATCACCTTCTTTATGTTAACCACTACATTGGCAAAACCTCAAGCAATGGATTTAGGTATGCCTGATAAGGATGATAAGCAAAAAGATCAACTACCAGTTCCTGCATCCAGAACTATGTCTGTATTGCTGGGTAATAAAAACAAATTAGAATATTTTGTTGGCGAGCCAGGAAAAGTTGCACCAACGATTTCTGATTATAGCAAAAATGGAATTAGAAAAGCACTTATAGAAAACTATAAGCGTGTTAAAGAGCAATCAGGTGGAAAAGAAATGATTGTTTTGATTAAACCTTCTGATAAGTCAAACTATAAAAATATGGTTGATATATTAGATGAGCTTAAAATAGCTAATATTCAGATATATGCTATTGTTGATATTGTTGGGAATGAAGTAGAATCTCTAAAAAGGGATAATCTTTATTAAGTAGTGTTAAATCAGTATCAGTTATTTATAATTAAAACACAACTATGGCAAGATTAGATATATTAAATCCGGAATGGCTTGATGTTGTTTTTAGTGGGCGTAATAAAGCTTATGGAGCTTATATGCTTCGTAAGGAAAATTCAAAGACTTCTGTACGGGCATTAATTATTGCAAGTGCTTTATTTGTTATTGCAATTGCCACACCTACTATTATTGACAAGATCAAAGGCTTTATTCCAAAAGCAGACGAAAAAGTAAAAATTGAGGACGTAATTTTGAAACCACCTCCACCTGTGGATATGACAAAACCACCTCCGCCACCTCCAACTGTTGAACCACCAAAACCAAAAGTAGATCAAGTTCGTTTTCCACCTCCAGTAGTAAAACCGGACAATGAAGTTCAAGAAAAAGATCCGCCTACGGTTAAAGAATTGGAAGTAAAAGATCCTGGTCAAAAGGATCAAAAAGGCGATCCAAATCAAGAAATCAGAATTGATGAAGCAGTTGGTAAGGCTGATATTACGCAAAAGGTTGTAGAAGAAAGCAACGATCCAGTTAGTTTTGCAGCAGTTGAAAAACTACCAGCATTTCCAGGTGGTGAAGCAGCTTTTGGAAATTATTTGAGTAAGAATATTCGTTATCCTCCAGTTGCAAAAGAGAACAATACTCAAGGTCGTGTAATTGTATCATTTGTGGTTGAACGGGATGGTTCTTTAACTGATATCAAAGTTTTACGGGATATTGGTGGAGGTTGTGGACCAGAAGCGGTACGCGTTCTTTCCAAATCACCACATTGGACACCGGGTATTCAAAACGGTAAAGCGGTACGTGTAGCTTACACTATGCCAGTTAACTTTACTTTGGCTGGAGACCAATAGTTTAACAATGTTGAACAGATTTAATTTTAAGGAGAAACCGCTCAAAGAGCGGTTTCTCCTTATTTTAGGGCTAATCACATTTCTAGGGTTTTTTGGGTTAGGTTTGATGATTATGTTTTGGCACAAGCTTCCATTGCGAATGCCACAATCACAGCGTTATCTTTTTGGCTCAGTAATGATTGTCTATTCTATTATTCGTTTTGCACGTTTAATTCCTAAAAAATGAAATTAAAAGGTATTATAAATAAGATTCTTGTATTGGGTGTTTGTTTGGCATCTTGTAATCAGAATAGAATAGATGATAACAGTACAGATGAATTTACATCTGGAACATACAATTTTGTGTTTGATGAATCTATTTCTCCTATTTTAGACCAGGAAATATATGTTTTCAAATCACTTTATACACAAGCAAAGCCAAATGTAATTTATCAGCCTGAAAATAAAATCTTGGATTTGGTGCTAAATAATAAAGCTCGTTTTGCGGTGATGGGTAGAGACCTGAATCAAAATGAAGTAAAGCTACTTACAAATAGAGGTTTGCCTCCAAAAATTGGAAAAGTAGCTTTTGACGCAATAACATTAATTGTTGGAAAAAATGTTACTGACACTGTGATGTCTTTAACACAAATAAAAAGTTTGTTTGATACTAATACTAAAAATACAAAGAGCCTCGTTTTTGATAATCCAAACTCTAGTGTATTGAATTATTTGAAAAGTTTTTTTGGTTTAAAGGGTTCAAGCCAAAAAAACATTTATGCTGTTAAAAACAGTAAGGAGGTAATTAAATACGTTGCATCACATGATGGGTCTATCGGTTTTATCAGTTATAGTTGGTTAATTGAGCCTGATAGTGATTATGTAGGTGCAACTAAGAATATCAAAGTTGTAAGTATCAAGAGTGACAATTTAAGTAGTAAAACAGAAAATTATTTTAAACCATCACAATCAACACTTGCTCTAAAACAATATCCATTAACCAGAGCGGTTTATGTTGTAGATTGTACGGGCAAAATAGGTTTAGGTACTGGTTTTGCATCATTTTTACAAAGTGAACGTGGCCAAAAAATAGTTTTACGATCAGGATTATTGCCTGATTCTATGCCAACAAGGGAAATAAATATCAAAAAGGAACTGTAAAGTAGATTTAGAATTTTAACTATGAAAATGATTAATAAAATTGCAATAACCTTTTCAGGGTTAGCTTTAATCGGCTCATCCGTTTCTGCACAAAGTATAACGGATGCAAAAAAAGCATTAGATGCAGAGCAGTATCAAAAGGCAGAGACGATGTTGAAAAATCTGACACAAACGCAATCAACAAACGCAGAAAATTATTTTTATTTAGGTTGGTTATACATAAAAACAGATTATCCTGACTCTGCAAGAACAACTTTTAACAAAGGAGTTAGTGTTAATGCAAAATCAGCATTAAATTATGCAGGTTTGGGTGCAGTGGATCGCTTAGATAAAAATACCGCTTCTGCAAAATCGAATTTTGATAAAGCATTAGCAGCAATCGACAAAAAAGATACAGAGCCATATGTATATATTGGAAAAGCATATCTATTGGCTCCGAATCCTGATGCAAATGCTGCCATCCAGGTTTTACAAAAAGGCATTGCATCTAACACAAAAGATAAAAATCCGGAATTATATGCTGCTTTAGGTGATGCATATCGTTCTCAATTGAAAAATACGGATGCTTATGACAACTATTCACAAGCTTTAGCAATCAACCCGAAAATGGTAAGTGCTATTGTAGCAACAGGAGTAATCTGGAAACAGGCTAATAACTATGAAGATTCTGAAAAGGAGTATCGTAGAGCATTAGCAATCGATCCAAATTATGGCCCGGCTTACCGTGAGTTAGCAGAAATGTATTTACGTTGGGGTAAAAATAGTTCTCAAACAGTAGCTGATCAGAAATACAAACAAGCGGTTGATTTCTACAAAAAGTATTTGGATTTTACAGATCGTTCTTTGGATTCCAGAATGAATTATGCCCGTTTCTTGGTTTACGCACAAGATTATCAAGCTTTAGAACAAGAAACGCAGGAAATTGCAAAAACTGCTCCTAAAAACAACTTGTTAGTTTATCGTTATTTAGGTTATGCAGCTTATGAAAACAAAAATTATCCTGCCGGTTTAGAAGCTTTAAATAAATTTATTTCTCAGGCTGACCCGAAAAGAATTATTCCTTTAGATTATTTGTATTTAGGCCGTCTGCAGACTGCTTCTGGTCAGGATGCTGAAGGTATTACCAGTTTGAACAAATCTTTAGCTTTAGATTCAACACAAACAGATGCTTATAGTGATATTGCCAAATCTTACTACAACCAGAAAAAGTTTGTAGAAGCTGGTGATGCTTATAAAACTTATGTTTCAAAATCTAAACAAGCTACTTTAAATGATTATTTGAGAGAAGGAATAAGTTATTACAACGCTTTTAAAGCTCAATATTATAGCACCGCTACGCCAAAACCGGTGGCTGATACAATGTTATTAATTAAATCTGATACTGCATTTAGCTATATCCAACATCATGCAGCGGCACCGCAAGCAGCAGTAGCTTTGTATCAAGCAAGAGCTAACGATTTAAGAGAGCCAAGCAGAAATTCTTCTCAAGGTTATGCAAAACCGTACTATGAGCAATACATTCAGTTAATTACAGCAAAAGGTGCTGTTGCTGATGCAGATAAAGCATTTTTAGCAGAGGCTTATGCTTATTTAGGTACCTATTACGAGTACAAGGAAAAAAATGAAGCCAAAGCATCAGAAAATTTTGCAAAAGCTTTAGAAACAGATCCTACAAATAAACAAGCGAAAGCTTTTACCGATAAAAAAGGAAAAAGCAAATAGCGCTGTTCTTTTTTAAAAACTTGAAAAAGGTTCCTTTTAGGAGCCTTTTTTTATATTTGAGAAATTTTTGATCAAGTTATGGAAGCACAAAGTTTGCCGGTAAATTATCTTCCGATTATTTTCCAAATGATAGTAGCATTAGGTTTTGTATTTACAACCATGTTTGCTACTCATAAATTAGGTCCTAAAAGAAGTACGAAAGATAAATTAACACCGTTTGAATCCGGTATAGAAGTTATTGGTAATGCCCGTACGCCGGTTTCCATCAAATATTTTTTGGTAGCTATATTATTTGTTTTGTTTGATGTGGAAGTGATCTTTATGTATCCATGGGCAGTAAATTTTCGAGATTTGGGTTCTGACGGAATGATAGAAATGTTCATTTTTATGGGAACCTTACTGCTTGGATTTATTTATATTTTAAAGAAAAAAGCATTAGATTGGGATTAACACCCATTTAAACATGCTTCTTTTATCTACTTAAATTTGGGTTGATAAAAAAAGCATGAAAAATAATGTCAAATTGTTTTAAGAATTATTCTAAATAGTTTTATCAGCTGTAAAGTCTGTTACTAAAAAAATTATTATTGTAAATTTGTATTCATCGTTTTGATGAGTAGTT
>JBPBQN010000094.1:0-17102 GCA_050954865.1 Janthinobacterium lividum | reverse complement strand
GTGTTGGACAGCGATGGTGTACAGCAGGAAATTAAAGACCTGATCCAAAACAAAATTCAGGCTTTACAGGCTGACGGCCATTCAGTTAAGCCAATTTCTTTCGAGTATCTGGATTATGTGGTGCCAACCTATTACGTGCTCACCATGGCCGAAGCTTCTTCCAATCTTTCCCGTTTTGATGGAGTGCATTTTGGTTATCGCAGTCCGAATGCAACCAACGCAGAAACCACTTACACCAAAAGCCGCACCGAAGGTTTTGGGGAAGAAGTACGCCGCCGTATTTTGCTGGGTACGTTTATACTGAGTTCTGGTTATTACGATGCATATTATGCCAAAGCGCAGAAAGTGAGGCGTTTAATTAAAGAAAAAACAGATGAAATCTTGAAAAATCACGATTTTATTTTGATGCCAACCACGCCAACTGCTGCTTTTAACATTGGCAAAATGGTGAAAGATCCAATTGTAATGTACCTGGAAGATATCTTTACCGTGCAGGCCGCGCTGGCTGGCGTACCGGCAATTTCTCTTCCCGTGGGCAACAATGAAAAAGGTTTGCCGTTAGGATTGCAGTTGTTGGCTCCGGCATTTGCCGAAGCAGATTTGTTAAACTTTTCCGCATATTTTCTAAAGCTTGCTTAGATCTGACGCGAAAAGCAGGAATAGATTAAAAATGAAAAAATATTTTACACTCGTAACTTTGTCATTGCTGGCCGTTTGCGCCATTGCACAATCTCCAAAAACTGATACCAGCGGCTTAAAAGCAAAACAAGTTGTCAATTTTACTCCGGTAAAAACAGTAAAGAATGTTCCGTATGTTTTGCGGACAGATACGTTGGTTCCTGTGCCAATTGTTGATGAGTTTTTGCTGAATTCGTACCAGAATATGGTTTATAAGTATCGGTTGGATTCGATCCAGAAGCAAATTCCGTTAGCTTATAACGAATACGTTCAAAGTTATATCGATATTTATACGGCTCCGCGGCGTAAAGATGCGATGTCTAAAATCATCGGACTGGCTAAATATTATTTCCCGATTTATGAAAAAGCTTTCCGCGAAGCAGGCATTCCGGAGGAAATCAAATATCTTTCTGTTGTAGAATCAGCCTTAAATCCAAACGCAGTTTCCCGTGTTGGCGCAACCGGCCCATGGCAATTTATGTTTGCAACGGCAAGGTTGTATGGTTTAAAAATGGATAATTATGTTGATGAGCGTAAAGATCCTGTTCAGGCCAGCCACGCAACAGCTCGTTATTTAAAAGATGCTTACAATGATTTTGGTGATTGGCTGCTGGCCATTGCTTCCTACAACTGCGGTAAAGGCAACGTAATCAAGGCAATGCAACGTTCTGGTGGCAATGATTTTTGGTCGATCCGAAATTATTTGCCAGCCGAAACTCGCGGTTATGTGCCGGCTTACATTGCTATTGCTTACGTGATGACTTATTACAAAAAGCATTTCATTATCCCGGAAGAATGCAATTTCTCTACCAAAAACGATACGGTGATGGTGAACAAGTTTGTTTCGATGAAAGATCTTTCGGCTGCGCTGGAAGTTGATCCTGCGGAAATGGCAATTTTGAATCCATCTTTCAAAAAACGAATTGTAAACGGTACGGCAGATAAACCCAAGCGATTAATTATTCCCAAAACGGTTCTTGCTGATTTTGCTAAAGTTTACGCAGCTTTAAATAATGTGAAAGACGAAGTTGTGCCGAGTTTTGCTTCCGCTATAAATCAGCCAGATTCTTCATCTCAAATCCGTTATCATCGGGTTCGGAGAGGCGAAAACTTATCAGAAATTGCTGATCGTTATGGTGTGGAAGTGCAGGATTTAAAAGTCTGGAACCACTTGCATTCCAAAGCCATCGTGCCTGGCGAAAAATTACTGGTAAAAGAAGCATCGGCAGACAATGCTTCTCCCGAAAAAAAATCGCTTAAAAGTTATTATACTTACAAGGTGAGAAAAGGTGATACACTGACCCTGATTGCCGATAAATATGAAGGTACAACAGTAGAAAGTATTAAAAACTTAAACACGCTGAGAAGCAATCATTTACGTGCTGGGATGATGCTTAAAATTAATCGTGGCTAATTATTAAAATCAATATTTGCAGCATTAAAATAGTCCCGGTACTTCTTTTACCGGGACTATTTTAGTTTTGAAAATTGTTTAAAAAGAAATCTGATGAGCAAAAGCAACAAAGTAAACAACCGCAAACAGGATGCGTTGGATTATCATTCTTCCGGCCGGCCGGGCAAAATTGAGGTGTTGCCTACCAAACCTACGCAAACACAGCGCGATTTGTCGCTGGCCTATTCGCCCGGCGTGGCCGAACCTTGTTTGCGCATTGCCGAAAATCCGGAAGATGTGTATAAATATACAGCCAAAGGCAATTTGGTTGCCGTAATTAGTAACGGAACGGCAGTTTTAGGTTTAGGCGATATTGGTCCGGCAGCCAGTAAACCCGTAATGGAAGGTAAAGGTTTGCTGTTTAAGATTTTTGCAGATATTGATGTTTTTGATTTGGAGCTGGATGCCAAAAACGTAGATCAGTTTGTGCAGATTGTAAAAGCGTTGGAGCCAACTTTCGGTGGCATTAACCTGGAAGATATCGGTGCACCTTTATGTTTCGAGATCGAACGCCGCTTAAAAGAGGAAATGAAAATTCCGGTGATGCACGATGACCAGCACGGTACAGCCATTATTTCCGGCGCTGCGCTGATGAACGCGGTAGAAATTCAGCATAAAACTTTAGACACCATAAAAATAGTGGTAAACGGAGCAGGCGCGGCGGCGGTTTCCTGTTCAAAATTGTATTTGGCCATCGGAGTAAAAAAAGAAAACCTGATTATGTTTGATAAAGACGGTTTGCTGCATCATGGCCGCACCGATTTAGACGACATCCGCAGAGAATTTTTTACGGATCGAACTGATGTCAAAACCTTGGCCGATGCCATGAAAGGAGCCGATGTTTTTGTGGGATTATCCGCAGGAAACGTAGTTACGCCAGCAATGCTGCTCACCATGGCACCAAACCCGATTGTGTTTGCGATGGCTAATCCGGAACCGGAAATTTCTTACGATCTGGCTACGCAAACGCGCCAGGATTTAATTATGGCCACTGGCCGTTCCGATTATCCAAACCAGGTGAACAATGTGCTGGGTTTTCCTTATATTTTTCGTGGTGCGCTGGATGTTCGGGCAACGGGCATTAACGAAGCGATGAAACTGGCTGCTGTAAAAGCGATTGCTGATCTGGCGAAAATGCCGGTTCCGGAAGAAGTGAACATGGCTTATAACGCCCGCAATTTTAAGTTTGGTAAAGATTATATCATCCCGAAACCGGTTGATTCCAGGTTGATTACTACCGTTTCTACAGCCGTAGCCAAAGCAGCGATGGAATCTGGTATTGCAGGAAAACACATTACCGATTGGGACGCTTATCACGAAGAACTGATTAGCCGATTGGGCAAAGAAGATAAATTGATGCGGGCACTTTCGGGCAAAGCCAAATCAGCACCGAAACGGGTGGTTTTTGCGGAAGCAGATAATTATAAAATCCTTAAATCGGCACAAATTGTAAAAGATGAAGGCATTGCCACGCCGATTTTGCTGGGCAATAGAGAGAAAATACAGGAAATTATGCAGGCAAACGACTTGCAGATGGACGGCGTGGAAATTATTGATCCGCTGATTGGCACAGAAAACTCGGCAAAATATGCTGATTTCCTTCTCCAAAAACGCCAGCGCAGAGGCATTACTTCTTTTGATGCACAAAAAATGATGCGCAACCGGAATTATTATGGCGCAGCAATGGTGCAGTTTGGTGATGCAGATGCTTTGATTTCCGGACTCACCCGAAACTATGCTGCCACAGTAAAACCCGCTTTGCAAGTTATCGGCACAAAACCCGGCGTAAATTTGGTGGCTGGTATGTACATGATGATTACCAAAAGTGGTCCGGTTTTTTTTGGCGATACTACCGTAAACGTCAACCCAACAGCGCAGCAACTGGTAGATATTACGGTTTTAGTTGAGCAGGCGGTTAGTCAGTTCAATATTAAACCGCGTGTGGCGGTGCTTTCTTATTCTAATTTTGGTTCGAATGATGGCTTAGTGCCCGAAAAAACGCGAGAAACCGTTCGGCTCCTGCACGAACAATATCCGGAAATGATTGTGGATGGCGAAATGCAGGCCAACTTCGCCATGAACCCAACGCTGCTGAAAGATAATTACGCGTTTTCCAACTTAAACGGTGCAGCGGCCAACACGCTTATTTTTCCGAACCTGGAATCCGGCAATATTGCTTATAAGTTATTGCAGGAAATTGGCGGCGCAGAAGCTGTTGGCCCGATACTTTTAGGTATGAACAAACCAGTGCACGTGTTGCAGCTGGGCAGTTCTGTACGCGAAATTGTAAACGTGGTAACCATTGCGGTAGTAGATGCGCAGGAAAAATCAGTACTGAAAAAATAGGTGGTAAAAACAGCATCGGCCTAAAAATAAGCCGATGCTGTTTTTACCAGCATAAAATTGGTGCGTGCCTGCACAATAACCATGTTAAATTTAGGTTGATAAAAGAAGTATCAGGTAAAAAACTTTCAACATAAAATAAAAATATCGAATAAAACATGTACGATTATATCAGCGGAAAGCTGGCTTTTAAATGTCCGGCTTATGTAGTTATTGATGCCGGCGGAGTGGGCTATCACATTAATATTTCGCTCCATACTTTTTCCCAACTTTCGGTAAACGAAAATAATTGTAAACTCTTTACCTGGCTCCACGTAAAAGAAGACGCACACACGCTTTATGGTTTTGCAGAGGAAGGGGAGCGGCGGTTGTTTCTGCATCTGATATCCGTATCAGGAATTGGCGCAAATACCGGCCGGATGATGCTTTCATCCATCACTCCCGCAGAAATTCAGCAAGCTATTGTTAAAGGTGATGTGCCTTTGATACAGCGGATTAAGGGCATCGGACCGAAATCTGCGCAAAGGATAGTTTTGGAGTTGCAGGATAAATTGAAAAAAGAAGGACCAGATTCTTTGATCTCAGTTCCGGCAAATCATACGGTTAAAGAGGAAGCTTTATCAGCGTTGGTGATGCTTGGTTTTGCAAAAATTGCGGCAGAAAAAGTGATCGATCAGATTGTGAAAAAAGACGAAGAGAACTTAACAGTAGAAAAACTAATCAAAATAGCTTTGAAAAATTTATAGTTACAATAATTTTTTGCTTTACAGGTGAATTTTATTAGAAAGATGCTGTGCGGATTGTGTGTAATTATGGCCTTTGGCTGTAATGCAATGGTTTTTGCACAATCGTCAGCCAGTTCTGCCAAAGTTGATACCACTATTAAAGT
This sequence comes from Janthinobacterium lividum, assembly GCA_050954865.1. GTDB lineage: Bacteria > Bacteroidota > Bacteroidia > Sphingobacteriales > Sphingobacteriaceae > Mucilaginibacter_A. Next base: position 11,739 of record JBPBQN010000094.1, on the reverse strand, counting down.
GCAAACTCCGGATGTTACCAAGCAAACCCGGAACAGCCAGCTTCGGCGAGGCGCGTTGCTGCCCGATCCGCCAAATTTGGTGCGCACAGTAGAATATGATCCGGCCACTAACCGCTATATATTATCAGAACGCGTTGGAAGTTTCCTTTATCGCCCGCAACGCTACCTAACTTACAGCGAATATTTGCACTTGAAACAAAGCAGCGACATTAAAGAAAACTGGAAACAGCTTTCTGATAAATATGCTAAAGATTCGCAGCAACAGGGTTTCATTCCGCAGATAAAAATCAGAAGTCAGACATTCGAAAAGATTTTTGGCAGCGAAGTAATTGATATTCATCCGCAAGGCTCCGCAGAAGTAATATTTGCCGGACAGCTTAACAAAAACGAAAATCCGCTTTTTAACACGCGGCAACGCAACCAGGGCAATTTTAATTTTGATCAGCGGATACAGATGAACGTTACCGGTTCTATCGGTGATAAGTTAAAAATCTCCACCAACTATAATACTGAAGCGCAGTTTCAGTTTGAAAACCAGTTAAAGCTGGATTACACCGGCAAACCGGATGAAATTATCCAGAAAATAGAAGCCGGAACGGTAAGTATGCCGTTGCCAACTTCACTCATCAGCGGAAGTCAGGCTTTATTTGGGGTGAAAACAAAATTGCAATTCGGCAAGCTGAATGTAACGAGTATTTTCTCTCAGCAACGATCACAAAGCCGGCAGATTACCATTTCCAACGGTTCGCAGCAAGGCAATTTTAACTTGTCGCCTTCGGATTATGAAGCCAACCGGCACTACTTTTTATCGCAATATTTCCGGAACAATTACAACAAGGCACTGGCCAACATTCCGATCATCAGTTCCAACATCACCATTACTAAAATTGAAGTTTGGGTAACGAACAGAAGTAATACTACCAAAGATTCGCGCGATGTTTTAGCCTTGCTGGATTTGGGCGAATACAATCCGTACAACAAAACTTTAATACGCGGCGGTGCCGGATTTTCTGCTTTGCCGGCAGGCTTTACCGGTCCGGGTTTTCCGCAGCAATCCAACAACCTACTGCAAAATTTACCGGCCAACGCGCGTTTAACTAATGCTAATGATGTAGCTAATTATTTTCAGTCCACCGGAAGCACAGACAATTATAGTAAGTTAACTTACGCCCGAAAACTAACGGCAACCGAATTTGTGCTGCATCCGCAATTGGGTTACATCTCTTTAAATTATCCGCTGAATAATGATGAAGTGCTGTCTGTGGCTTACCGCTATACTTACAATGGGACGGAGTATCAGGTTGGAGAGCTTTCTACCGATATTCCGGTGGATGCTGCCACGCCGAAAGTGCTTTACACCAAGTTGTTGAAAAATGAATTGTTGAAAACCAGTTTACCAACCTGGAATTTGATGATGAAAAACATTTATACGCTTGGCGCTTATCAGATCAGTCCGAACGATTTCAGGTTAACGATTACGCATCTGGATGATAAATCCAGTATTGAAAAACCGATTATGGGTGAAGGGCAAAAAACAGCCGGAAAGTTGTGGCTGCAGCTAACGGGCTTGGATAACCTGGACCCGCAAGGCGCCAAACAGCCGGATGGTTATTTTGATTTTCTGGAAGGGATTACGATTGATTCGCAAAACGGCCGCATCACTTTTCCGGTTGTGGAGCCTTTTGGTGCTGATCTGGCCAAGCAGTTTATTCCCGGCACGGAGCAGGATTTAATCAACCGCTATGTTTACCAGCCTTTATACGATTCGACCAAAACCATTGCACAACAGTTTTTTCCGCAGTTAAACCGTTATGTAATCCGCGGAACATATTCATCACAGGCTGGTTCCGAGTTTCAGCTAAATGCAATTAACATTCCGCAAGGTTCTGTGGTGGTAACGGCCGGAACGCTACGTCTAACAGAAGGTTCTGATTATACGGTTGATTACAACATTGGCCGAATCCGGATTATTAATACAGCATTGCTCACTTCCGGCCAGCCGATTAACATTAAATTGGAAAGTAACGAGTTATACGGTATTCAGCAAAAGTCATTATACGGTTCGCGGTTTGATTACAAGATGAGCAACAAGCTTAATCTGGGTGCAACCGTAATGCACTTAACAGAGCAGCCAATCACCCAAAAAGTAAGTATTGGTGATGAGTCTATTTCTAATACTATTTATGGTTTCGACGGCACGTATAGTTCGCAATCACGGTTGTTAACGCGTTTGGTGGATAAGCTGCCGTTTATTTCTACCAAAGCACCTTCATCCGTAAGTGTCAGCGGAGAATTTGCACAATTACTGCCCGGACATCCGGCGGCATTAAATTTTGCCGGAACCAAAGACGGAACTGCCTATTTGGATGATTTTGAAAACAGTAGCTCTTTGATTGATATAAAAAGTGCAGTTAACTGGCAGATTTCGGGTACGCCGCAATTGTTCCCGGAATCGCAGCTGGATAATGATCTTTCTTATGGATACAATCGCGCGCGACTTGCTTTTTATAACATCGACCCAATTTTTTATAATCGAAGCAGTTCGCTTGCTCCAGCACTGACAGATTCCCGAAACGAACTTTCCAACCATTATGTGCGTGAAGTTTTGGAACAGGAAGTTTTCCCCTATAAACAAAGCATCACCGGCCAGCCATTAAGCTTGCCAACTTTAGATTTGGCTTTTTACCCGAAAGTGCGCGGCCCGTACAATTATACTACTAATGGCATTAACCAGGATGGTTCGCTGCAAAACCCGCAAAACCGTTGGGGCGGAATTTTCAGGCGGATGGACAGCAACGACTTTGAATCGCTTAATGTACAGTACATTGAGCTTTGGATGATGGATCCATTTATTTATAATCGAAATTCTACCGGTGGCGATTTATATTTTAACCTGGGCAGTTTATCCGAAGATATTTTAAAAGACGGACGCAAAAGTTTGGAAAACGGTTTGCCTGCGGATGGAGATATCTCTAAAGTTGATTCTACTGTTTGGGGCCGCGTGCCAAAATTGCAGCCCGTTGTACAATCTTTTGATAACGATCAAACTGCCCGCACTTTACAGGATGTTGGGTTAGATGGAATGGCTAACGCAGATGAGCGCCAGAAATATGCTCCTTTTATCAGGCAAATTCGGTCAGCTTTAAGTACAACGGCTTCCAATCAAATTATTAGTGATCCATCCTCTGATGATTATTTATATTTCCGTGGCCCGGCTTATGATGAAGGAAGTGCTGGAATTTTAAAACGGTACAGTCAATACAACGGTACAGAAGGTAACTCCAAAACCACAGAGCAATCTAAAGCGCAACTCGGTTTGGATAATTCTGCTTCTACATCTTTACCTGATGGTGAAGATGTGAACCGCGACAATAACATGAGCCAGGCGGATGAGTATTTTCAGTATAAAGTTTCCATTCGGCCGCAAAATATGGTTGTTGGTCAAAATTTTATTTCAGATAAAGTTACATCTCAAGTAAAACTGGCCAACGGCAATACGCAGGCCGTAACGTGGTATCAATTTCGGATTCCCATCTTAAGCTATCAATCCAAAGTGGGCAACATTCAGGATTTTAAAGCGATCCGTTTTATCCGTATGTTCATGACTAATTTTGCCGATACTTCGGTGCTTCGTTTTGCCAGATTACAACTGATTCGTGGTGAGTGGCGTGCTTTCAATACTGAAAACAGCACCACAAACATCATTGCAGATCCGGCAATTGTAAATCCTTCGCTTGATAATTCTACAATTGATGTTTCCACCGTTAACATAGAAGAAAACGGTAACCGCGTGCCAATTCCTTATGTGGTGCCGCCGGGCATTACCCGCCAGCGCGATTTCAATAATTATACCACCACCACACAGCTAAACGAGCAGGCGTTGCAAACCACCGTTACCAATTTGCGGGATGGTTATTCTAAAGCTACTTTTAAAACTTTTTCTAATGATTTGCGCCAGTATAAAGAGCTGGAAATGTTTGTTCATGCAGAAGGAACGCAATTACAATCGGGCGATGTAAGTGCTTTTATCCGTTTGGGAGTAGATTATATTGATAATTATTATGAGTATGAAATTCCATTACAGGTTACATCGTCTGGTACACGCGATGCGGATGGAATCTGGCCGGTAGCAAATCGTTTGGCTTTACAGCTTTCTATTTTAACCCGTGCAAAAACAGCACGAAACAATGCTTTGCTAAACGGTGCGCCCTGGCCGTTAAATGTGCCTTACACTTTTACTGATGGTGCCAATCGCGTAACTATAAAAGGCCAACCGGATTTAAGCCGTTTGCGTACCATTATGCTGGGCGTGCGCAATCCGTATAAAGGAAATTCTCCTCCGGGAAAAGATGACGGACTAGATAAATCGGCCATTGTTTGGTTTAACGAGTTGCGGTTAACCGGCTTTAATGAGCAGGGCGGTTGGGCAGCTATCGGCAGGTTTAATGCAAAACTGGCAGATTTAGGTGATGTTAGTATTTCGGGCAGTAAAAGCACTATTGGCTTTGGCACGCTGGATTCCAGAATCAGTGATCGTAGTTTAAGCGATAAGCAATCGGTGGATATGTCTGCCAATATGGAGTTAGGCAAATTTTTCCCAGCAAAAGCAGGTGTTAAAATTCCGGTTTATGTTAACTATTCCAACCAGCTGATTATGCCGAAGTACGATCCCGCTAATCCGGATATCGAACTGAAACAGGAACTTGCACAAGTATCCAAAGCCAAAAAAGATTCTATAAACAACGTATCCGAAGATTATACCGTTCGGAAAAGCATCAATCTAACCAATATCCGCAAAGTAAAAACTGACCCAAAGGCTAAAAATCATTTGTGGGACGTGGAAAATTTAAGTGCCACTTATGCTTACACAGAATATGATCATCATGATTTTATTACCGAAAATGCTTTCCAGAAAACATATGTAGCCGGCCTGAACTATATTTACAATAATCAACCTAAATTTTATAGTCCGTTTCAAAAGATTATAAAAAGCAATATGCTGAAGTTATTTAAAGACATTAATTTCAGTTTGCTGCCTTCGCGGTTAAATTTCAACATCAGCTTAAACCGTTTTTATTCTGAAAATACCTTGCGAAATAACGATCCGGAAAATTTTATTGCGATACCAACAACGTTCAGCAAAAACTTTTTAATCACTCGCGTTTATGGTATTGGCTGGAATTTAACCAAATCTTTGCAAATGGATTTTGATGCCACCAATTTAGGTGTGATTGATGAACCGGCCGGACGTATCAATGGTTTAAAGCAGGATACTTTGTGGAATAACCTGAAAAAACTAGGTCGCACAACTAATTACACGCATACCATCAACTTTAATTACACTACACCGATTAACAAAATTCCGGGTTTTGATTGGACCAACATGACCGTTCGGTACAGCACGCAATTTAATTGGAACTCGCAGGCTTTGTTTTCGTTACAAGATCCAAATCTGAATGTTGGTAACACCATTCAAAATTCGCGTACCATTCAGCTTAATCCAGTGCTTAATTTTACGGGTTTGTACAACAAATTTTCATTTCTGCGGAAAGCAAATGAAACGGATAAAGGCGGAATCACCAATTTGTTTCTGCACGTTTTAACCAGTTTAAAAAATGTAAGCGGCACATATACCCGAACAGAAGGAACATTTTTACCAGGTTACCTGCCAAAAACCAAATTTTTTGGAGAAGATTTAAACTACAACGCGCCCGGAGTTGGGTTTTTGCTGGGCAGCCAGGCCGATATCCGCAGCCGGGCAATTTCAAATGGCTGGATTTCGACCGATTCCTTGCAAAATCAATTATTTACCAAAACTTTATTTGAAGATATGCACCTGCGCGGTGTGCTGGAACCTATTCCGGATTTGCGGATTGAGCTTACGGCCTTCCGTACGCGCAATATGAACTATCAAACCAACTTTAAATACTCAGCATTAACCGGTGATGTTGAAAATTTAAGTCCGATTACTTCTGGCGATTACAGCATTTCTTATTTTACGCTGCCAACGGCTTTCTCCAAATCTTCGGGTATCAACAATACTTCATCTGTTTTTCAGAAGTTTTTAGATAACCGTGCGGTTATTTCGCAGCGTTTGGGCCGGGCAAACCCAAATTCAACCAAAGCCATTACCAATGGTTTTGCAGATGGTTATGGCGCAAATGATCAGGATGTGCTGGTTCCGGCGTTTTTAGCAGCTTATTCTGGCAAAGATGCCAACAACGCCAGCGTTGGTAGTTTCCCTAAAATTCCGATTCCAAACTGGGATATCCGGTACAATGGTTTAAGTAAAATACCTTTTTTAGCAGAGTATTTTGATTCTTTTGATTTAAGTCATGGTTACCGTTCTGCTTACAGCGTAAACGGTTTTAATACACTTTTGCGCTATTCGGAAGCAAACGGAGCCGTAAACGTGCGCGATGCCAATAATGATTTTCTGCCTTTATATCAATATGCGCAAATCACTATTTTTGAGCAGTTTGTGCCATTGCTTGGATTGGATGCGCGTTTTAAAAACAGCGTTACCATTCATTTTGAATACCGAAAAAGCCGCGCGCTTAGTTTAAGTTTATTGAACAGCCAGCTCACCCAGCAAAACGAAAGCAATGCTGTGTTTGGTTTTGGTTATCATACCACCAATTTTCGTTTTCCTTTCGGTTTGTTTAGTAACATGATTTTGAAAAACGATCTAACCTTTAAGTTTGATTTTGCTTTAACTGATAACAAAACTGTAATTTACCGGCCAGATGTGCAGGAAGCTGATATTTCATCCGGCGCAAAAAACATCACCGTTCGGCCTTCTATCAATTATGTGATTAATCAGCGGTTTAACATGCAGTTATTTTACGATTCAAACATCACCAAGCCATATACTTCACAATCGTTTAATACCGCTTTTACCAATTTTGGGGTGAATTTGAAGCTACTTTTTCAATAACACCAAAATTTAGGGCATAAAAAAAGCATGCTGTTTTTAGCATGCTTTTTTTGACTTTGATTGCAAAAGATGAATTATCTAACGTCGTTTTTAACTTTTCTAACTGTTGATCTTCCTGGCAAATAAACCTGGAAACCAAAGTTTAAAGCTACATTATTGGTATAAGTGTTACCACCAAAACCTACCACACCATTATATTTAAGTAAAGTTTCTAAACCAATACTTGGTGTAATAAAATAAGCAAAACCCGGCCCTACTCCAAAACCCAATCCGTTTGTTGATCCGCCTACAGATGGGTTTACACCTTCAAAACCCACATTGGCTTCACCAAAAAAACGGCCATGTTTAATAATCTCATTGCCACCACCAGCATAAATCCGGCCTAATGCGCCAACACCATAGTTAAAATCAGTACCTTTTCCTTTTGTAGTATTAATCCCGAAAGTACCATAGGCACCTAAAGCAACATTATCCTGAATAAACCAAGCTGCTTTTGGGTTGATAGTACCTTGAAAACTGGTTGGGTTATCTAAGCCCAATTGAAGGTTTGCAAGATCACTGCCGATTAAAACATTGCCTTTTTGAATCTGCGCTTTTGCAGAAAAAATTAAGCCAAATAAGGCAAACGCTGCTAATGTAATTTTTTTCATAGTAGTAGTTTTAGTGTTAATACTGCATCAAAGAACTGATATCAAATTTAAAAGTTTTACTTTTTATATAATTTCTGACATCCAATTGATATTTCTAAATCTTGAAAAAAACCTTAAACAAGCTAAAAACCTGATTTTTAGAAATTAACATTAATATTTTCAGGTTAAATTTAGGTTGATAAAAACAGCATGATGCAGCAAAAACTTGTGGTTAAATTTTGAGCGCAATCGCTTCGGAACGTGTTTTTTATTATTTTTGAGAAAAAAATGAACATGAATTTTCCTTCAGAATTAAAATATACTAAAGACCACGAGTGGGTAAGGATTGAAGGTGATACAGCCATAATCGGTATCACAGATTTTGCGCAGCACGAACTGGGCGATATCGTTTACATCGATATCAACACCGTTGGCGAGGAAGTAAGCAAAGAAGCCATTTTTGGTACAGTAGAAGCTGTAAAAACAGTTTCAGATTTGTTTATGCCCGTTACAGGTGAGATTTTAGAAATGAATAAAACTTTGGATGTGAATCCTGAATTGGTTAATGCTGATCCTTTTGGCGAAGGCTGGATGGTAAAAATTTCTATCAAAGATGCGGCAGAGCTGGATGAACTATTATCCGCAGAAAGCTATCAGCAATTGGTAGGCGCATAATGCAAAACCGATTAAAATACCAAAGCCTGGCCTTTACCTGGGCTTTGTTTATTTTGGTTATCTGCTGCGTATCGTTAGGCAAAGCCGGAGAGTCACATCTGTTTTTTAAAGGATTCGATAAGCTTACCCATACCGGATTGTTTTTTGTGCTTACCGTACTTACTTTGTACGGTTTGTTACGTAAACAGGCGTATCATCAGCTTGCAATAAAAAGTTTTTTGCTGGTGTTGTTCATCATGTTTTTATTCGGAGGTGCTATTGAATTATTGCAGTGGAAAATTTTTACTTACCGAAGTGCCGAATGGGCAGATTTATTTTGTGATGTATTAGGTTCTTTAATGGGAATATTCAGTGTTTTAGTTACTACTTATGCCATCCAAACTCAACGTAAATAAAACGGTTATTGCAGCTTTATTGTCGGTAACGTTATTTTCTTCCTGCGGATTGTTTCAAAAAAAATGTAATTGTCCGCATTTTCGCTATAGTTCTTCTCAGCATTAATCCTGAAATTATACCGGTAAAAGAAGCATTTCTTTTACAAAAGATCATCAAATCTTATTTGGATTTAATTTAAATAAGGTATAGCTTTACGGTACAAATTAGGTACATGAAACTTTCGCAACTAACAGTAGGAAAAAAAGGAATCATCAAAGAATTTACAGATTTGGAAATGTCTGTAAAACTGATGGAGATGGGTTGTTTGCCAGGCGAAGAAATTAGTGTTCAACGCATTGCACCACTTGGTGATCCAATTGCAATCAACGTTTCCGGTTACCAGCTTAGTTTGCGCAAACGCGAAGCATCTACCATTATATTACAATAATTTGCGTTGAGCGGACTGAAAGTTGCTTTAGTAGGAAACCCAAATACCGGTAAATCAACACTTTTTAACGTGCTGACCGGTATGAATCAAAAGGTTGGTAATTTCCCCGGCGTTACGGTTGATAAGAAAACAGGTTTTTGCGCTTTGGCTGATGGTCGTCGTGCCGAAATCATCGATTTGCCCGGAACTTATAGTCTTTATCCAAAAAGCAAAGACGAATCCATTGTTTTTTCTGTTTTGGCAGATCGTTCCAATCTGCATAATCCGGATTTGGTCATCGTTATCTTAGATGCTTCCAATTTAAAACGTAACTTATTAATTTACACGCAGGTAGCAGATTTGAAAGTTCCAGTTATCGTGGCACTGAACATGATGGACATGGCCACAAAGGCCGGTTTGGAAATTGATATTAATCTGCTTTCAAAAAAATTAGGCGTTCCGGTTGTACCGATTTCTGCACGCAAAGGTGAAGGAATTGATGCGTTAAAAGAAGCAATCAGCTATGCTAACAACTTTGCTTTACAGGAAGATACAATTGATGTAGCGCAGTTGGCACCGCAATTAATCAGCAGCATCCGTGAAGAAATTTTGGTTGATAACAATTATTACGCGTTGCAACTGGCGCATCAGCATGAGTATTTGCAATTTTTATCGCCCCAGCAAAACAACCGGATTGAAAGTTTAGAACAGGAATTTAGCTTCCATTCGCAAAAATCACAAGCTACAGAAACTATTGCCCGTTATAATTTTATCAACGATGTACTGTTTGATGTAGTTACCCGCAAAAATCACTTTGCCGAGGAGGAAAGTTACAGCAATAAAATCGACAAATTTCTCACCCATAAAATCTTCGGTTTTGTAATTTTCTTCGCCATTTTGATGTTTATTTTTCAGGCGATATTTTCGTGGTCGGCTTACCCGATGGCGCTGATTGAAGATTCATTTACCTGGCTTACTTCAACCCTTCACAATATACTTCCTGCCGGGCCACTAACCAGTTTATTGCTGGATGGCGTAATTGCCGGTTTGAGTGGCGTGCTGGTTTTTATACCGCAAATTGCCATTCTGTTCGCTTTTATTTCAATTTTGGAAGATACCGGCTACATGTCGCGCGTTACGTTTATGATGGATCGCATCATGCGAAAAGTTGGTTTAAACGGAAAATCAGTTGTGCCGCTGATCGGTGGTTTTGCCTGCGCCGTGCCTTCCATTATGAGCACGCGTACCATCGAAAACTGGAAAGACCGCATGATTACCATTATGGTTACGCCACTAATTACCTGTTCTGCGCGTTTGCCGGTTTATACTTTACTTATTTCGCTGGTTGTGCCAAACCGTAACATCTGGTGGATTTTTAATTTACAAGGTTTGGCCATGATGGCTATGTATTTGTTCAGCGTAGTTTCAGCCGTAGTTGTTGCCTGGGTTTTTAAACTGATTTTAAAAGGCCGCGAACGTGGTTATTTTATTATGGAACTGCCGGTTTACCAATTGCCACGCTGGAAAAACGTAGGCTTAACGATGTACGAAAGATCAAAAACATTTGTTATTCAGGCCGGAAAAGTAATTATTGCCGTTTCTATTATTTTGTGGGTGATGGCATCTTACGGACCGGGAAAACGAATGCAGCAGATTGATCAGAAATATAGCAATGCTTCTTTTATCGGCAAAAAATCAGTGAAAGAAATAGAACATTTGAAAGCAACCGATAAACTGGAAAATTCTTACGCCGGCATTTTAGGCCACGCCATTGAGCCAGCCATTCGTCCCTTAGGTTTCGATTGGAAAATCGGCATCGCTTTAATTACGTCCGTTGCTGCACGAGAAGTTTTTGTGGGTACAATGGCTACTATTTACAGTGTTGATGGAAATGCCGACAAAATAGATTCTGTGCTGGATAAGATGAAAAACGCACGTAATCCCGAAACCGGTTTGCCGGTGTTCACTTTCGCTGTGGCCATGTCACTTATGATGTTTTACGCTTTTGCCATGCAGTGCGCAAGCACCGTAGCCGTTGTTTACCGCGAAACCAAAGAGTGGAAATGGCCGGCTATTCAGTTTGCTTACATGACGGTTTTGGCTTATGCAGCCAGCTTCATTACCTTTCAATTGTTAAAATAATTCACGATTTTACGACGTGGATAAAACCGAAGTTTTAAAACAATATCTGCCGGAAAACGCCGCGCCGGTAATTGCCAAATGGATCGATTATTTTCAGTGCGAATTTAAAGTTTCCCGCAACCGCGGAACTAAATTTGGCGATTACCGTTCGCCATTTGATGGAAAAAGACACCGGATTTCGGTTAATTTCGACTTAAATTCTTACGCTTTTCTGGTAACTACGGTGCATGAATTTGCGCATTTATATACGTTTAACCAGCATCAGCATAAAGCAAAACCGCACGGCATAGAGTGGAAAAGCAATTTTAAACGGATGATGAAACCGTTTTTTGAACTGGAGATTTTTCCTGCAGATATTAAACAAGTGATCAGCAATTATCTGGATAATCCGGCTGCTTCCAGTTGTTCTGATTTAACTTTATTTCGCGCCCTCAAAAAATATGATGTAAAAGAAGCATCGGTTATTTTGGTTGAAAAAATCCCAGCCAATGCCTTGTTTAAATGGAAAGACGGCCGCGTTTTCCGTAGAGAAGAACGTTTGCGCAAGCGTTACC
>JBPBQN010000093.1:0-18372 GCA_050954865.1 Janthinobacterium lividum | reverse complement strand
CAAAATTAGTAATGATGTTATTTTTGATGGTAACATTGTTTCCGCTAAAACTTAACGGAATATATCCGGTGCTGTCAATCACGTTTCCGGTAATCTGGTTGTTATCGCCGCCGATGGTGATGCCTTCGTAAGTTCCGTCTCCGCCATCACCCATCCCTGCATAAACACCTGTACTTTTAATAGTGTTATTTCTCAATATCGTGCCATTGCCCACGTTAATGCTGATAGCATTGTTATTGGTATGCGAAACCAACGTGTTTTGTACCGACAAACTCTGTGTGTTGTTCGCATTAATGGCGTTTTTTCCCGAAAACAGCACTTCGCAATTATTAATGCTGATGTTTTGGGAAGTGTTGATATCGAAACCACTCACTGCACCACCACTCAGCCTTAAATTCTGGAAGGAAAGATTATTTTGGTTGGATAACTGCACCAGCGTTTCTGTAACACTGGCGCGCACCTGATAATTATTAGGATTGCTGCCTGCATAAATTCCCAGCTTACCGTTTTGATAATACCATTCGCCTTCAATATCTAAAGTTGACGGATGATTTTGGATAAAATAGCCATAACCTTTTGCGCCCCCATAACCAGAAGCCGAATTGTAATTAATCGTTGTACCATTTTGCGAACTGATTTCACTCCGATCAATAATCCAACGGGTTTTGCGCATCACAATTTGTCCGCCAGTCCAGTTTTGGCCAGCCAGTTTGCTATCCGTTATTGAAGTATTGGTGTTAAAATTATCATAAGTTAAATAACCCTGATTGGCTGCCATAATATTCGGATAACGGCCAACGGCTTTGGCTGCACCATTAATTACAACTGTATTAAGGTAAGAAAGTCCGCCCGGAACAGTAGCTTCCCAGATGCTGCCACTTTTTTGCTGCCAGCCGGTAAGATTTGTAAAACCGGTAATTTCCGGCAAATTGCCATCTCCATAAGCACCAAAAACGATTGGGTTGCCGGATGAACCTGAAGCGTTGATAGCAAGCGTTCCTAAAAAAACTTCACCGCGTTTAAACAAAATCTGGTCGCCGGGCTGAAAATTACTACTCACCTGACTTACATGTGCCAGCGTTTTCCAGGGTGTGTTTATATTTTGTGCAGTTTGCAAAGAACGGCTGTCATCTCCCGAAGAAGACACATAATACGTTGTTGCGCTCAGCTTAAAACTCCACAAAAACAGAAATGATAATGATAAAAATATTTTAGAACTAAAACGGCTGTAAATATTCTCCATAAAATTTAGTTATAATCAATGTTCAAAAACAGTAGCTACTTATAAAATTTATATACCTTACGGCTAATAACATGAACAGTTACAACTAATTACACTTGTTGCATCTATTTAAAGAGATCAAAATAATTTGCAAAAAAGAATATTCAAAATGATTATTTTTATCCAGACAGATAACTTTGGAAAGTAATTTTAATTGCCTGAATTTGAAAAATTAATGCAATATGCCACATTATGGGCAGGATAAAAGCATTTATTAGCTTGATATTGAAAATAATTTGAACAAAATACATCAATACTGTTTTTACCTATATAAAAACAGTATCAGTTTTAGAAAAAGACGGGAAATTTTTAGAAACTAGGAAATTTATGCACTAAAAGAAGCATCCTGTTAAACTGATTTTTGGGTTGATGTTATTTTGTTTCCAAAGTCCATTTCGGCACAAAACCAACGTTATCTTCAAACTTCACCTTGTAATAATTATCACCTCTTTCCAACACAAAAACCTGCGCGCCTGACGGAATCACTTTGATCACGCCCGAACCATAATTGGCATATTGTCGCAGGTTTACAATTCCGGTTTCGTTTGCTTTTAAACGCGTTGCATACAAAAATTCCGCCTGCACTTCCGGTTGTGCATCCTGTTTCTCGGCAATTTTTGTTATAGTTTTATCCAGAGATGAATAATCAGCTGTAACAACCTTTTGCTCAGCAACTTGCGGCGTTGGAATTGGCACAGTTGCGGCATCAGGTTTTGCAACTTTCGGATTATCTTGGATAGTATAATCAGCAGTTTTAATCTTGAAAGAATGCTTTTTGTGGTGGATTTTTGGTGCAGCAGCAACAAGCTTTATAGCAGCTTTATGCAGTTTTGCTGCTTTAGAATGATTGATAGACGTGATCACATAATCTGCAAAAACAATTGTAAAAAACACCAAAATGATCGAAAAAGTAAGATCAATCGCTTTGGTATAAAACTGTTTTGGCTGATGTATTTTTTTAAATTGCTGATCGTATTTATAGCGACTTTCCGGATTGCTTAATATCTGATACGCTTGATTAATTTGATTAAACTGCTGTTTATGCCTGCGATTATTATTGTTAACTAACAGATAATCAGCCATTAATTTTTCGTAAGCCGACTGGATTTCTGCCTGATTGCAGTTTGCATCCGTGGCCAGCATAGCATAAAAATTTTTCATGTTCCGTTAACCTTTAGCGTTTGATCAACAATCAGATAGATATTTCTGGTTAACGTTTAATGCCGAAAATTATAATCCGCGCAAAGTTTCAATAAAGCGACAATACTTCTTTTATCAACCCAAATTTAGGGTGATAAAAGAAGCATTGTAAAAATCAGTTGGCCAGCCAAACAGACTCCACAACAAAGCTTTCAGGCTGATCGGATTTTACTGGAGATGCGTTTTTGCCGAGCGTAATTTCCAGTTTATCCAACTGATTCAATTGTAATGCGCCTGAAGAATCAGATTTAAACCAAAGCGGCTGAAAAGACGGATAAGGCCGCGGCAACAGCAAAGCTGAATCCGGGCGCAACTTGCTTAATGGAATTTCAATATCACTAAACTGTTCATTTACAGAGATATAAGCTGCATAAGAAACTCCATTCGCATCAATCAAAGCAACTTTAATTTTTGCAGGTTGATGATCAGTTTTTGCCCTGATCATAAGTTTGGTAAAAGAAATGGTTTGCGATTTAAGATTTTTCAACCGATCACTCACAAATAGTTGCCAGCCAAAAGTTTGGTTAATTGCTGATGAAAGTTTAACAGCCAGATTGCCGGTTTTTTCCGCGGCGATCAGTTCTGTTTTTTGCTGATGATAATTTGGCAAATAAAACATCAGTTTCGATACATCATCATTTGCATTAAACAACTCCACAGCAGTTTGTGGCAAGGCAACAAAAACAGACCAGGTTTCGTGATGAAAATTATCCCAGGCAAACAGATCACCAACAAAATTTCCCGGAAAAGTAATCGTTTGCGCACCAGCTTTTTTGATAAAAATCTGATAATTTAATAATCCCGGATGAAGTAATTCTTCCGGCAATTCGGCTTGATAATCATAAGCCGATTTGCGCAGCATTGTTATCGTGCGGTATTCGCCATAAACCTGATTAATTTGCAGCACCACCTGATCGGCAGCATCAACTCCAACTGCTTTAATTTTTAATGTAAATGGCTGGTGTGCCGGAATAGCTACTTTTCCCGGATCAACCACAAAAGGCGCCGTAAAAACTGGTTTTGGTGCCACAAATTCGCCCAAACGTAAATTTTGATAGATGCTTTGTGCCGACCAATGCTTGTTTTGCACGCCTTTTTTTGTGATTAAATAAGTGCCCGGCCGAATGCTGAACGACGAATTTTGGGTGCTAAAAGAAGCATTTCCGCCATTATTAATTTGATTGATGCTGAAATCAGAACCCAAGTTTGGTAGCAAAATTTGCATCTGCTGGCCTTCGTATTGAATGCGGGTAACTTCTTTTTTCAGCGATGCTTTTTCAAACGGATCACGAATAGAAATCGCATCCGGCATCACTTCCAATCGCCAAATGCCATTTTCCAGCTGATCCAAAAAATACGCGCCGTAACCACTGTATTTTACAATTGCAGAACTGCCTACGCCTGCAACATGCTGTAATTTTGCTGCATCAACAGGTTTTGCAGCAGTATTATTGGAGTAAGCAAATTCCAGTTTAGTGTTCATCAAACTCAGGTTTTGCTGGTAACTTACTTGGTAAGCATCAAAATTACTATCCACAGGAAAACTCCCATAAATCTGATTTTCAGGCAGTTGATGAAATACTTTAGAAGCAATCAGCAAACTAATGGCTTTGGATGGTGTGTAAGCCAGATTTAAATAATGCGTTTGATATTCAGTATTGGCATAGGCAGTTGCTAGCGGATCATAAGCAAATTGCGTGGCCCATTGAAAGCCAGCCTGCCTGAAACTTCTGGCCATGGCCGGATATATATTTGATTGCAGCAAATCGCCGGCATCAAACTCATAAACCATGCACGCTTTATTTTTGAACTCCGGAATTGTATCCAGAAAAGGAATTTTATAACGATCTACATTGGGTAAAAAGTTTCCTTTTTGCTCGTGATTGGCAACCAAGCCAACCGGATACCACTGGAAACTAAAACCATCAACATTGGATTTTGCAACCGCATCCGCATAAGTAAAAGATTCGCTAATGTTATAAAAAAGCGGTTTTTTCCACCCGGCATTTCTGGCCGCCGTAGCCAAACGGTTTACGTATTCGGTTACTTTATTTTTTGGTCCGCTGTGCTTTGGCTCATTGTTTAATTCGGCAGCAATAATTTCCGGATCATCGAGATAAGCCAAATGATTATACGGATTGATGTGCTGCAAAAACTGCTTCAGATAATTTTCCTGCGCACGGATGGCGTTTTCATTTATCGTAACGCGTCCTTTATCATAAATGCTGGAAAATCCGGCTGTAGGTTCATCTTTTTCAGGATAACCGTTTCCCCAGAAAGCAAGCGGCGTAAACAGTATTTTGATGTGCCGTTTTTCAAGCTGATTAACCAGATAATCAAACAGTTGCAGATGTTCGTTTTGCAGTAAATTTCCGATAGAATCTGTAATTTCCGTATCCCAAACGTGCACACGGAAAGCATCAATTCCCATGCGCGACAAATGATAAACATCATCATCAATTTCTTTTTTCCGGTCGATACCCAAAATGCCCAGCGAACGGTAACCGTACGCAAAAGGCGCGGTGTAATTCACCCCAAAAAAGTAAGCTTTTTGTTGATTGGATGAATATCGGATGATGCCTTTTTTATCGATATAAATATAGTTTTTACTGCTGATTTTTCTGGTTTGCGCCTGTATGTTAACGCAGATTAGCAACAGCAGTAAAAACAAATATTTATATTTTTTTGGCATCTGGTTTTTTATTCAATTGCTTGATTAATAGTAAATTGAAATTTTACTGTTATCATTTTTAACTAAAATAGTTTTGACCTGAACATTTTCTGCGGAACTGGAACTTCCTTGCGGATCAAATGTGGAAACCGGCGTTAAAAAGGAAAATGACTCGTTTTTAAATTTGGATGCAGCGGAACCAAAACCATGCAATACTACTTTTATCGACTTAAATTTGGAAGCAAAAGATCCTTCTGCCGCATCAAAAACAATGCTTCTTTTAGCAGGTAAAAATTGGATGTTGCGCTTGTAAAAATTACCGCTTTCGTTGGCAAAACTCTGACCGTCATCTTCATAATAAACAAAATGATTGCTGATGCTGCCGTTATAAACATGTACAATTAACGTATCGGTTGGCTTTTGTGCCGTGGTTTGCACCAGCGATTGCATCGGAATAATGCTACTTTCTTTTACATAAACCGGCAGTTTTTGTAAGGAAAGTTGGATAATTTTTTCCTGATTACCATTTTGCGGTGCATCAGAATATAAATCATACCATTTGCCTTTCGGGAAATAAACTTTGCCAAAATCTTTGCCTGATTCAAACGGCGCCACTAAAAATGCTTGTCCAAATAAATACTGATTTTGAAATTGTGTATCGTAAATTTTTGGATCGAAAGTATAATCAATTGCCAACGAACGATTTACAGGATGTCCGTTTTGCGTTGCTTCATAAAAAGTAGAATACAAATAAGGCAACAATTTATAGCGAAGTGAGATGTAGTTTCGGGAGATTTCGGTTACTTCTTCACCATAAGTCCATGGTTCAGAAGATTTGGTATTGACCTGCGTATGGTTTCTAAAATACGGGCAAAAAGCACCGATTTGAATCCAGCGCGCGTATAATGCTGATGTTGGATTTCCGGTAAAACCGCCGATATCCATTCCGGTAAAAGGAACGCCGCTTAAACCCAAACTGTTTAACAAACGCACGCCAGCAATCATGTGGTCATCTTCCGATCGGTTATCGCCCGTCCAGATCGCTGTATAACGCTGCAAACCTGCATAACCGGAACGCGTTAACACAAATGGACGCTTGTTCATGGTTTTGCGCGCGCCTTCATAACTTGCACGTGCCATTTCCAGCGCATAAACATTATGCGTTTTCAGGTGCGATGCCGCATTTCCTTCGTAATTGAATAAAACGTTGTCCGGCACTTTTTGTCCCCAGGTAGAAAACTCGTTCATATCATTCCAGATGCCGCTCACGCCGTCCTGTGCATATTGATTGATTTCTGTTCCCCACCAGGTTCTTGCTTTCGGGTTGGTAAAATCCGGAAAATTACACCAGCCCGGCCAAACTTGTCCGGTATAATTAGTACTGTCGGGATATTTAATAAAGATATTTTCTTTCAAACCACGATCGTAAACGCCGTAACCTTTTTCTTCTTTTACGCCAGGATCAACAATTACCGTTAAGTTAAAACCCATTTGTTTCAGCTTTTCCGTCATGCCTTTCGGATCCGGAAAACGCTGTTTGTCCCAAGTAAAAACCTTGTATTTATCCATGTAATGAATATCCAAAGTGATGCCGTCTGCCGGAATTTTTTTCTCCCGCAACGTTTGTGCAATGCGGTAAACTTCGGTTTCCGGATAATAGCTGTATCGGTTTTGCTGATAACCTAAACTCCACAGTGGCGGCATTTTCATGCGGCCGGTTAAAGCGGTGTAAGAAGAAATTACATCAGCCAGGTTTTTATGGTAGATAAAATAGTAATTCATCTCTCCGCCCCTTGCCCCAAAAGACGAAAAACGGTTGTTGCTGGCACCAAAATTGAAATCGGTTTGATAAGTATTATCCAGAAAAATGCCATAATTAAGGTTATCGTGGATGCCGATGTAAAACGGAATGGTAGAATACAGCGGATCAAGATTTGCCGCATAACCGAAATTATCCGAATTCCAATCGGTATAACCGTTTCCTACTCTGTCCAGCGGACCGGTTTTTTCGCCCAAACCAATAAAACGCTCCTCTTTTTGCATTTTCCTGTAATTGGTTACAGATTCATTTACCCAGGAAGTATTCAGTCCTTTTTCTTCTTCATTGATTGCTTTTCCATCCAACGTATAAAAAGATACGCTAAAAGGAGTTTTAGTAATTAGGACTTTTACAGAATCTGTTACGATGCTGATTTGCGCATTATTTTGGCTGATGTTAACCTTTGCCGTTTGCGGTTTAGCGATAACGGCGTAAGAAAAATCAGGCTTAAAAGTAGCTTTATCCACCCGAACGCGAATAATGGAAGGCGAATAAACCGTAATTTCTGCCTGTGCATTTTCTGTTTTCAGCTGAATTTGCTGTCCGCTGATGTTCACATTCGTTACATTTCCTACTACTTTTACGGATGAATTTTGGGCAGAAACGGTTAGGTTAAAAACACTGGTTATGAATAAGGATAAAAATATTTTGGGTAGAATATTCATTTTTTGCAATACTTCTTTTATAGGATAAATTTTAGTTTTTTAGCACCACGTATGAAAATGGTTCCAGGTTGATTGTGCTGTTTAAAGTTGTTTTAGAACCTGTAAATGCATCTTTCCACAGCGTAGTTGCTAAAGCCGCAGGAACTGTGTAGGTGATGGCTTTATTCCGCAGGTTGGAAATAACCAACACTTTTTCTGCGCCGGCTTCCTTTGTAAAAGCGCATATATCTGCAGTTGTGTAGGAAGTTAATTTGCCTCTTCTGATTGCTGTGCTTGCATCTCTCAAAGTAATAACTTTTTTGTATTCAGCAGTTACATCCGGATTAATCGTCCAGTCAATTTTTGAAGATGTAAAAGGAAATACTAACCGGTTTGGTGTTCCTACTTCCTGACCGTTGTAAATCATCGGAACACTTTTCATATAAGCCACAACTACAAAAGCGGCCATTGATCCTTTTTTGCCGCCAAACAACTCCAAAGGCGTGCCATCCGAGCTGTTTACATCATGGTTTGTAACATACCTTACAGTTTGCTGGCCATCCGTTGTACCGTTATAATTAACAATATTTAAACTATCAATAGATTTTACCGATTTATTATTTTTATAGATATCCTTTAAATCTTCAAAGAAGTTAAAGCCAAAATTATAATCAAAACCTGCTGTAAAATTAGCTTCACGCTGACCTTCGGCAAGCATTAATAAATGGTGATTCGGGATTTTTCTGAGTGCATCAATGGCTTGTTTCCAAAAATCAGCTGGCGGACCATCAGCATAATCACAACGGAAACCATCAATATTTGCTGTGTTAACCCAGTATTTCATGTCGCTGATCATGGTTGATCGCATGGCTGCATTATCAAAGTTTAGCTGTGCAACATCGTTCCAGCCGTGCGGACTAACGATGTTTCCAACAGAATCCTGCTTGTACCAATCTTTGTTTTTTATCCAGGGATTATCCCACGAAGTATGATTTCCAACCCAATCCAGAATAACGGCCATGTTTCTTTTATGCGCGCCATCAACCAAGGAATGCAGGTCTGTAAGTGTTCCGAACTCAGTATTGATACCGAGATAATCCCGAACACAATAAGGAGAATTTGTACTTTTTAACACACCAACCGGATAAATCGGCAGCAAGTAAACTACATTGGCACCTAAAGCTTTGATCGAATCCAAACGCGCAATAACGCCTTTAAAATTTCCTTCTTTGCTGAAGGCGCGCATGTTTACCTGATAAAGCGTTACATCACGCCGATCAGGAACATGCGCAAAAGGTTTGCCGTAAGGTTTTGAATTGGTTTGATTGTTTGATGCCCGTACTGTTTTTACCGATGAATTTTGGGCTAAAACATGCAGACTAAAAACAACTGCCAGTAATGAAACGGTGGTTATTCTGGATATAAATTTCATTTTGGGCGATGCTTCTTTTATAAGGTAAAAATTGAGCTAGCGGTTTAATATATTGCTAACTTATTGTTTCAATGCAGTTGTGCTGTACACATGATATTCTCCCGGAGCCAATGTTGCAGCATATGGAAGCACGGTTACGTTAATGCTTTTTCCGCTGATATTATCATACCACGTTCCTGTAGCCGGAAAACCGATATAAGCAGTTTGCGTAACTACATCAAAATTGCCAACCACTTCTACATTTGTGCCGTCTGTACCGTTTAATTGAATTGTTTTAACGGCATTTGCCAAATCATATTTGAAATTTGTGGTGGTAAAAACAGCATTCTTGATTTTCATTTTGATCATCTGGGCATAAACATCATGCAAATGTTTCCGGTTTGCATCGTTCAAATAATCCCAGTGAATTGGTTTTTCAGCAGTACGTTCGATATAATTGATGCTGATGTCGTAACCTAATTCGCCAAACTGCCAAAGCATTTTTGGGCCAGGAGCCGAAAATAAAAATGCAGCAGCCATTTCTTCTCTGGCCAAACCGGTAGCTAAATTTTTGATGTTATAGTTTCCGGAGCTGTTGGCATAAGATTCGTTTTTAAACTGCAAACGTTCTTCGTCATGGCTTTCAAAATAACCCATGGCACTAGGGCTGGTAAATCCGTGCTGATCGTAAAATATCCAGTTAAAATTCCAATCCGTATTGTAACCCATCGTTGCCTGGTTGGCGTTGTAGTTTGCATTTGCCCACGGCAGCATTCCCTGTGCAGCCAGTTCTCCTTCTTCCTGATTGGATGAAAAATGTTCCAGAATTACATAAGTAGTCGGGTCAACACTTTTTAAGAAGGTATTATACTTTTTCCATAACTCTACGCGGCCCGGATCATAAGCAGACCAAGCGGCATCTGTGGCCGAATATGTTTGTGTAAAACCTTTAGACTGATCAAACCGGTAACCATCAATATGGTATTCTTTTATCCAGTATTTCATCACATTTTCCGTATAATACTGCGTTGCCGCGGTAGAATGATTCAGCTGATAACCAACCGCACTTGGATGAAAGTTTTGCGTATCAAACCAAGGATTATCTGCCGAAGGCGAACCGCTTGAAGTAGCATACATTTGTACCATTGGTGATGAAGCAAACTGATCTTCTAAAACAATATCCTGTATCACCGCAATCCCTTTGGCATGGCAGGCATCAACAAAAGCTTTGTATGCGTTTTTTGTGCCATAATATTTATCCAAAGCAAAGCCAAAATTAGTGTTGTAACCCCAAGAAGAATTGCCTTCAAACTCATTAACCGGCATCAGTTCAACGGCGTTGATACCTAAATTTGCCAGATAATTTAACGTGTCTTTTAAAGTTTGATAATTGTGCGCCGCTATAAAATCCCGCACGTGTAACTCATAAACCACCAGGTTTTTAGGATCTGGTTTGGTAAACGTTGCAGTTGTCCAGGTATAAGCCGGCTGTGCGTAATTCATCGTGCTTACAATTCCGGTTGTTAATCCTGTTGGATAAGCTTTTAAGTTTGGATAAGTGTTAGACGGAATAGACGGATCGTTAGCAGGATCCAATACTTTTTCTGTGTATGGATCGGCTACTTTTATCGTATTATCAATATAATACTGATAAGCATATTCGGTAGCCGGATCAAGATTATCAACCTGAATCCACCAACGCGTTCCGTCTGTGCTTTTTTTCATGGCATATTTGCTGTCAACTTTCCAGCTGTTAAAATCGCCAATCAGGGAAACAGAAGTTTTGCCGGGCGCATATAAATTAAATATGGCAGATTTTCCGGAATTGATAAATGTAACACCATCGTTTGCACCAGCCGGAATTCCGTTGGAAGTTGCGGTAGTTGTAGCGGAAACTTCATCTGCTGCCGCTTTTTTCTTACAGGAAGTAGCAGAGATCACCAATAAACTAAGCAGCATTAGGTAAAAGAAATTCTTCATAAGATCGTATTTAATGGAGTTTATATCACTTTTTACAGCTCGTTGCTTGCCTGCAAGAATTGACGGTTTACTTTAATGGCAACAGTTTTTTGTAATTGTGTTTTATAGATGGGCAATAACCAGATTCAGAATCAAAAGCCAACTACAACGTATAGAATGTGTGGAGCAAAGTATTTGCAATGCTTCTTTTATCGGTATAAAATCAAACTAATCGGAGGAAGACTAAGAGCGTGTTTAAATTTAATTAATGATATTTTTGATGCTTCTTTTATCACCTAAAATCTGATGATCTGGTATATATTTTTCAAGAAACATCAATCACAAAACAAAATTTACAGGCATAAAAGAAGCATATAATTTTGCTGACAAAAAATTAAACAGACTTTAAGCCTTCCCCCGAATATATTTTAATTGCAATTTTTATTACTGCGTAATTGTGTAGGTGAGTGCATTTAAATCAACATGGATTTTATAAGTACCTGCACTTGGAAAAGTTAAATTGCCACCAGTCAGGCTCAACGTACCAGTACTTCCGGCCCCATAACTAACTGCCCAGGATTGTGCTGGAGTAATTTTAAAACCGAAATCTGTTGTTTTGGCCGGAACAACAACGGTACCATCATATATTCCGTTACTGGATGGAGAAGCAAGACTCGGTACAGTTGCCAAAGTTGGATCCCAACCCTGATATCCTCCCGGAACATAAACATAAGAAGTTAAAGAATAAGGTGTAACCGTCAGGTTTATGGTGTTAGAATAAACCGGCGTTTCATTAGCAGCAATTAAGGATTTAATCCGAACATCAATTTGGGTAGAAACATTTGTGGTTAAACCTAAATTCAGCAGAACTGTGTTTAAAGCACCAACAGTTACGGTTGTAGCCGGAGCATTTGCAACCATTTCGCGGGCGGATGCAAAGTTGTTTCCTTTTTTATCAATTTGGATAGTATAATTCATTCCAGACTGATAACCGGTAACCGGCGTAGCGGCAAAGCTTAAAGTAACCGCATTGTTGGCTGATGTAGCCAGCGATAACGGCGGTGTTGCAGTTGATGAAGTAAGCGTACCAGGCGTGCCAACTGTTGAAACAATTTGTGTTCCGTCTTTTTTACATGCTGAAAACAGCATTAGTATGGCACTTGTGATAGCCAGGAAGGAGATAAATGATTTTTTCATAATAAAAATATTTTAAATACAGCCAGCCTGCTGTTAATAAGCTGCCTGTAACATGATTAATAACCCGGATTTTGTTTTAAATTAGGATTGTTGGTGATATCACTGGTTGGAATCGGGAACAAGTTAAAATTAGCACTTACGCCAGTTCCATCTCTGCTTCCGCCTTTCCATGGCCACACATATGTGCCAGAAGTAAACAAGTTATAACGGATTAAATCTGTACGGCGGAAACCTTCCCAGTACAATTCTTTTTGCCGTTCATTCAACACATCGGTTAAAGAAACATTGGCTACATTACCGTTGGCATTGCCATAGGCACGTGCACGCAGCATGTTTAAATCTTGTGTTGGTGTTAACGCATTACCAGTACCGCCACGTAAAGTTGCTTCTGCATTGATCAGATACATTTCCGCCAAACGAAATAATGGAAAATCTGTAGAGCAGAATACACCATTTGAGGAAGCAGGAGTAGCACCTGTAGAAGTGATATTTTTAAATTTAGTTACCGCTAAACCTTGTGTGAAATCAGTTTCATTGGTTACATCTGCACTAGAATTACTGAAGAACATCGCACGTTTATCCGTATTGCCACTGTAATCAGCAAAAACCTGAGGTAAGTTTTTAGTGCTGCGGTTACCGCCCCAGCCTCCATTTGGTACACCAAACAAAGCAGGTGACATTGAGCCATTTAAGGATGCATTAATCAGATAAGTGGTTCCACCGTAATTCTGTGTGCTTACACCATCATAATTGATTGATAAAATTACTTCCGGATTATTCAGATTATTATCTGCTAAAAACAGCTTCGGATAGCTTGGAGCTAAAGTATAACCTGCGCTAATTACCTTATTAGCATAAGTGATCGCATCTGTATATCTTCCGTTTCCGCTGCCTAAATAAACTTCAGCATTTAAATATATACGTGCTAACAAAGCCCATTCTGCTGCCTGATCTGCGCGGCCGTATTCATTTTGCTTCGGTGCAACTAACAAACCGTCAATCGCCTTTAATTCTGATTCAACGTAAGCAAACAATTTAGCTCTGCTGATTTGTGCCGGGAAATAAGATTTATCTGCAACGGGAGTTGTTTCATCAACAAATGGCGGATTACCAAACGTATCCATCAAAACCCAATATTGAAAAGCTCTTAAAAAACGGGCTTCTGCACGGTAATATTTAACGTTGGTAGCATCTGTACCTGTAATACCACGACTGGCCAGTTTATCATCAGTAGATTCTCGGATAAAAGCATTGGCAACAGTGATCTGATAAATGCAACGGTTGTACAAACCGTTTAGCTGTGTGTTGGTGGAAGAAAAATTTAAGTGGTGAAAGGATGTTAAATCTATATCGCCCCAGGCATTGATAGCATTATCAGTAGTTAATTCCTGTGTATTCCACCAAAGGCGAATAAAATCGGAAGTTCCGGCATCAATTCCACCTAAATCTGATGCATCCGGTGCGGTACTGCTGGTTAAAGCGTAAGCACCATAAACTTTTGCCAAAGATTCTTTATACCCTAATGGTGTGCTGTAAGCCTGATCTGCAGTGGTAGCATTTGTAGGCAACCGGTTTAAATCTTTTTGGCAGGATACCAAGCTAACAGCTGCTATAACTGCTATGCTCATGAATCTGAATATATTTTTTTTCATTTCTTGATGAATTAATATTTTTTAATTAAAAGCCCAGGTTTAAACCCAAAGTATAAGTTCTTGGACGTTGATAAAAGTTATTATCAATACCACCATAAACTTCCGGATCTAAACCAGTGTATTTAGTAATAACAAACACGTTTTGCACATTGGCATTTAAGCGAAGATTTAAACCACTGTTATGAAATATTTTACCAAACGTATAACCAAGGCCGGCATTATCCATTCTTAAAAAAGAAGCGTTTTGTATATAGTAATCAGAGTAGTACTGCGCTGTTTGAAAACCAGATGCAAAAATACCAGTCGTAGCATTGTTTATAATTCCCGAACCACCAATTACGTTACTTTGTTTATCTAAGTTTGCTGCAACATTGTTATATACGTAGTTTCCTATGTTGGCACGTAAAACCGTACTTACATTCCATTTTTTATAAGAAAAATTCGTGCTGAAACCCATGATGTATTTAGCAAAAGGAGATTTATAACGATACAAATCACCAGAGTTGATCGTACCATCATGATTTAAATCTGCATATACGCCTTCTAATGGCTTTCCGTTTGCATCATATACCTGTTTATATACGTAAAAACTGTTTGCAGAATAACCAACAGACTGAATTTGAATGTTGCCACCAGTATAACCCGAAATTCCACCTACTGGCGTTCCTATAGAATTGTCGTTTGCTGTAGCAGAAAGGTTAGTAATTTTGTTTAAGTTATAAGCAATATTATAATTCAGACTCCAGTTGATATCTTTTGTTTTTATAGCAATTCCATTTAAATTCAACTCAATACCCTTATTAGTCATATTACCAACGTTAGTGGTTAGCTGATTAGTAAAGTTAGTCCCAGCCGGAACATAAACAGCTGATAATAAATCTTTAGTATTTTTATAATAAGCATCTACACTACCGCTGATCCGTTGATTTAAGAATCCAAAATCAAACCCTGCGTTTAAAGCATCGGTTGTTTCCCATTTCAAGCTGGCATCATAATACGTTGGAGTATTTAAATAATAATAGTTATTACCTAATTGATATTGTGCTGAATTACTACCTATTGAATACGTTGGTAAGTAACCATATAAACCAGCTACATCCTGTTGCCCAGTAACACCATAGCTCAAACGCAATTTTAAATCAGACAATGTTTTTGAATTTTTCAGAAAGTTTTCATCACTCATTCTCCAGGTAAAAGCGGCTGATGGGAAAACTCCCCATCGATTATTTGGCGCAAATCTGGAAACTCCATCTGTACGAATGGAACCTGCAAAAATATACTTAGAATCAAACGTATAAATCAACCTGCTATAATAAGAGATCAAAGTATAACGTGGCTTATCAAAAGCATAAACAGGTGTAGTTCCGGCAATTAGTGTTCCATCAGCACTGTAACGCGGATAATTAAAGTTAGTAGTTAAAAAATCGTAATAACCATAACCGGCAGTTACATTGATATTGCTATTTAAAGGCTTGATATCACTGGTATAATTTAAGTAAAACTCGCCTGTAGTATTGATGTTTTTTTGATGATATTCATAGCTTGAACCCAAAGTTGTATTGGCTTGTGCTGCATTTGCAGGTATAAAAACACTACCATCGCCTTTAGAAGCATCATAACCTAAATTAAGGTTTGCATGTAATCCCTTTAAAAACGGGAAACGGTAATCTGCAGTAAAATTGCCAAAACTTCTGTACGTATCACCAATATTGCTATCGTCTTCTAAAGTACCCAACGGATTGCGTGGCGCGTTCGGGTTTAAACCTGATGAAGCAAGTCCGGGCGTGTTGTACCATTCGTAATAACCATTCCAGGGAGAACCGGCAACCCTAACAGGTTGTGTTGGATCAAAAGAAACGGCATTACCTATCGCACCCTGATTTGCAAACCGGCTTTTAGCATAACTTCCGTTTACATTAAAATCTAATTTAAGATCATCATGCAAAAGTTTCGGACTCAATCGTAAAGCAAGCGTTGGGCGTTGCAAATGATCTGTTTTTAAAATTCCGGTTTGATCTAAATAGCCAACAGAAATACGATAAGGAATATTTTTAGTTGTTCCGGAAATGCTTATGTTGTTATCCGTTGTGATAGCGTGCTGATAAATCTGACTTTGCCAATCGGTATTTGCAGTCCCTAACAAAGCTGATTTATTGGTACCATTAGCGGTATCATACGCTTTTACATATGCACGAATTTGATCGCCATCTAAAACATTTAACCGGCCTTCTGTTGTTCCAACAGAAAACTTGGTAGAAAAATTAACCGTTGGTGTACCTGATGTGCCTTTTTTAGTAGTAATAATAATAACGCCATTTGAAGCACGCGAACCGTAAATTGCGGTAGAGGCAGCATCTTTTAGCACCGTAAAAGTTTCAATATCATTTGGGTTGATCAAACTTAACGGATCAGCAACACCAGAGATAGAATTGTTACTAACCGGCACACCATCAATCACAATTAAAGGATTATTGCTGGCATTTAAAGAAGCTCCCTGACGGATACGAATAGTTGTACCTGCACCTGGTGAACCGCTGTTTGTAGTAACAGAAACACCAGAAACTTTTCCCTGAATCAATTCTCCGGGTGAAGTAATGGCACCTTGCTGAAAATCTTTAGAAGTAACCGTAGAAATTGCACCAGTTACATCTTTACGGGTTTGCGTACCGTAACCAATCACCACCACTTCGTTTAGAGATTGTGCTGATGCAGCCATCTGAAAATTCGCAGTTATGTTTGCATTGCTGCCAACGGTAACGGTTTTTTTAATTGCATTGTAGCCCACAAACTGCGCTGTAATGGTAACAGAGCCAGCTTTTACACCAGTAATCCGGTAATTACCGTCAACATCGGTGGTTGCGCCTAAAGTTGTTCCGTCAACTGTTACACTTGCGCCAGGCAATGATAGCTGTTTCTCATCTACTACCTTGCCGGAAATACTGCCGGTTTGTGCAAATGCCCAGGCCGAAAGCATCAGCAATGCACTTAGCAGAACATACTTTTTAAAATAATTTTTTCTCATTTAATTGTTAATTTTTAGTCGGTAAAAGAAGCATTACTGAAAATGCCTGCACTCGGCTTTGTTTATAATTGGTTTATAATTCCTGGTTTTTAACTAATTTTTGCAGGAAAAAAAGCTGGGCGTAATAGCAATAATTTGGGTTAATAAAAGAAGCATGGCTGCGCTTCCGAAATACAAATCACGTTGGGTTGATTATCATCGTTCTCACAATTTATTTTATTAATACTCTATATAATTTATACGTAAACATTTGATGTTCATTTGATATCAATCCAAAAATTATTGATAAGACACGCTAAAAACAATCTGTTTTATATAAATTGATCGGCTTGAAACTGGTTTTACTAACTGGTTTTAGTTAAAAAAGAAGCTTTTGTACTGATGATTCGCATCGGAAAAAAAGCTTCTTTTTTAATTGGGCTACAAAGAAAAGGAGTCTCCGCATAAATATTTAGGGTTGGAACATATGTTTAAAAAAAATATCAGCTTTTTAAATTTTAACTAATTGAAAATGAAAATTTTAATAAATGATCTGCACAAAAAAATTTAAGGTAATTACCGCTTTGTAAAACGAAAAAATGCTGTCTCCGTTTATAGTTCCGGCGAAAAATCAACGTCTTTTTCATCCTGAATAAACAATACCGATATTGCTGCACAAAACATAAACAAACCAGCTAATACAATGGCATAAATTGCGTGTCCGCCAAAAAGATCTTTTACAATCAAGCCGCCAAACAAACCATTTATAATTTGTGGCAGTGTGATAAAAAAATTAAAAATCCCCATGTAAACACCCATTTTTTGTGCCGGGATAGAGCCTGATAAAATAGCATAAGGCATTGCCAGAATACTTCCCCAGGCCAAACCAATACCGATCATAGAAATGATCAGCATTTTTGGATCCTGGATAAAAAAGATGGACAACAAGCCTGCACCGCCTATAATCAAGGAAAAAGCATGCGTAATTTTACGACTGGTGAGCCGGGAAAGCGTAGGCAGCATCAGCGCATAAATTGCAGAAATGCCGTTGTAAGTACCAAATAAAATACCAACCCAGTTGCCTGCATCTGCAAATTTTGCAGAAGAAGTATCGTTCGGTGCCACATGATATACATGCTGCGTAATGGCCGGCGCCGCAAAAACCCACATCGAAAACAAGGCAAACCACGAAAAAAACTGCACCAATCCCAGTTGGCGCATGGTTGCAGGCATATTTAAAAAATCTTTAAATATAGCTGATAATCCTTTCGATTCTTCCTGTGTTGTTTCTGGCTGAAAAGTTAGTTGTTCTTCCGGTGGATATTCTTTCGTGGTAAAAATCGTCCACAACAAACTGCCAACCAAAACTGCAGCTCCAGTATAAAAAGAGAAAAGCACGTTGTTTGGAATATGATTTTGATCTGCTATTTTAGATATTCCCATATATTCAGAAAAAATATAAGGCAGCCACGAACCGGCAACAGCGCCAATCCCGATTAAAAAAGTTTGAACAGAAAAGCCTAAACCGCGCTGATT
>JBPBQN010000092.1:0-18890 GCA_050954865.1 Janthinobacterium lividum | reverse complement strand
GCAAGCTACAACTAAAAAGCACAGTTGGAATTGGCAGTACCTTTTATTTTGATCTGTCCGTTAAAACCCAGCAAAGCGACCCAATTGAGTGGGATCACCTAGATCGTATCAAACAGGTTTTAGTGGTGGATGATAATGACAATAACAGGGAGATACTAAGCCAAATGCTGTTATTGAAAAACATCCATTGCACCATAGCAAAAAATGGTTTTGAAGCACTGCAACTTGTGGGAGCAGGCCAGAAGTTCGATGTGATCTTAATGGATTACAATATGCCGTATATGGACGGATTGGAAGTGATAGCCAAAATCAGGGGAAATTTCTATCCTTCAAAAGAGGAGCAGCCTATTATCTTACTTTCCAGTTCATCAGATGATGAGCAGGTGATCAAAAAAGTTGAAATTCTGCAGGTTAACCAGCGGTTAATCAAACCGGTTAAAATGCAGGAAATTTATCATGCCTTATCTCACCTTCAGCATAAAACGAAAGTTGTAGTAACGCCTGAACAGAAAAACGCTTTACCAGAAGTAATGGCAGATCATGCCAATATATTAATTGCAGAAGATAATCCGGTAAATATGCTTCTGGCAATAACAATTTTAAACAGGATTGCACCAAATGCCAGCCTCGTTCAGGCAAAAAATGGACGGGAGGCTGTAGCATATTGTGAAAAAAGTCTTCCTGATCTAATTTTGATGGATGTACAGATGCCTGAATTGAATGGATATGAAGCCACCCGCGCAATCAGAAACTTAGACAAGGCCGGACAAATTCCAATTATTGCATTAACAGCAGGAAATGTGAAAAATGAACGGGGCAGATGTATGGAGGCTGGTATGAGCGATTTTGTAACCAAACCAGTAGTTGAACAAACGCTTATGCAGGTGATCAGTACCTGGCTTCCTGTAAAACCTGGCTCGGCTGTCCCTTCAAGCAGCAACACTGCCAGCAGCACTCCCGCTAAAGCATTTTCTCATTTTGATATTGCGGTGATGAAAGATCATTTTGGAGATGAACAGGAAATATTGAAAGAGGTAATTGCTTTAACCCATACCGAATTAGATCTGGCACTACTGAACATAAAAACACTCATCAAAGTGCAGAATGTACAAAAGATAAATCAGGCCGGACACAAGCTGTACGGAACCGCAATTTCAGCAGGACTGGACGGTATAGCAGAACTGGCAAAGACCTTTGACTATGTTACTGTTTTTGATAAAATTTATTTAGAAAACCAGCTTGATCTATTAGATAAAGAAACCAAATTGATTTATAAATTGTTTAAACAAGCAAACTTAGAATAACCTGTAAATTGGAGCTTGGTCTGATATGTTTGATACTGTTTAAATTTGATTCTAAAATTTTACCATGCTTCTTTTATCACCTAAAAACAGCGAAATTCTGTTTTGATTTATAACGATTTGCCTTATGGAAACGTAATTTACAGGCATAAAAGAAGCATTATAATTTCCTTTCAAATCAAATTTAAAGATACACCTTATACCGCTGTATAAGGTGCGTCTTTTTTATGCTGCTCTACTTTGTACAAACGAGCACCAAACAGGCAAACCATCAGGTAACAAACAATAGGTAAATAATAAGCGTGAGCAACGTTATGATTGGCAATTTTGCCCATCAAATAAGGCATCAATGCGCCACCAACAACGCCCATGGTGATATAAGAAGATGCCAGCTGGGAATGGCGGCCCAGATTTTTAAGTCCCAGGCTAAAAATAGTGGGGAACATGATACTGAAAAAGAAATTAACAAACAGCAAGGCAATGAAAGACGGCCAGCCCCAGGCTTGCGTTACAATCAGGCACATTAGGATGTTGGCAGCTGCATAAATAGCCAGTAACTTGTTGGGTGCCACAAACTGCATAAAATAAGTTCCGGTAAAACGGCCGATCATCATCATCAGCATACTCAGGCTAAAATAATTGGCCGCAGTGGCATCGGTAAAGCCCATTACATCGTGCCCGTAATTGATAAAAAAGGCCCACGTGCCGCCTTGTGCTGCCACGTTAAATAGCTGTGCGACAACTGCCCACACAAAATGTTTATGCTGAAAAAGTTTTTTAGCCGGTTCTGTATCTTCGTTTAAGGCTGCTTCCGTGTTTTCGGGTGTGGCATCGTGTGGATCACTCAGCGGAGGTACTTTTACAAACGAAAATGCAAGTCCTACTCCGGCAACAACACAGCCAATTATAATATATAGCGTTTTTACAGAATCAAGACTGGCAGCAGCAACTACTGTACCGGCAGCAGCTGTAAAAAAGAAATGTCGGCCAATTTGCGGGCCAGATACCGCTCCTATTCCATTAAAAGCATGTGCCAGGTTGATTCTCCGGTCGCTGGTACGCTGATCGCCCAATGCCGCAACAAAAGGATGAGCCACCGCTTCCAGCGTAGCCAAGCCGCAAGCCAGTACAAATAAGGCAAGCCGGAATGCCGTGAAAGAAAAAGAATTTGCCGCCGGTATAAATAAAAATGCACCAATGGCATAAAGTGCCAATCCAAACAAAACACCGTTTTTGTAGCCAAATCTTTTCATCACCAATCCGGCCGGAATACCCATCACGGCATAAGCACCAAATAAAGAAAGCTGTACCAGTCCGGAGTTTGCTTTCGATACCTTCAATACATTTTGAAAGTGTTTGTTCAGTACGTCGCCCATGGTAATGGCTACGCCCCACAACATAAAAAGCGAAATGGCAAAAATAAGCGTTACAACGTATTTCTTCTCGGTAAATTTAGCTTGCATAATGTAATATGGATCGTAATAAAAAAACCTAATTAAGGTTATAGTCTGGTAATTTGTACGTTGCAGCTAATATAGATAATGTGCATTTACTTGTTGAAATAATTGCTGTAATTCAAAGTATAACTAACTGCTTTTTGAACTAGCGATTTAAAAGAATGTTTTACGCATTCATTTAATCACGATAACAGTTTTAAAACTTATTTCATCACCAATTAACCATGCTTCTTTTATGCCTGTAAATTTGGTTTATGATAAGTAAAAGTGTAAAACTTGTGTGTTTTTTGGGTGATAAAAGAAGCATGAGTATCAATTCAATAATCTAAACAAGCTTTAACATATTTTAACATAAATCTAATCTCAAAAAGTTCTTCAAAACATTTCAGCTATTTCTAACTTACGCTTCTCATAAAACGAAGCGTCATGGAAGATATTAATGCTGATATACAGCAACTTACACCTGATTCAGTAGCCGGAAATCCCTTGTTCGGAACTGATATACAGCAGCTTAATGAAAAGATTGAGCGGGAAAGTGCCTTTATCGATCTGTTGAAACTGGAGATGGATAAAGTAATTGTAGGTCAAAAGTTTATGGTTGAACGTTTGCTGATCGGTTTACTGGCAGACGGACATATTTTGCTGGAAGGTGTGCCAGGATTAGCCAAAACATTGGCAATCAACTCTTTATCAAAAGCAATTGATGCTGGTTTTAGTCGTATTCAGTTTACGCCTGATCTGTTGCCGGCAGATTTGATTGGCACCATGATTTACAACCAGAAAAAGGAAGAATTTGTAGTGCGCAAAGGCCCGCTTTTTTCCAATTTTATTTTGGCTGATGAGATTAACCGTGCGCCCGCAAAGGTGCAAAGTGCTTTACTCGAAGCCATGCAGGAACGTCAGGTTACCATCGGTGATAACACGTTTAAATTGCCGCAGCCATTTTTGGTGCTGGCCACCCAGAATCCGATTGAGCAGGAAGGAACTTATCCCTTGCCCGAAGCGCAGGTAGATCGTTTTATGCTGAAAGTAGTTATCGGTTATCCCAGCAAAGAGGATGAAAAAAGGATTGTTCGTGCTAATATCTCGGCACAGGGTTTTGCAAAAATCAATCCTATCGTAAAAACAGAAGATATTTTAAAAGCCCGCCAAGTAGTGCGCGAGGTGTATATGGACGAAAAAATTGAGCAATACATCATCGATATTGTGTTTGCCACCCGTTTTCCGGAGCAATACAAACTGGAAAAATATAAAAGCCTGATTGGTTTCGGCGCATCGCCCAGAGCAAGCATCAACCTGGCTTTGGCTGCAAAAGCTTATGCCTTTATTAAACGGCGCGGCTACGTGATTCCGGAAGATGTACGCGCAATTTGTCATGATGTTTTACGGCATCGCGTTGGTTTAACTTACGAGGCTGAAGCTGAAAACATCACTTCGGAAGAAATCATCACCGGAATTTTAAACGCTATCGAAGTACCTTAATCGCCATGGCAAAGGATACCAAAGAACTACTGAAAAAAGTCAGAAAGATCGAGATCAAAACCCGCGGCCTGAGCAATCATTTGTTTTCCGGCGAATATCACTCTGCATTTAAGGGCCGGGGAATGGCTTTTAACGAAGTGCGCGAATATCAGCCTGGCGACGAAATCCGTACCATCGACTGGAACGTGACGGCCAGATTCAACCATCCTTATGTGAAGGTTTTTGAGGAAGAACGCGAAATGACCGTGATGATTTTGGTAGATGTGAGCGGATCTGAAAACTTTGGTACCATCATCCAGCAAAAACAGGATATCGCGACAGAATTATGCGCTGTGCTGGCTTTCTCGGCCATCCAAAATAATGATAAAGTGGGCGTTATATTTTTCAGCGATAAAATTGAAAAATTCATTCCGCCGAAAAAAGGCCGTAGTCATATTTTAATGATTATCAGAGAGTTGATTGATTTTTCGCCCGAAAACAAAGGAACAAATGTAGCCGAAGCGCTGCGTTATTTTACCAGCGCAATTAAAAAACGCAGTACTGCTTTTATCATCTCAGATTTTATCAGCAGCCCGTTTGATGATCAGCTTAAAATAGCCAACAAAAAGCATGACATTATCGCCCTGAAATTGTACGACCGGCACGAAGAAACCTTTCCGAATCTGGGATTGATCCCTATTGTTGATGAAGAAACCGGCGAACTGCAATGGATCAACACCAATAATCAGGAGGTGCGGAAGGCTTACAAAAACGCCGGATTGGAAAGAAATGCGCGTTTAAAAGAGACTTTCAGCAAATCTGGTGTTGATTTTACCAGCATCGGCACGCATGAATCCTACGTTAAACCATTGATGACGCTGTTTAAAAAACGGGAGAGCAAACGGTAACATCTTGGATAGTAAGCAATAATTTAGCTTCGCGCTTGTTTAAATTTGTTCGCTTAATGGATATACTTCTTTTATCAACCCAAAATTATTTTGATGCAATGCTTCTTTTACCGAATAAAAATCAACCTGAAAATACATGCCTAAAAGAAGTATGCTGAATTTTCACATCCTTAATTTACACAGGCTGACCTTGGTTTTTATTTTTGTGCTGATCGGTTTTGGCCAGGCAGATGCACAAAATATACAGGCTGATAGTAGGCTGGATCGGGTTTCAATACCTATCGGCGGACAAACGCTACTGCACGTTTCTGCCCGTATGCCGCTGAAAACACTAATTACTTTTCCGCAGCTGGTGGATAGCATCGGTAAGGTGCAGCTGGTAAAAAGTTTAAAAGCAGATACAGCTATCGACCCAAAAAACCCAAATTTTGAAACAGTTACGCACAGTTATGCCGTAACTTCTTTTGATGCCGGCGTTTACACGTTGCCGCAGTTTACCTTTCGCACCAAAACCGACAGTTTTAAAACCGGCACAGTAACTTTGCAGGTAAAAGCAGTTCCGGTAGATACCACTAAAACTTTTTATGATATCAAGCAGCCGCTGGCAGTTTCCTACACTTTTTGGGATTGGCTAAAAGATCATTGGCTGGCGGTTTTGATTACGCTTGGGTTGATTTTGCTGATCGGCGGAATTGTTTATTACTATAAAAACCGGCCAAAAATTGCAGCTCCAATTATGGCAGCTCCGGTTCTTTCTGCGGATCAGATTGCCTTAAATAAACTGAATGAGCTGCGCAATAAAAAACTGTGGCAGCAAGATCAGGTAAAATTATATTACAGTGAATTAACAGATATACTGCGCGAATATTTGGAGAAAAGATACCACGTAAAAGCACACGAGCAAACCACGGATGAGCTAGTTGAAAGTTTGCAAAACAAGGAAATCCCGCAGGAAAACAGCACCAAACTAAGGCAATTGCTAACACTTGCCGATTTGGTAAAATTTGCCAAGCAAAAACCGCAAGCATTGGAAAATGAGCAAAGCATGGATGAGGCGATAAATTTTATCCAGCAAACGAAGCATCAGCCCGAACCAATTACACAAAAGGAGGAACCAACTGAATGAACTGGTTTCGTGAAATAGAATTTGCCAATCCCGGATTTTTTTGGCTGCTGCTTCTCATTCCGGCAATGCTCGCTTACTATTACTGGCGCAACCGGCAATTGCAGGGCACGCTTGGCTTATCTACCCTAAAAAGTTTTGCTTCTGCCCCAAAAAGTTATCTGCCCATTTTCAGGCACACTGGTTTTGTACTGCGATGTTTGGCGTTTACAGCTTTTATTGTGGCACTGGCACGTCCGCAATCTGCTTTCAGCTTTCAGAATGAAACCACCGAAGGCATTGATATCATGATTGCAACGGATATTTCGGGCAGTATGCTGGCAGAAGATTTCAGCCCAAACCGTTTGGAAGCCGGTAAAAATATTGCCATCAGTTTTATCAAAGCCAGGCCTGATGATCGCATTGGTTTGGTTATTTTTAGTGGCGAAAGTTTTACACAATGTCCGTTAACCATTGATCATGATGTGCTGATTAATCTTTTTGCGGATATTAAAAACGGAATGATTGATGACGGAACTGCGCTGGGAATGGGTTTGGCCACAGCTGTAAATCGGTTGAAAGACAGCGAAGCAAAAAGTAAAGTGGTTATCCTGCTGACGGACGGTGTAAACAACAAAGGTTCTATCCCGCCGATAACGGCTGCACAAATTGCCAAACAGTTTAATATCAGGGTTTATACGGTGGGCATTGGCACAAATGGCTCGGCACGCTATCCGTTTAAAGATCAGTTTGGCAATACACATTACCAGATGGTTCCGGTGGATGTGGATGAAAATACGCTGAATAAAATAGCCAATTTAACCGGCGGAAAATATTTCCGGGCCAGAAACAACAACGAACTAACGCAGATTTATGAGCAGATTGACAAGCTCGAAAAAGTAAAAATAGCAGTTACCCGATATCACAAAAAAACGGAGCGTTATCTGCCTTTCGCCATCTTGGCATTGTTGCTGTTATCACTTGAATTTACATTGAACAATACTGTTTTTAAAGGAGTTTTTAACTGATGCTACGTTTCGCAAATGCACATTTTTTATGGGCCTTGTTGCTTGTGCCGCTATTGATTATTGCATTTTTGTGGATACGCCGCTGGAAGAAAAAAGCATTGGCAGCTTTTGGCGATCAAGGAATTATCAGCAAAATTATACCAAATGTTTCCTTTTCAAGGCCGGCACTTAAATTTGCACTTTTTATAGTGGCTTACATGCTGCTGATTATTGGTTTGGCTGGCCCGCAGGTAGGAACACATGTTGATGAAGTGAAACGAAAAGGTGCTGATCTGATAATTTTGCTGGATGTATCCAACAGCATGTTATCAAAAGATTTCGCTCCAAACCGCCTTGAAAATGCCAAAGCCGCACTATCGCAACTCATTAATAACCTGCATGATGACCGTATTGGCATTATTGTTTTTGCCGGACAGGCTTATGTGCAAATGCCGGTTACAACCGATTATTCTGCCGCCAAGCTGTTTTTAAACACCATTAATACGGGCATCGTTCCGGTTCAGGGTACAGCAATTGGTGCGGCAATTGATATGGGCATCAAATCCTTTGATTTTAAAGATGGCACCAGCAAAGCTATGATTTTAATGACCGATGGCGAAAACCACGAAGATGATGCGGTTGCAGCAGCAAAAGCAGCGCGCGAAAAAGGCGTTGCCATTCATGTAATTGGCTTCGGTTCTCCGCAGGGCGCACCGGTACCAATTTACGATAATGGCAAACAGGCCGGCTTTCATCTGGATAGCGCCGGGCATACCGTTATCAGCAAATTGAATGAAGATATGTGTAAGGAAATTGCAGTAGCCGGCAGCGGCGTTTACATCAGGGCTACCAGTGCCAACAGCGGTTTGGGCATCGTGATGGATCAGGTACATAAAATGCAGCAAAAAACTTATAACGCCAAATCATTTAAAGACTACGAAGATCGCTTTCAGTTTTTCCTGGCGATTGCTTTGCTGCTGCTTGTAGCAGAGTTTTTTATCTCCAGCAGAAAAAGCCTGAGAATGAGCCGCTTAAAGTTGTTTGAAATTAATAAGCCATGAAACAGGTCGTTTTTACTCTAATCCTGATTTTGAACGTTTCCATGCTTTTTGCGCAGGATGCAAACAGCCTGATTCATCAGGGCAACCAACTTTACGAGCAGAAAAAATTTAAAGAAGCAGAACTCAATTACCGCAAAGCTGTTGCAAAAAAGAACGAAAACGTAACCAGCAATTTTAATTTGGGTGATGCTTTGTACAAGCAGAAAAAGTTTGATAACGCAGCCAAAAACTTTACGGATATTGCTTCAGCGGCAACCAATTCATCGGTAAAAGCCAGGGCTTATCATAATCTGGGCAATTCGATGTTGGAAACCAAAAAGTATCAGGAAAGCATCGATGCTTACAAAAAATCATTGCTGAATAATCCGGCAGATGATGCCACACGTTACAACTTGTCTTATGCGCAGGAAATGTTGAAGAAACAGCAGCAGCAGAACAAGCAGAATCAACAGAATAATCAAAATCAGCAGAATAAAAATAACCAGGACAAAAAAGACCAGAATAAAAAAAATCAGGACAAGAAGGATCAGGATAAAAAAGGCCAGGATAAAAATAATCCAAACCAAAACCCGAATCAGGACAAGAAAGATCAGGACAAAAAAGAACAACCGCAACCCAACGGCATTTCTAAAGATGATGCCCAGCGGATGTTGGATGCACTGAACAATCAGGAACAAGGCACGCAGGATAAGCTGAAAAACAAAAAGCTGCAAGGTGGCCAGGCGCGTATACAGAAAGATTGGTAATGCTATTTTGAAAACGGTTTAAATGGAGGATGCTTCTTTTATCGTATAAATTTTGGTGCGATCAGCAGGATCAAAATCAAATGGATTTTAGGCCGATAAAAGAAGCATCGGCAGAAAACCTGTATAAAACTTTAGAAAAACGGTTACCGTTTCAATATATAAATGAAAAAACGATTTGGTATAGTATCAATTTTAATGCTTTGTGCCACGCTGTTGTTTGCCCAGAAATTTACTTCTTCGGTAAGCAAAAGCAATGTTGGCGTTGGCGAGCAGTTTGAGGTTGATTTTTCGATGAATGCTGGCGGCACGCATTTTACGCCGCCTAATTTTAATAATTTCCAGGTGATATCTGGCCCGAATATGGCTTCTGATATGACGTCCATCAATGGCAGCAATACCCTCAACATTACTTACAGCTATATTTTGGCCGCTGCCAAAGAAGGAACATTTACGATTGATGCTGCTGCAATTGTAATTAATGGACATACTTTGGTTTCGGGCTCGGTAAAAGTAACGGTGAAAGGCCAGGCGCCGCCCGTACAAAAACCATCCCAGCAACCTGTAGCTGTACCAGATGAAAGTGTGGCTAAAGCTGATTTCAAAGACATCTCCAAGCAAATATTCATCCGGGCTGTGGTTGATAAAACGAATGCTTATGTGGGCGAGCAGATCAAAGTAAATTACAAAATATACACGCGTGTAGATATTTTGGGCGGACAGCCGGATAAAGCGCCGGAACTTAACGGTTTTTGGAACCAGGATGTGGTTAGCAAAACTAATGCACCCTGGAAAAGTGAGGTTTACAAAGGTTTGCGCTACAACGTAACCACGATTAAGCAAAGCATACTTTTCCCGCAACATGCCGGTGATCTTTCCATCGATCCGTTGTCTGTTAGTTTTGGCGTGCGTTTGCCACTTCCGGCAGTTAATATTTTGGGCAAAGTATATAATAATTACCAGGATGTTGCTTATAAAGCTAAAAGTCAGGCGGTTATCATCCATGCAATAGCATTGCCCACTGCTGGAAAACCAGCTGATTTTGGTGGTGCTGTCGGTTCGTTTTCACTTTATACCGATGCCGATAAAAAAGCGCTAAAAGCCAACGAAACGCTTGATTACACGGCAGAAATTTCCGGTACCGGAAACCTCAGTTTAATTAATGCGCCTAAAATTACGTTGCCGGCAGATATTGAAAAATACGATCCTAAAACAACCGACCGTATTACCACAGATTCTAATGGCGTATCCGGAAGCCGGAAATTTAGCTATTTGCTGATCCCGCGGCATCAAGGCGATTTTATGCTGAATCCGGCCAATTTTACTTATTTCAATCCGGCTACCCGAAAATACATTACGCTGCAAGGAAAAGCGTTCGGCATTAAAGTTAACAAGGGCGATGCGCAGGCCAATGCTCCGGCGTTTAATTCGTCTGAGCAGCAGGATATTAAATTACTGGGCAACGATATTCGTTATATAAAAACCACCGCAACTGGTTTATATAAAGATGGAGAAGGCTTTTATGGTTCGGCCTGGTACCATCTATTGCTTCTTTTAGGACCTGTTTTATTGGGAGGAGCCGTATTTTACAGAAAACGGATGCAGCAATACAACAGCGATCTGGTGAAAGTTAAAAGCAGAGGAGCCGGAAAAATGGCTGCCAAACATCTGGCAAATGCTCAAAAAGAACTGGCAACTGGCAACAAAGCTGCTTTTTATGAGGCACTTACAAAAGGTTTGTACGGTTATCTGGGTGATAAGCTGAACATCCCGATTGCTAATCAGAATAAAGAAAACATCATTACCGCGTTGCAAACCCGCAATTTGGATGAGCCAACGATTAATCATCTGGTTAAAACGATGGATTTGTGCGAAATGGCGCGTTTTTCTCCGGTTACCGGCATATCATCGCAACAGGTATTTGATCAAGCTAAAAATACAATCAATGAAATTGAGGATAAAATTTAACCGCTTAAAACAGCATCTGTTCTGGCTGTTGCTTGCGCTGCCACTGTTTTCTTTTGCTGAAAATCCTGCAAATGCACTGTTTCAAAAAGGCAACCAATTATATGCGAAAGCACAGTATCAGCAGGCAGCACAAACCTATCAGCAAGTGCTGAATGAAGGTTACAAATCAGCTGCGGTTTATTTTAACACGGGCAACGCTTATTATAAACTGGATGATATGGCTTCGGCTATTCTTTATTATGAAAAAGCCCGCAAACTGGCACCGAATGATAAAGACATCAGCATCAACATTCAGTTTGCCAACCTTAAAATTGCCGATAAATTAGAGTCGCCGCCCGCGTTTTTTGTTACCCGCTGGTGGCAAAGTTTTATTCTGGCTTTGCCGGTAAATACGCTTGCGGTACTAAGCACGATTTTGTTTTTAAGCGGATTTTTGTTGCTGATCGCCTATCTGTTTTCAAGCATCGTAATTCTCAAAAAAAGCTTCTTTTACACAGGTATTTTAATTATCCTGATTGGAATCATCACTATTTTTATGGCCAACCGACAGGTAAATTATTTTAACGAACATCATCAGGCCATCATTTTCAGCAATTCGGTTGTGGTAAAAAGTTCTCCGGATGCCAATGCCAAACCGCTTTTTGTAATGCACGAAGGCACTAAAGTTGATGTGAATCAGCAAAACGGAAAATGGATCGAAATTGAACTCTCCAACGGCAATTCCGGCTGGATAACGTTGGATAATGTAAAGGAAATCTGATCGTTATATTCTGCTATCAGAACCTGTTTAAATTTCTGTCGAAAATATACATGCTTCTTTTATGCCAGTAAATTTTGTTTATGGTTGAGGCGATAAAAATTACCCAAATTTAGGTCGATAAAAGAAGCATAGTAAAATCTGGCTGTTGTGGACGATAACTTTACAATCTATTACCTAAATGAACAAGCCATTACGCTTGAGTTTGGACAGGAAATCAGGCAGAATATTTTAGATCAGCTTAGGCGTTTAAATAAGCTTATTCATCAAAATCCTTTTCCCGGCTTCCGCACCACCGTTCCGGCTTACACCACTTTGAGTGTTTTTTTCGATCCGGTGCAAGTAATTAAATCAGGTTTGCCGGGCCATGATTGTTTTGAAAAAGTATCGGCATACATCACGCAATTAAAAAGCGGAACAGGTGATGACAAAAAAAGTACGATAAAAACAGTATCCATACCGGTTTGCTACGGCAATTCTTTTGGGCCGGATCTGGAGGAAGTAGCCAAACGGAATAATTTAACAACAAATGAAGTAATCACCTTACATTCTTCAGCTGTTTACCAGGTTTATATGATTGGCTTTGTTCCCGGCTTTGCTTATCTTGGCGGTATGTCAGCGCTGCTTTCAACACCACGAAAATCAACGCCACGAAAAGCAGTGCCGGCTGGTTCGGTTGGTATTGCCGGCGGCCAAACAGGCATTTATCCGTTAGAAACACCTGGCGGCTGGCAAATTATCGGCCGCACGCCATTGCAATTGTTCGATGTCCGGAAATCTTCTCCGGCATTATTGAAAGCGGGCGACTTGGTGGTTTTTAAGCCGATTACCGATCAGGAATATCAGTTGCAGCTATAAAGAAAATGCAGATCAGCCTCATCAAACCCGGAATTTTTAGTACGATACAGGATTTGGGCAGGCATCTTTATCTTTCTGATGCCGTTCCCATTTCCGGTGTGATGGATACGTTATCTGCAAAAATTGCCAATAAAGCTGTTGGAAACGAAGATAATGCTGCCGTTATAGAATTTACGTATGCCAATGCCGAATTTGAAGCTGAAACGAATATCCTGATCGCTTATGCAGGAGACGGTGCGATTTTTAAAGCTGAAAATTTAGATTTACCTTCCGATAAACCAGTTTTTATTCCTGCCGGAACAGTAATCCGTTTAATCAAAAACCCGAAAGGAAGCCGCACTTATTTAGCGGTTTCCGGCGGCTGGGACGTGCCGGAAATATTGGGCAGCCGAAGCACTTATCTCACCGCTTCTTTTGGTGGTTTGCAAGGCCGACAATTGCAGTCGGGCGATACATTGCGCAACTGTAATTCATCCGCAGAAACAGCAAAAAAAATATGGGAGAAATTACAAGGCGATAAAATTAA
Organism: Janthinobacterium lividum; assembly: GCA_050954865.1. Classification (GTDB taxonomy): domain Bacteria; phylum Bacteroidota; class Bacteroidia; order Sphingobacteriales; family Sphingobacteriaceae; genus Mucilaginibacter_A. The sequence continues at coordinate 5,741 of JBPBQN010000092.1, read as the reverse complement.
CTATCCCGAATGGAGCATCGCAAGGCAACTGTTTTTACCGGTTAACCAAAAGCTGATCCGAGTAGTACCTGCCCAGGAATTTAACTGGTTTAATGGCCGTTCGATCATTGATTTTCTATCTTCTCCTTATAAATTAAGTTTGCGCAGCAACCGGATGGGTTATCATTTAGAAGGTATCAGCATCAATTCGCTAACAAAAAAAGAATTACTTTCAACAGCCGTTGCACCCGGCATGATACAGGTTACCGGCAACGGCAGCATGATTTTGTTGATGGCTGATTGCCAAACAACCGGCGGCTATCCGCGCATTGCACAAGTTGTAGCTGTTGATTTGCCTTTATGCGCGCAGCTAAATCCGGGAGATGAGTTATTTTTTAAAGAAATATGCCGTCGGGAAGCCGAATTGCTGTATTTTGAACGGGAACAACAACTGAAAAAACTAACGATTGCAATTCGATACCAAGTTGCAAGTAATCAATAGATTATGCAAGAAATCGACTTAAACTGTGATATGGGTGAAGCCTTCGGAAACTATCCGATGCCCAACGATGAAACCCTGTTTGATTTTATTACTTCTGCCAACATTGCCTGCGGTTTTCATGCCGGCGACCCGCAGGTAATGCAGCATACTGTTTTCATGGCCATAAAAAAAGGCGTTGCAATAGGAGCGCATCCTGGTTTACCAGATTTGCAAGGATTTGGCCGGCGCGAAATGAAAATTTCTGCTAACGAAGCTTACCAGATTACGCTTTACCAGATTGGTGCTTTGTATGGATTTGTAAAAGCAGCCCACGGCAAACTACATCACGTTAAAGCACATGGTGCTTTGTATAATATGGCTGCAAAAGATGCAAACCTGGCAAAAGCAATTGTACAAGCGGTACATGATTTTGATGCTGACTTGATCCTTTATGGTTTAGCTGGAAGTGAAATGATTTCCGCCGCGAAAAAAGCAGGGATAAAAACAGCATCCGAGGTTTTTGCAGATCGCACTTATCAGAATGATGGCTCGTTAACGCCTCGTAATCAAAGCAATGCGATGATTTTGGAGGAACAGCAATCCATCGATCAGGTGATGCTGATGGTGCAGCAGCAACAGGTAATTTCGGTCGATAAAAAAAGCATCCCGCTAAAAGCCGAAACTTTATGTTTGCATGGTGATGGCGCGCACGCCGTGGAGTTTGCCAAAACGATCAATGCGAAATTAAAAAGCGAAGGCATCAGCATAAAAGCACCTGGTTTATGACCAAAAAATACAACTGGAGCGTTTTAGTTGGTGCCGCCTTTTTGATGGCTACTTCGGCAATCGGTCCGGGATTTTTAACGCAAACAGCTGTTTTTACCGCGCAATTGGGCGCGAGCTTTGGCTTCGTGATCTTGCTTTCTGTTGTGCTGGATGCCATTGCGCAGCTAAACATCTGGCGCGTTATTGCCGTTGCTGATCAGCCTGCGCAGGATATTGCCAACCAAGTTTTTCCGGGTTTGGGTTATTTTATTTCCTTCCTGGTTTTTTTGGGCGGAATGGCTTTCAATATCGGTAATATTGCCGGTGCCGGTTTAGGTTTGAACGTATTGTTTGGCATAAGTGTTGGCCAGGGCGCGGTGATGAGTGCCATCATGGCCATCGGAATTTTTATTTACAAAGAAGCCGGAAAAGCAATGGATTTATTTGCCAAAACCATGGGCGGACTCAAAATCCTGCTTGCGCTGTTTATCGCCTATATCAGTAAACCGCCGCTGGCTGAAGCGGTAATTCGATCCGCCAATCCTGCACATTTCAGCTTTGTTGCCGTGCTAACCATTGTTGGCGGAACCGTTGGCGGTTACATCACTTTTGCAGGTGCGCATCGTTTGCTGGACGCTGGCTTAACCGGACAGCAAAATCTTCCGGCAATTAATAAAGGCGCATTAAGTGCCGTTGGGCTGGCTTCTTTAATGCGTATTTTGTTGTTTGTTGCCGCTTTAGGCGTAGTTAGTGCCGGCGGAAAATTAGATCCTGCAAATCCGGCTGCTTCGGTATTTCAACTGGCAGCCGGTGCATTTGGATATAAACTTTTTGGTTTGGTAATGTGGTCGGCAGGAATTTCTTCCGTGGTCGGTTCTGCTTATACGTCGGTTTCATTTATCAAAAGTTTTCATCCTTTTATCCTGAAATTTAACCGGCAAATCATCATCGGCTTTATCATCGTTTCAACACTGATTTTTTTAATGATTGGCAAACCGGTTAAAATCTTGCTGACTGTTGGTGCAATCAACGGTTTTATCTTGCCAATTTCCTTAGGTATTATGCTGATTGCCGCTTATCGTTCTAAAATAATATCCAGTTATAAACAGCCGCTTTGGTTAACCGTGTTAGGCGTTTTAGTTGTTGCTACAATGGCCTGGATGAGTTACGGTGTTATTTTACAACTGATCAAACCTTGAATTTTATATGAAATTGTTATCCTTGAATGCTTCTTTTATCGGTGTTTTTTTGGTGTTGGGTTTGGGTGAAAACACTTTCGCACAGCAAAAGCTTAAACCAGTTGCTGTAGAATCCGGCGTTTCTTTGGAGTTAGCGACTTACCGGCGTTCAGTAATCAGCAATATTCAATACGAGCTTAACTTTAATATTCCTTCCGAAAAAAGTAAAGCTATTGTGGCAACCGAGCAAATCAACTTTAATCTTTCGGCCGTGAATCAGCCTTTGCAGCTGGATTTTAAACAAAGTATTGATCATGTAAAAGCGATAGAAATTAACGGTAAAAACAGCACGGTTAATTTGAAGGACGGACATTTGCTGCTCGATCAGTTAGAGTTGCACGCCGGAATCAATCAAATTAAACTTCAGTTTACAGCAGGAGATCAGTCGCTCAACAGAAATAATGATTATTTATACGCACTTTTTGTGCCGGATCGTGCGCGTACCGTTTTTCCTTGCTTTGATCAGCCTGATCTGAAAGCTAATTTCCAGCTAACTTTGCAAGTTCCTATTGATTGGAAAGTTTTGGCCAACGCTGTAAAAAAAGATTCTGTCGTAAACAATCAGCGCACAACTTATCATTTTGCTAATTCCGATAAATTACCAACTTACCTTTTCTCTTTCACCGCAGGAAAATACACCGATGTTAAGCAAATGGTTGGCAATCGTTCTGCAGAATTTTTACATCGCGAAACAGATTCAGTCAAAATCAAACTCAGCGTTGATTCCATTTTTATCGCCCATAAAAACGCTATTGATTTTTTGGAAAACTGGACCACTCTAAAATTTCCGTTTCAAAAAGTTGGTTTTATAGCCATTCCTGATTTTCAATTTGGCGGCATGGAACATCCCGGCGAAGTGCAGTACAAAGCATCAAGTTTGTTTTTAGATGAAGGCGCAACTAAAGATCAGTTTATTGCCCGTTCCAACCTCATTTCGCACGAAACTGCGCACATGTGGTTTGGCGATTTGGTTACGATGCAATGGTTTAATGATGTGTGGATGAAAGAGGTTTTCGCCAACTTTATGGCCGATAAAGTAACCGAAAAGATGATGGGCAGCGAAACATTCAACCTGAAGTTTCTGCTGGATCATTATCCGGCAGCTTATGGCGTTGATCGTACGCAAGGCGCCAATCCAATCCGGCAACAGCTTGATAATCTGCAGGATGCCGGTTCTTTGTACGGCAACATCATCTACCATAAAGCGCCAATTATGATGCGGCAACTGGAATTGCTGATGGGTAAGGAAAACTTTCAAAAAGGCATCCGAGAATACCTGAAAAAATATGCTTACAGCAACGCAACCTGGCCTGATCTGATTGCGATTTTAAGTAAATACACGAAGGAAAATTTGTACGATTGGAACAAGGTTTGGGTAAACCAGCCAGGCAGACCAGTTTTCGATTATCAGGTAAGTTACAGCGGAAATAATATCAATAATTTAACGCTTACACAGCATCCGGAAACAGGCGCAAAGCGCATTTGGCCGCAAGCTTTTCAGGTTACTTTGGTTTATGCGGATCACAGCAAAGTTATTCCGGTAAATATGAACCAGGAAAAAGTAGTGCTAAAAGAAGCATCAGGATTGGCCAAACCTGCTTTTATTTTGTTTAATGCTGATGGCATGGGTTACGGTCTGTTTTCGGTCGATAAAAACAGCATTGCTCCGTTATACCATTTGGAAAGTCCGTTGCAGCGCGCATCTGCTTACATCACTTCTTATGAAAATATGCTTTCAGGAAGATATTTTAAACCGGATGAACTTTTAATGCAGTTTCAGAAAGGCTTGTTGCTGGAAAAAAATGAAATGAATTTAAGGTTGCTGACGGGTTATATCGGTACAATTTACTGGGAATTTTTACCGTCATCAGCCAGACAAAATGCTGTAAAAGAACTGGAACAGAACTTATGGAATGCGATGCAAGAACAAACTTTAGCCAACAACAAAAAGATATTGTTTAAAGCTTATCAGGATATCGGTTTAACTTCCGAAGCAAAAACGAACCTGTATAACATCTGGCAAAAACAGCAGCTGCCTGCAGGAATTAAGCTTACAGAAGATGATTACACTTCGCTTGCGCTTACCATTGCTTTAAAAAGTGATACGGTAACTTCTGTTTTGAAACAACAGGAAGCACGGATCAAAAATGTTGACCGGAAAGAAAGATTAGCATTTTTAATGCCGGCTTTATCTTTGAATGTGCAGGAACGAGATGCGTTTTTTAACAGCTTAAAAGAACGCAAAAACAGGCAAAAAGAAGCTTCCGTAACTACAGCTTTATCTTATTTAAACCATCCGTTGCGGCAAAATACTTCTGTAAAATATCTTCCGGAAAGTTTAGAACTGGTAAAAGAAATCCAGAAAACCGGTGATGTGTTTTTCCCTCAATCGTGGCTGGGATCAATTTTTGGAAGTTATCAGAGCAAAGAAGCTTATCAGGTTGTAAAAACTTTTCTGGCTAATCATCCTGCTTATAATCCTAAACTGAAAGACAAAATTTTGCAATCAACAGATAATTTATACCGGGCGCAAAAACTGGTAAATAACCAATAGTAACATTTTGCTTTTTTTATACTTGTAAATTTTGTTTTGTGATTAATGCGATGAATCACTTCTAAAATTACCCAAATTCAGGTCGATAAAAGAAGCATCCGCATAAAACTACAAACCCGAATAATAATCATAACCCTGCTCGGCCCAGTAATCGCGCGGGCGTTTTGGGCTGAAGGAAATGCTGCCGATGCGTTTCAAACTTTTGATGCCGTATTTTACCGGAACGATCAGTCGCAACGGCGCGCCATGCTCCGGCGCAATCGGCTGGCCGTTCATTTCGTAAACCAGCAACGTTTGCGGATGCAGCGCGCTTTCGGTTTCCAAACCTACATAATACTTGCCATCAGGTGTTTCCATTCCAATATACGGCATTTTAGTTTGATCTTCTAAACCAAAATGACTGATAAAATCGGCAAATTTTACGCCACCCCAATGCTGTATCTGGTCCCAGCCTTCCACACATTTAAAATCAAAAACCAGCTCGGTTTTAGGCAAAGCTTTAATTTGATCAATGTTGATCTGTAACTTTTCGCCATTGTGTTTTTGAACCGTTAGCTGCCAGTTTTTTGGGTTGAAGTTTTTATCTTCCATCCCAATATCGCTGTTTACGCGCACATTTTTGGCAGCCATGCTTTTTGGATAGGTTTTTACCAGATGATTATCGCTAAAAAACTTCCTGAAAAACAATTCTGTTTTGTTGAGTGCCCGGCGCAATGGCTTGCGC